>CANBNK010000003.1 GCA_947371015.1 Acetobacteraceae bacterium | reverse complement strand
GAAGACCGCCTTGGCCCCCGCCGCACCCAGCGCCGCCGCCTTGGCCGGCAGTAGCGTCAGCCGGAACGGCTGGTCGTCCGGGCGAAAGTATTCGCGCGGATGCGGCTCGAAGGTCAGCGCCGCCAGTGGCAGTTCCGGCCGGGCGGCGTGGGCGGCGCGCAGCACCGCCAGGTGGCCCAGGTGCACGCCATCCATGTTGCCCAGCGCTAGGGTGCAGCCCCGCAGCGCGTCCGGCACCTGGCGCCAGTCGCGGATGATGACGGGCTGGCTCATGCGCTGGGCTTGCTGGCGCGGCTGGGGACCGAGACGATGGCCTCGCCATCCAGCACCGACTTGCCGGCGACGGTGCAGATGGTGCTGAGCGTGGCGCGGTGCTTCTCGGGGTGCAGTTCCATCACCTCCACCGTTGCGGTCACCGTCTCCCCGATGCGGACCGGGGCGCGGAACTTCAGCGTCTGTGACAGGTAGATGGTGCCCGGCCCCGGCAGCTGGGTGCCCAGCACCTTGGTGATGAGCCCCGCCGCCAGCATGCCGTGGGCGATGCGTTCCTTGAAGATGGTGCCCTTGGCGTATTCGGCGTTCAGGTGCATCGGGTTGGTGTCCCCGGTGACGGCGGCGAACAGCACGATGTCGGATTCCGTGATGGTCTTGCCGAAGCTGGCCTTTTGGCCAACCGTCAAATCCTCGAAATAGACGAAGTCGGACATCGGCATGATCCCTGGGTGCAGGCGGCTGGCGGTGCTGTAGCCCTGGGCCGCCGGGCGGACAAGCGGCGCTTCCCAGCACCGGCCAGCCGGCGCAGGATGCAGGCAAATGGGAGGGGTCCATGCCCAACGCACTGATCATCGGCGCCGGGGAGGGGTTTTCCGCCTCGCTCGCCCGGCTGCTGGCCCGAAACGGCTACGGCGTGGCCCTGGCCGCCCGCAACACCGCCAAGCTGGCGGCGCTGGCGGCCGAGACCGGCGCTTCGGTCCATGCCTGCGACGTGACGAAGCGCGCCGAGGTGGAGGCGCTGTTCGCCGCCGTGCCGGACAGCGACGTGGTGGTGTGCAATCCGAGTTACCGCATCCGCGGCGCCTTCGCCGAGCTGGACCCGGACGAGGTGCAGAAGACCCTGCAGGTCACCGCCTTCGGCGCCTTCCTGTGCGCCCAGCAGGCGGCGAAGCGCATGGTCGCCAAGGGCGCCGGCACCATCGTGCTGACCGGCGCCAGCGCGGGGGTGAAGGGCTATCCGCAGTCGGCGCCCTTCGCCATGGCCAAGTTCGCGCTGCGCGGCATGGCGCAGTCCATGGCGCGGGAGCTGCACCCGAAAGGCGTCCACGTCGCGCATATCGTCATCGATGGCGGCATCCGCAGCAGCCGCCGGCCGGAGGCGGGCGACGCGACGCTGCTGGACCCCGATGCGATCGCCGAAAGCACGCTGCACCTGATCAACCAGCCGAAATCGTCCTGGAGCTGGGAGATCGAGGTGCGGCCCTGGGTCGAGAAGTTCTGAGCCGCCACTGCAACGTCGTTCCGGAGGAACAAGAAGAAAAATGAGCAACATCGTACTGCTGCACGGCGCCTACCAGGGTGGCTGGATCTGGAACCTGGTGGCCGCCGAGCTGCGCGCCCAGGGCCATCTGGTCTTCACCCCCACGCTGGATGGCTGCGCCGAGCGCGCCATGTACCTGCGCCCCGGCATCACCACCGAAAGCCAGGCTGAGGAAGTCGCGGCCATGATGCACTTCTACGACCTGAAGGACGTAGTGCTGGCCGGCACTTCTACGGGTGGCATGGTGCTGTGCGCGGTGGCGGAACGCGCCCGCGACCGGATCGGCCGCGTGGTCTTCGCCGACGCGCTGGCGCTGATGGATGGCGAACGGCTGGACGAGATCGTCAATCGCCCGACAAAAGTGAACAGCGAACTGACCAGCGGCCCGACGCGGGAGGATGCCGAGAGCCGGCTGTTCGCCGATTTCCCGCCGGCGCTGAAGCAGTTCGCGCTGGACCGCTACACCCAGCACCCCATCGCGGCGATGGAAGCGGCAGTGCGGCTGCCCAGCTTCTGGCAGCAGAAGTGGGATGCGACGGTGCTATGGTGCCGGCGCAGCGCCAACCCGCCCAAGGCCCACCAGGAACGCGCGCGGGACACGCTGGGCGCCCGCTGGCATGAGCTGGATACCGGGCACTACCCGATGCTGACCGAACCCGCCGCCCTGGCGCGGATCATCGCCCAAGGCTGAGGATATAGGCCACGAGGTTGTCGATCTCGGCGCGGGACAGCTCGTAGTTCGGCATCGTCTCCTTGTGGCGCTGCCCCAGCCAGGTCCGCAGCGCCGTCGGCTCCGGCTGGCGGCGGGCAATGCTGACGAAGCTGGGCGCCGCGTCGTTGCCGGTGCGGGTGCCGCTGCCGACCACATGGCAGTTGGCGCACCAGGCTTCGGCGGTGGCGCGGCCTTGCGCCACGGCCTCGCTCTGGGTTTGCGCGCCGGCCGGCAAGGCTGCCAGGGCCAGTAGCAGCGGCAACAGGAACTTCACGGCAGATAAATCCTTCCCGGCGGATCGCGGGGCTTGTCGCACGGCCGGCAGGGTGCCGCCTTGCGGCGGCGCAAACCAAGCGCTACCGCGCACACGATTGGGAGACCCATGATGACCCTGCCCCGCCGCCTGCTGCTTGCCGCCGCGGCCACCGCGCCGCTGCCGTTGCGTGCCCAGCCCAGCCGCCCGCTGACCATGGTGGTGCCCTATGCCGCCGGGGGCGGGACCGATATCTCCGGCCGGGAGTTCGGCATCGCCTTTGCCCGTGCGCTGAACCAGACCGTGGTGGTGGACAACCGCGCCGGTGCGGCGGGCCATGTCGGCTCGGTCTCGGTGGCGCGGTCCCGGCCGGATGGCACCACGTTGCTCTACGCCGTCTCCACCAACATCGTGGTCAACCCGCATCTGCAACGCGGCGACCGCATGGACCTGGCGGAGGCGCTGGTGCCGGTGGCGCAGACCTCCTCCTACCAATACCTGCTGGTGGTGAACCCGGATGTGCCGGCCCGCACCCTGGCGGAGCTGCTGGCGCTGATCCGCGCTCGGCCGAAGGGGGAGCTGACCTATTCCTCCGGCGGTGTCGGCAATGCCAATCACCTGGCCGGCGTGCTGTTCAGCGAGGCGGCGAAGGTGGAGATGGAGCACGTGCCTTACCGCGGCACCGCCCCGGCGCTGCTGGATGTGGTGGCCGGGCGGGTGACGATGAACTTCTCCTCCCCGCCGCCGGCCATCGCGCTGATCCGCGAGGGCCGGTTGCGGCCGATTGCCGTGACCGGCGACCACCGGATCGCGGCGCTGCCCGAGGTGCCGACCCTGGCCGAGGCCGGGCTGCCAGGTGCCGTGATCACCGGCTGGCACGGAGTATTCGCGCCCGCCACCACGCCACCGGCGCTGCTGGACGCCCTGGCCGCCGCCGCCCGCACCGCCGCGGCCAGCCCGGGCTTTGCCGGACGGCTGGAAAAGGAGGGGCTGGAGCCGGCGCCAGCCCGTCCGCTGGCCGAATTCGCCGCCGCGGTGAAGGCCGAGAGCGTTTTCTGGGCCCGCAAGATCGCCGAACTCGGCCTCAAGCTGGAATAGGCCGGGCGTCTACCAGCGGCGGCCGCGCCAGCCATAACCATATCCGTAGCCCCAGCGCGGGCCGATCACCACGCTCGGGCCATAATAGGGGTAGGGCGCGGCGTAGTAGGGGTAGGGCGCTGCATAGATCGGCGCGGGATAGCCAGGCGCGGCATATCCGGGCGCGGCGTAGCCATAGGCCGGCGCGATCGGCCCCTCGATCTTGTTGCCCGAGGCGGTCATGCACTGCGAATAGGCCATGTCGAAGATCTGCTGCGCGCTGTAGCCGGCCTGCCGGGCCCGGTCCGCCCCCACCGCGCTGCCGGCCAGCAGGCCGATGCCGGCGCCGACCGCGGCACCCGCCCCGGCGGCACCTCCGGCCGAACCCAGCAGCGCGCCCGCCGCGGCACCCATAGCGGTGCCGGCCACGGCGCTGCCGACTCCGGCATTGGTGCCGGACTGCACGGTGCCGCCGGCATTGTTCATGGCGTAGCCCCGGCAGTTCATGTCTTCCTGCTGGAACTTGGCCAGGTCCTTGCCCTCGGGCGGGGTGGACAGCACGGTCGGCGCCGACGGCGGCGCCACGGCACAGGCGCCGAGCGCCAGCAGGCCGGTCAGGCTCAGGGCGAGTTTGCGGTTCAGCATGGCTTCCCTCGTGAGGCGTGGGCGCAAGGCGCGGGTCTGGCGTCAGACGTAGTATATCGCGCGCAATACGGCAGGGGCATGGCCGGTAACTTTACGTGCTGCAACGCTGGTTACGTTTCGTCACCCGGCGGCGGCCGCTTCAGCCCGATGCGCCCTGCTCCAGGAAGCGGCGGAACAGCCCGACGGCCAGGTCCAGCTGCGCCAGCGGCACGCACTCGAACGGCGTATGCGCGGTCTCGATCCCGCCCGGGCCGAGGACGACGCAGGGGGCGACCTCCTGCAACTCCGACGCATCGGTGCCGAAGGGTACGGTCAGCGCGGACTTGCCGGTCAGGTCGCTGGCCAGCCGGATCAGCGGATGGTCCAGCGGCAGCTCCGGCGGGGTGCCTTCGGCCGCTACGGCCAACGCCACGCCGTGTCGGTCCGCCGCCGCCTGCACCTGGGCGAGGATCGGCCGGGGATCCAGGCTGCGGGAATAGCGGAACTTGATGCGGCAGCTGGCCAGCGGCACGTTCACGTTCACCGCGGTGCCGTGGTTGTCCACCACCAGGTTGAAGTCGGAAAACGGCGGCGCATAGGCCTGGTCGTGCAGCGCCGGGTCGTGGCGCAGCTGCTCATAGATGGTCTTCATCTCCGCCAGGAAGGGGATCAGCGCCCAGTTGGCGTTCAGCCCCTGGCCGGTGGAGGAATGCGCCTGCACCCCCTTGGCGGTGGCCAGGAAGTTGATGCTGCTGCGATGCCCGCGCACCGGCGTCAGGTGGGTCGGTTCCGCCACCACGATGCCCTTCAGGCCGAGCCGGCGCGCGGCATCGCTGGCGGCGACGGCACGGGCGCCGGCCTTGGTGGTTTCCTCATCCGTGGTGATCAGCAGGGTCGCTGGTACGTTCGGGCCGACCGAAAGTGCCGCCATGACGCAGGCTGCCACCGGCCCCTTCATATCGACGCTGCCGAGGCCGTGCATGACGCCCTGGCTGTCCACCCGGGGGTCCCAGGGGTTGGTCTGCCAGCCGGTGTCCGGCACCGTGTCCATATGGCCCGAAAGCGCATAGCCGCCGGGCGGGCCGCGATGCGCCACCAGGCAGCGCTTCGCCACGCCATTGGCGTCCGTGTAGTCCACCCGCTCCACGTCGAAGCCGGGCAGTGCCGCCTCGATGCGTTCGGCCACGGCCAGGTTGGAGACGGAGGATCGGCTGTCCAGCGCCACCAGCTCGGCGGTCAGCCGGGCGACGGGGGCAAGGGTTTGCAGGGCGGGGGAGGTCGGGGTCTGGTCGGGCATGCCGCGAGCCTTGCTCCGGAACCGCGAAACGGCAAGGGTGCGCAGCATGGAAATGCCCTGCTACCTCGACCCCCGTTCCGGCCAGACCTGGCCTCTGGCGCAACCCCGCTGGTGCGGCGATGCCGGCCAGCCGCTGCTGCTGACGCCGCTGCCGGGCATGGGCCGGGCCGAGATTGCCAGCGCCGACCGCAGCCTGTGGCGCTACGCCGCGGCGCTGCCCTTCGTGCCGGACAGCCGGATCAGCATGGGGGAGGGCTGCACGCCGCTGGTGGAACGCCAGTTCGGCGGCGGCACCGCGCTGCTGAAGTGCGAGTGGTTCATGCCCACTGGCAGCTTCAAGGACCGTGGTGCGTCGGTGATGCTCTCCCTGCTGCGCGCCCAGGGCGTGGACGCGGTGCTGGAGGACAGTTCCGGCAATGGCGGTGCCGCCATCGCGGCCTATGCGGCGGCGGGCGGCATGCGGGCGAAGATTTTGGTGCCGGCCAGCACAAGCCCGGCCAAGACGGTGCAGTCGCGCGCTTCGGGCGCTGAGATCGAGCTGGTGCCGGGGTCGCGGCAGGATTGCTCGGACGAGGCCGAGCGCCAGGCGGCGCGGATGTTCTATGCCAGCCACAACTGGCACCCCTTCTTCCTGCACGGCACCAAGACCCTGGCCTATGAGCTGTGGGAGGACCTTGGCTTCCGCGCGCCGGACAACGTCATCGTGCCCTGCGGCGCCGGGTCTAACGTGCTTGGCTGCGGCATCGGCTTTTCCGAGTTGCTGCGGGCGGGGCAGATCGACCGGCTGCCGCGCATCTTCGCGGCGCAGCCGGCGAATTGCGCGCCGATCGCGCGGGGCTTTTTGGGCGAGGCGCCGGTTGCGGCGCTGCCAACGATTGCCGAGGGCACCGCCATTGCCAAGCCGATCCGCCTGCCGGAATGCCTGGGCGTAATGGCGGAAACCCAGGGCGGCGCGGTGATGCTGAGCGAGGCGGAGATATCGGCGATGACGCTGAAGCTGGCCAAGGGTGGCGTCTACGTGGAACCCACCTGCGCCCAGGCCGCCGCCGCGTTCGAGCGGCTGCTGGCGGCGGGCACCATCAGCCCGCGCGAGACGACGGTGGTGGTACTGACCGGCAGCGGGCTGAAGGCGACGCAGCGCTATGCCGAACTGCTGGGAGTGGAGGCATGAGCGCGCCCCTTCCCCCGGGCGCCTCCGC
Organism: Acetobacteraceae bacterium; assembly: GCA_947371015.1. Classification (GTDB taxonomy): domain Bacteria; phylum Pseudomonadota; class Alphaproteobacteria; order Acetobacterales; family Acetobacteraceae; genus CAIMOR01. Next base: position 100,976 of record CANBNK010000003.1, on the reverse strand, counting down.
GCCACGCATCGCCCTGCTGGGCTTTTCCATCGAGTGCAACCGCTTTGCCCCAGTGGCGACCATAGCCGACTTCACCGGCCGCTGCTGGCTGGAGGGCGAGGCGATCCTGACTGATGCGCGCGCCCCGGTTTCGGCCGCGCTGGGGGAGATGCCCGGCTTCGTCGCGGCGATGGACGCCGCCGGCCCCTGGCAGCCGCGGCCCATCCTGCTGGCCATGGCGGAGCCCAACGGCCCGGTGGCCGACACCGCCTGGGCACGCATGTGGGCGTTGTGGCGGCAGGGGCTGGAAGCGCTGCGCGGAGAGGTGGACGGTGTCTATGCCGTGCTGCACGGCGCCGGCCTGACCGAAAGCCTGGACGACCCCGAAGGCACGCTGCAACGCCTGGTGCGGGAGGTGCTGGGCGAGGTGCCCTTCGTGTGCAGCTACGACCTGCACGCCAATGTCTCGGACGGCATGGTGCGGGACTGCGACGCCTTCGTCGGCTACCGCACCAACCCGCATCTGGACATGCGCGAGCGCGGTGCCGAGAGCGCCGCGCTGCTGCGCCGTCTGCTGGCGGGTGAGCGTTTCCATCGCGCGCATCGCCGCCTACCCATCGTGGCGCCGACGGTTTCCATGCTGACGGCGCAGGGGCCTTATGCCGAGGTGATCAACCTTGGCCAGCAACGCGCCGCCGCGGACCCGCGCATCGTGAACGTCAGCGTCATGGGCGGCTTCGCCTATGGCGATACGCCGTTCAACGGCATGACCGCCGTGGTGACCGCAACCACGCCCGAAGCCGCCGAGGCGCTGTCGCTGGAACTGGCCGAGGCGGCCTGGGCGCGGCGTGACCGCTTCGTCGCCGCCCTGACCCCGCTGGAGCAAGCGACGCAGCGCGCCCTGCACAGCCCGGTACCAATGGCCTTCGCCGATGTCGCCGACAACCCCGGCGGCGGCGCGCGCGGCAACACCATGTTCATCCTGCGTGCCTTCGTCGAGGCCGGCGTGCGGGACTGCCTGGTCGGCATCATCCACGATCCCCTCCTGGCCGCCGCAGCCCATGCCGCCGGCCAGGGCGCCCACTTTACCGCGCGCTTCAACCAACCGCAGGGCACACTGGGCGCGGACGACGCCTTCAGCCAGCGCTTCGACGCCGATGCCGAGGTGGTGGCCCTGTCCAACGGCGAGGTGACGGGACGCCGCGGCATCTATGCCGGCACCGCCATGCGGCTTGGCCCGACAGCGGCGCTGCGGATCGGCGGCGTGACCGTGGTGGTGGTCAGCAACCGCGCGCAATGCGCCGACCCCGCCTTCTTCGAGCATCTCGGCCTGGACATTGCCGCCGCGCGTGCCGTGGTGGTGAAGTCCCGCGGGCATTTCCGCGGTGGCTTCGACGAGTTCTTCACCCATGACCGCATCGTGGAGGTGGATTGCCTGGGGCTGACCTCGCCAATCCTCACCCGCTTCGCCTGGACCAAGCTGCCACGGCCGGTGCTGCCGCTGGATGCCGACTCAAACTGGAACGCCGCATGACGCTCGACGACCTGCCCACCCCCTGCCTGGTGCTGGACCTGGCGATCCTGAAGCGCAACCTGGCGATGATGCAGGCGGCCGTGGCGCGCCACCCCGGCCTGGTGCTGCGGCCGCATCTGAAAACCGCGAAAAGCCTGGACGTGGCGGCGCTGGCGGCACCGGGCTTCGGGCCCATCACGGTGAGCACACTGGCCGAAGCGAAGTATTTTGCGGCCGGCGGCTATGCCGACCAGATCTACGCCGCCGGCATCACGCCGCAGAAGCTGGACACGGTGGCAGCACTGAACGCCGCCGGGGCGCAGGTGAAGGTGATCACCGACGACGTGGAGGCCGCGCGTGCCATCGCGGCGCATCCCGGCCCGCTGCTGGCACTAGTAGAAGTGGATGTCGGCGAAGGCCGCGGCGGCGTGCCGCCCGACAGCGCCGAGTTCCTGGAGATTGCCCAGGCGCTCGGCGGCACGCTGCGCGGCGTGCTCAGCCACTCCGGCCATAGCTACAATGGCCGCTCGCCGGACGACATGGCCGCGGTGGCGGAGCAGGAGCGCAGCGGCATCGTGCTGGCGGCGAACCGGCTGCGCGAAGCGGGGCTGCGCTGTGACATCGTCTCGCTCGGCTCCTCCCCCACCGCGCTGTACGCGAAGCGCATGGACGGCGTGACCGATGTGCGCGCGGGCGTGTACATGTTCGGCGACCTGTTCCAGGCGCAGCTCGGCACCCACCCGGAAAGCGATATCGCCATGACGGTGCTGACCAGCGTCATCGGCCGCAAGCCCGCCCGCAACGCCGTGCTGCTGGATGCCGGCGGCCTGGCGCTGAGCAAGGACCGCAGCACCGCCAACGCGCCGCGCGACTACGGCTTCGGCCTGGTCTGGGACGAGGATGGCGCCGCCAGCTTCGGCGAGGCGATCATCAGCCGCACCCACCAGGAACATGGCGAGATGACCAGCAGCGCGCCGCTGCCGTTCGACCGCCTACCGATTGGCGCCAAGCTGCGCGTGGCGCCGAACCATACTTGCATGACAGCGGCGGCGCATGACCGCTACCATGTGGTGGATGGCAGCCGCGAGGTCGTCGCGGTGTGGCCGCGCATTAACGGCTGGTGAGGAATCCAAGCATGTCGCAACGCCCGCTGTTTCCGCCCGCCCGTGTCGTGCCGCTTGGCGGCGGCGCCAAGCTGATCTTCTGTTCCGGCGTCACCGCGCGCGGCAGCGCGGCGGAGAACCAACCCGTAGAAGTGCAGGCCGAGGAATGCCTGGCTCGGCTGGAACGCGCCCTGGCCAGCGAGGGCGCCGACCTTTCGCACCTGCTGAAGATCACCACCTGGCTCACCGATATGCGGCACTACGAAGGCTTCAACACCATCCGCCGCCGCATCTTCGAGCGCCTGCCGGTGCCGCCGGCCAGCACCTGCGTCGGCGGCGCGCAGTTCACCACCACCACGGTCTGCATCGAGATCGAAGGCATCGCGGTGGTGCCGGCGCCGTGAAGCATGCCGAGCGCATCCTGGCCGAAAGCGCTCGCCTGGCAGCGGCCTGCACCGCCTGCGGCGAATGCGTGAAGGCCTGCCCGATGCCGGCCTGGTTGCCGCTGCCGCCGGCTGCGCCGGAAGCCACCGCGCAGGGCATGCGCGCGGTGCTGCTGGGCGAGGAGCCGAATGCCGAGGGCCTGGCCTTCGTTGCCGCCTGCACTCGCAGCGGCGAATGCTCGGCCGCCTGCCCGGAACAGCTGGATGTCGCCTTCATGCTGCGCCTCGCCACCATGCGCATCCGCGGTGCGGTAGGCGAGCCGCCGCGCGTGCCGGTGAAGGACGACAAGGGCTGGGTCAGCCGGGTCAAGGCCTTCGCCCGCATGACCATGACCGAAAAGGAGCAGCGCGAATGGACATGACCGACGCGGGATCGGCTGAAGGTCGCGGGGCTGACGCCACCGACCTGACCTTCTGGTTTGGCTGCAACATGACGCGCCACGGCGAGATCGTCCGCCTGACCATGCGGCTGCTGGAAGCCGTGGGCATCAGCGCCGAGGCCAGCGGCGGCCCCGCCACCTGCTGCGGCAGCCCGAAGGAACCCAGCGCCGCCATCAATGCCGGCATGGCCGCGCGGACGGTGGCCGAGTTCAACGCGCGCGCCACGCCGCAGGTGGCCACCTGGTGCCCCAGCTGCCACATGAACATGCAGGACTTCATGGCGCCGGCGACGCCGACCAACTTCGAGACGCTGCACATCACCGAAGTGCTGCACGCAAAGCGCGACCTGCTGCGCCCGCTGCTGCGACACGCGGTGCCGGCCCGCGTGCTGCTGCACCAGCATATCGGCTTCGACGGCCGGGTGCCGGTCAACCGCATGGTGGCCGAGCTGCTGGCGCTGATCCCCGGCATGACGGTGCTGGAGCAGAAGCCGCTGCCCGGCCACATGTGCTTCGGCTTCCAGTCCATCCCGGGCGCGCTGGAGAAGGCGCAGCGGCAGACGCTGGACGCCATGGCGGCGGTGCAGGCCGACACGCTCTGCACCATTTTTCATAGTTGCCACCGGGAAGGCGTCAATCTGGAGCGCAACAACCCGATCCAGGTGAAGAACTGGGTCCACCTGCTGGCCGAAGCCGCGGGTTGGGACCACCACGACGACTACAAGGCCTGGCGCAATGGCGGCGTCGTGCCGGACGCAGCGCAGCAGGCCGCCGGCGATGCGGTGTTCGAGAAGCTGGTGGCGCCGGAACTTGCGAAGGCGCCGCTGGCGTAGCGCTGGCCTAACCCTCCATGCGCAGGTCCAGCGCATTGGTGATGGCGGTCCATTCCGCCAGGTTGCGGGCGATCTGCGCGCGGAACTCCGCCGGCCCCTGATAGGCCGGGATGGTGTCGATCTGCCGCAGCCGCGCCAGCGTGGCCGGCTTGTTCGCCGCCAGGCGGAAGGTCTCCGCCAGCTTGTCCAGAATGGGCTGCGGCGTGCGCGCCGGTGCCAGCAGGCCGGAGAAGCCGCCGAAGCGGAAGCGCGCGGAATAGCCCAGCTCGGTCATCATCGGCACGTTGGGCAGGCTGGGGATGCGTTGCTGGCCACTCACCGCCAGGGGCCGCACGCGGCCGGCATGCACCATCTCCCCGGCTGCCGCCATGCTGTGCCAACCGCCATGGATGCTGCCCGACAGCATCTCCTGCAGCATCGGCGTCTCGCCACGGTAGGCCACGTGTTCCATCTTCAGCTTGGCTTCCTCGGCCAGCATCAGCGCGAAGGCGTGGCCGGTGCTGCCGCTGGCATAGCTGCCGAAGGAAAGGTCGCGCCCGGCCGACCAGCGGACGAACTCGGCCATGGTCGTGACCTCGGCCGGCACCTTGGGGCCGACCACGAAGGCGACGTTGCTGGACCCCAGCCGGCCGATCGGGGCGAAATCGGTCACCGGGTCGTAGGGGAAGCGTCGCATCACCACCGGCGTTTGGATATGCGTGGTGATGGTGAACAGCAGCTGGTAGCCGTCCGGCGTTACCTTGGCGGCGTATTCGGTGCCGAGCAGCCCGCCGGCGCCGCCGCGGTTTTCAATGACGATGGGCTGGCCGAACTCCGGCTGCATGCCTTCGGCCGCGATGCGCGCCCAGGTATCGGTGCCGCCGCCGGGCGGGAAGGGCACGATGAAGCGGACCGAGCGGTCCGGGTAGGCCGGCTGCGCGCGGCCCAGGGCGGGCAACAGCAGCGGCGCGGCCAAAAGGGCACGGCGGTTCATGGCGTCTCTCCCTATTTTTGCAGTAGGCTAGCCAGTGGCGGCGCGCGCGTCACCCCTCGGCGGTGATGCCGGTGCGCTCCACCAGCGCGGTCCAGAAAGCCAGGTATTCCTCCACGTCGCGCTTGAACGCGTCGGGCCCCAGGTATTGCGGCACCGTGTCCAGCTCGCGCATGCGGGTCAGCGTGGCCGGCAGGTGCATGGCGTAGCGGAAGGCCTCAACCAGCCGCGCATTCACCGGCGCCGGCAGGCCCTTGGGCGCGAAGACGCCGATGAAGCCGGTGCGGCCGAACAACTCGCGCGGGTAGCCCTCATCCACCATGGTCGGCACCTGGGGCAGGGAGGGGACGCGGTCCAGCCCGAGCACCGCCAGTGGTCGCACCCGGCCGGCGCGGATATGTTCGCCGCTGCCGGTCATGGAATGGAAGGCGCAGGGGATGCGCCCGCCCAGCACGTCGGCCAGCATCGGTGCCTCGCCGCGGTAGTGCACCGCGGTCATGTCCAGCTTGTCGTGGTCGGAGATCACCTGGCCGAAGGCATGGCCGGAGGAGCCAGGCGAATAGGTGCCGTAGTTCAGCGCGCGGCCGCGGGCGTAGTCGCGGAACTCCCGCATGCTGTGCACCGGCAGGTCGCCGCGCACGCACCAGGGCAGGGCGGTGGTGCCGAACTTGCCGATGAAGCTGAAGTCGTTGACCGGGTGGTAGGGGAAGCGCTTCAGCACCACCGGGGTCTGCGCGTGGTTGGCAATGTGGAACATGATGGTGTGGCCATCCGGCGGCGCGTTCTTCACCGCCTCGGCGCCGATCATGCCGCCGGCGCCGGCGCGGTTCTCAATCACCACGGGCTGGCCGAGCATGGCCGCCATCGGCTCCGCCACCAGGCGGGCCCAGATGTCGGTGGCGCCGCCCGGCGGCAGTGGTACGACCATCTTGATCGGGCGGTCCGGGAAGCCGGCCTGGGCATTCCCCTGGGCGCGGGCCAGCGCGGGCACAGCAAGGGCGGTGATAAGTGCGCGGCGGCGCATGCGTTTCTCCCGGGGGCAGTATTGTTGCCTACAGGCTACACGGATCAGCGCCCGTCGGGGTAGTTTCGTGCGGGGCGGGGCTTGTAGGCCGGCAGCGACCAGCCGCGCAGCAGGGCGGCGGCGCGGATTGCCAGGCACAGTGCCGCCCCCGCCATCACCGCCGCGTCGCGCCCGGTGCCATTCACCCGGAGCATCACGAACAGCGCGGCGCCCGCTGCTGCCGCGGTGGCGTAGATTTCCCGCCGCAGGATCAGCGGCAGCTCGTTGCACAATATGTCTCGCAGGATGCCGCCGAAGGTGGCGGTGATGGTGCCCAGCAGCACCGCCGCCCAGGGGTCCGCCCCCGCGATCAACGCGGTTTCGGCCCCCACCACGGAATACAGCGCCAGCCCCACCGCATCCGCCCAGACCAGCGCCTTGAAGCGGCTTTCCAGCCGATGCGCGGCGAAGAACACCGCCACGCCCACCACCGCGCATATGCCAAGCAGCAGCGGCGCCCGCAGCCAGAACAAAGGGGTGCGGCCCAGCAGCAAATCCCGCACCGTGCCGCCGCCGAAGCCGGTGACGGCGGCGATCAGGATGAAGCCGACCACGTCCAGCCCCTTGCGGCTGGCGACCAAGGCGCCGGAGGCTGCGAAGACCGCGATGGCCACCGGGTCCGCCCAGCGGAGGAAGTCCTGCAGCAATGTTTCCATGCCCCGAGTGTGCCGGCCTTGCCCCTCCCGGCGCAACGCGCGACAGTTTGCCCAACGAAGACGAGGGGAGACGGCGATGCGGCTGGCAGGCAAGGTGGCGTTGATTACCGGCGCGGCATCCGGCATGGGGCGGGCGACGGCGAAGCTGTTCGCCGAGCAGGGCGCCCGGGTGCTGGTGGCCGACATGCTGGAGGTCGAGGGCCACCAGGTTGTCGCGGAGATTGTCGCGGTCGGTGGCGAGGCAGCGTTCCAGAAGCTGGACGTGCCAAGCGAAGAAGACTGGGAAGCCGCGCTGGCCGCCGTGCTGGCGCGCTGGGGCCGGCTGGACGTGCTGGTGCAATACGCCGGCATCAGCGGCAGCAACACCAACAACCTGTACGACACCGCGCTGTGGGACCGGATCATGGCGGTGAACGCCCGCGGCACCTTCCTGGGGGTGAAATACGCGGTGCAGCAGATGCGTGGCCAGGGTGGCGGCAGCATCGTCAACATCAGCAGCATCAGCGGCAATGTCGGCCAGAACGGCATCCACTGCGCCTACAACGCCTCCAAGGCGGCGGTGCGGCTGATCACCAAATCCGTGGCGACGCAGGAAGGCGCGGCAGGCATCCGGCTCAACACCGTGCACCCCGGGCTGCTGCCGCCGATGCGCACGAGCGGCATCACCGCAGACCCGGTGACCAGGGCGAAGATGATGCAGCACGTACCTCTGGGGCGTGATGGCCGCGTCGAGGAAGTGGCGAACGCGGTGCTGTTCCTGGCGAGCGATGAGGCCAGCTACATCACCGGGTCCGAGCTGCATGTGGATGGGGGCTATTTGGCAAACTAGCACCCGGTCGGCGCGGGTGGGTCGTCCCTCCCGCCCGGCCAGGGCGTGATTGTTGAAGCCGCCAGCGGTGACCGCGGCCACGCGGGCCAGAGGCCTGTCCCGCGTGGAGCAGGCCCGGCAGCCCCTCGCCAGCTTCGTAAAAAACCCTACCGTTCTGCCCCCGGCATTGGCTAGGTTGCGACCAAGCCAATAAACCAGGGAGGCTTCATCTTGGATCGTCGTGCTCTTTTCGGCGCCGCCGCCGCCGCGCCCGTCGTGCTCGCTGCGCCCGCCATCGCCCAGACCCAGAGCCCCGAGGTTCGCTGGCGCCTGGCGTCCAGCTTCCCGCGCACGCTGGATATCCTGTACGGCGGCTGCGAGCATATCTCCCGCCGCGTGGCCGAGCTGAGCCACAATCGCTTCCAGATCCGCTGCTTCCCGGCCGGCGAGATCGTGCCCGCGCTGCAGACGCTGGATGCGGTGCAGAGCAACAGCATCGAGATCACCCAGACCGCGCCGTACTACTTCATCGGCAAGGAGCCCAGCTTCGCCTTCTACACCGCCATCCCCTGGGGCCTGAACGTGCGCCAGATGACCGCCTGGCTGCACCATGGCGGCGGCGAGGCGCTGGGGACCGAGCTGTTCAACGACTACAACTGCTTCGGCATCGCCGCCGGCGACACCGGCGCGCAGATGGGCGGCTGGTGGCGCAAGGAAATCAAGTCCGTCGCCGACCTGCAGGGCGTGAAGTTCCGCATCGGCGGCCTGGGCGGCCAGGTCTTCGCTAAGGTCGGCGTCTCGCCGACGCAGATCGCCGGTGGCGACATCTACCCCAGCCTGGAACGCGGCGTGATCGACGCGGCCGAATGGGTCGGCCCGTATGACGACGAGAAGCTCGGCTTCGCCCGTGTGGCGCCATACTACTACACGCCGGGCTTCTGGGAAGGCAGCTCGCGCAACTATTTCCTGATCAACAAGCCGGCCTGGGCAGCGCTGCCGGATGACTACAAGGCCATCCTGAAGATCGCCTGCGCCGAGCAGGTTACGGCGATGTCGGCGCATTTCGACTACGCCAACCCCGCCGCGCTGCGCCGCCTGATTGCCAGCGGCACCCAGCTGCGTGCCTTCCCGCGCGACGTGCTGCAGGCGCTGTGGAACGCGGCGCATGAGGTCTATGAGGAAATCGCCGGCCGCGACCCGCGGTTCAAGAAGATCTGGACCAACTACAAGGCGTTCCGCGACGAGCAGTTCAGCTGGTTCCGCGTGCTGGAAACCCCGTACGACAACTTCGTGCAGCAAGCCTCGGCCCGCCGCTGAAGCGGTATCGCCAGGCACCGCTGCGGCAGCCCCGCTGCGGTGCCTGGTTGCAGGCCTGACCGCCTGGCGACGCTTCGGTCGCAGGCGGTCAGGTGTTCAACGGATCTGCCCGCTGGCGGTTTGCGCCGCCAGCGGCGCGTCCCCCACGCCTTCCCGCAGCATTTCTATGAGTGGCGCCACCAGCGCGCCCTGGCCCCCGGCATCGCCGAAGACGCACATCTCCGCCGTGCCCAGCGCCGGCAGGCCGGGCACCTCCACCAGCCCAGGCAGGAAGCCGCCGCGGCCCAGCACGGTCAGCGCGAAGCCGGCCTGCGCCGCCGCCGCCACGCCCAGCAGGCTGGCACTGACGAACACCACTTCATGCGCCAGGTTGGCCCGGCCCAGCGCCGCCAGGGCGCGGTCGCGGAACATGCAGCCCGGCGGCAGCAGCGCCAGCGGCAGCGGGCGACCTTCGGGCGGCCGCCAGTCCGGCGCGGCGGCCCAGACCACCGCTTCGGTGAAGATCGGCCGGCCCACGGTCTCGCCATCCCGCCGCTTGCCCAGCACCAGGTCCAGCCGGCCAGCTTCCTGTTCGGCGCGCAGGTCGTGGCTGCGGCCGACCTCCACTTCCAGCCGGACTTCCGGATAGGTACGGGAAAACCGCGCCAGCAGCGGCGCCAGCGTGCGCGGCACGAAGTGGTCGGCGACGCCCAGGCGCAACCGCCCGGCCACGGCCGGCGCCACCATGCGGCGCACCGCTTCGTCATTCAGCGCCAATATGCGGCGGGCATAGCCCAGCAGCGCCTCGCCATCCCGCGTCAGCGCCACGCTGCGGCTGGTGCGGTCGAACACGCGCCGGCCGATCAGGTCCTCCAGCCGCTTCACCTTCAGCGACACGGCGGACTGGGTCAGCCCCAGCGCGGCGCCGCTGCTGGTGAAGCCGCCGCGTTCCGCCACGGTGACGAAGCAGCGCAGCAGGTCCAGGTCCAGGTCGGGTATGCGCATGGCAGCAGTAGAACGCATGCCATGCGGGGCATCAATCATGCAGCCCGCAGCGTGGCCCGCCTGGATGGGTCACGCTGCCGCCTGTGGCGACCAGGCGCCGAAGCTCAGCAGTCGTTGTTGCTGCCGTAGTCGCCGCCATCGCTGCCGCCGTCATCGGCCGCATAGCTGCTGCCGCCACCATCCCAGCTGGTGGGGGTGGCGTCGGGCTCATAGGCCGGCGCCGGCGCGAACTTATCCGGGGCGCCGAAATCCTTCGTGCCGCCGCTGCCGTCCCAGCCCTGCGAGGCCGCCACCGCGTCCGGGTTCTGCCAGGGCGAGCCGCCCGGGCTGGCGGCATGGCCACCCCCGAAGCCGCCCGCCGCGGCGGCCGAAGCGTCCTGGCCATGATGGCTGAAGGCGTTCATCAGCATGTTGCCGACCACCATGCCACCGGCCACGCCCGCCGCGGTGCGCAGGGCGCCACCGAGGAAGCTCGGCCCCTGCTGCTGCGGCTGCTGGAAGGCCTGCGGGTTGTAGCCCGGCGGATACTGCGGCTGCGGCTGCGGCGTATAGCCTTGCTGCGGCCCGCCCGGCGGCATGCCGCCCGGGGCCGGGCGCTGCTGGCCACCGCCGAACAGCCCGCCGAGGAAGCCGCCACCCTGGCGCGGCGCCGGCGCGGCCTGCACCTGCTGCGCCTGGCTGCGGGCCTGGTCGCGCTCCCACTCCAGCTGGCGGATGCGGTTCTGCGCTTCCACCAGCGCCGCTTCCTGGACGAAGGCGGTCTGCGTCAGCCGGTAGCGGGCTTCGGGGTATTGCTGCAGCAGCTGGGCGATGAGGGCGTCGGCCTCCGGGTCCACCGGCGGCAGCGGCGGCCGCGCCTGGGTGGCGGGCACGCTGCCGCCCCAGGGGTTGCCTGCTGCGGGGGCGGCGCCAGTGCTGGCGCCGGAAACCCGGGCCACGTAGTCACTGATGATCCGGCGTTCTTCGTCGGTCATGGTCGCATCTCTCCTGGGGTCCCGGCTCCCCGGCGGCGATCGCCCGTTCAGTCGGCGTGCCGTCCTGAAGCAGGACGCCGAACGACGTGGCCCGGCGCGCCCACCGTTTCAAGTGACGCCTTCAGGCAATGCGCGCGGGCAACCCCAGGCGCGGCCATTCGATCGCGGGACAGCGGTCCTGCACATAGGCCAGGCCTGCCGCGCGGGCGCGCGCGCCGGCGGCATCATCCACCACGCCCAGCTGCAGCCAGACGGATCTGGCGCCGAGGCTGATCGCCTCGTCCACGCTTTGCCCGGCCTGGTCGCTGCGGCGGAACACGTCCACCAGGTCCAGCGGCCCGGCTTCCGCGAGGGAGGCGACGACGGTACGGCCGTGGATCTCCCGCCCGGCCAGCACCGGGTTCACCAGCGCCACCTCGTAGCCGTGCTGCAACAGGAAGGCGGGGATGTAGTAGCCGGCGCGGTCCGGCTTGTCGGAAGCGCCGACCACGGCGATGCGGCGCGTGGTGAGCAACAGCTCGCGAATCTCGGCGTCGGTCATCGTCATCTCCTGTGCGGGTGGGCGGCTCAGAACTCTTCCAGCAGCCGCCCGAAGCCCGGTACCTTGTCCTCGATGCCGTGGCTGCGCAGCACATGCCACCAGGTGGCGGTGTTGATGGCGATGACGGGCTTGCCGAGCCAGAGTTCCGCCGCTGCCGCCAGCCGCACCATGGACAGGTTGGTGCCCACCTGCACCAGCGCGTCCACGTCGTCGCTGTCCAACTGGCGCAGCGCGGCGCGGCAGTCAGCCGTGGTGAAGGCGGCTATCCCGGTCCAACTGGTGGCGTGCAGCGCCACGTCGCGCACCACCGCGAAGCCGGCTTCCTCGAAATACGCCCTGACGATGTCGTTCATCACCGGCCAGTAGGGGGAGAGGAAGGCGATGCGCTTCGCCCCGTGCCGCCGCAGCGCCTCCGCCGTGGCGATGCTGCCGCAACTGACCTGCAGGCCGGTTTCGTCCCGCACCTGGGCGACGAAGCGTTCCGCCCCGGCGACGCCGCCGTAGAAGGTGACCGAGGACATGCCCATGACGAAGCCATCCGGCTCCAGCGTCATGCCCACCCGCACCGCGTCCATCACGTTGCCGGCGATGACGTCGATGCCGGCCTTGAAGCTCTCGTTGGAGATCGCCTTGGCATTGGCGGTGAAGATCGGTCGGTAGTGGCAGGTGACGCCGGGCGGGCGCATCGCCTCGAAGTCCGGCTGCACCACGGTGTTGGTGGAAGGGCCGATGGCGGCGAACTTGGCCCGCCAGCCGAGCGCGTCACGTGCCATGCATCACCTCCGTACTGGTCATCAGGTCGGCGTATTTCTGGCCCATGTCGAACAGGTTGGCCTCGTGCGGGCCCAGCGCCCGGTCGCCGACGCAATCGGTGGCGACGATGCAGCGGAAGTTGTGCTGCATGGCATCCACCACGCTGGCGCGCACGCAGCCGCTGGTGGTGCAGCCGGCCACCACCACCGTGTCCACCCGGTGGAACGCCAGCCACGCCGCCAACCCCGTGCCGAAGAAGGCGCTGGCGCCCTGCTTGCGCACCACCAGTTCGCCACTACGAGGGGCCACCGCCGGCACGATCTGCGACAGCGGGCTGGCCTCGGTCAGCTTCAGCAGCGAAGGCGCCTTCAGCGTGAAGACGCCGGCGTCGCTGCCGTCATCGGCATAGACCACGCGGGTATGCGCCACCGGCCAGCCGCGCGCGCGGGCATGCTCCAGCAGCGGCACTGTGGCGTCGATGGCGGCCAGGATAGTGCCGCCGCCGAAATGCGCCGGGTCCGCGAAGCCTTCGACGAAATCCACCACCAGCAGCGCCGGTGCCTTACCCATGCCGGCGCGCCCGGCGAAGCCCTGCTGCGCGTAGATGTCCAACTCGTTCATGGCGGCATCAGAGAACCAGCGCCGAGGGCTGGCAAGCCCCCGGCGGCTGCGGCAGGCTGTGGGCAAATCCTGGAGGAAATCCCATGCACCGCCGCGCGCTTCTTGCCGCCACGCTCGCCGCGCCCGCCACCGCCCTCGCGCAAGTATCTGGCGGGCCGATTCGGCCTTCCGCGCCATCCGGCGCTCCGGCCATCGGGCCGCGCTGGCCGGACCACCCCATCCGCATGATCGTCGCCTGGCCGCCCGGCGGGGGCGCCGATACCCCCGCGCGCCTCGCCGCGCCCACCATGCAGCGGGTGCTGGGCCAGCCCATCGTCATCGAGAATCGTGGCGGCGCCAGCGGCGCCATCGGCCAGGGCGTCGCCGCCCAGGCGCCGGCCGATGGCTACACCGTGCTGGCGGATACCTCCGGCTTCATCACCAACAGCCTGCTGGTGCCCGGCCTCGGCTTCGACAGCGAAAAAGCCTTCACCCCCGTTTGCAAGCTGGTGGACAGCCCGCTGATCCTGGTGGTGCGCGCCGACAGCCCGCTGCGCTCCCTGCGAGACCTGATCGAGCAGATGCGGCGCGAGGATGGCAAGTTGCCCTTCGCTTCCTCCGGCGCTGGCAGCGGCCCCTATGTCAGCGTCATCACCCTGATGCAGCGCGCCGGCGTCCGGGCCACGCATGTCGCCTATCGCGGCGGGGCGCAGTCCATCCTCGGCCTGGTCGGCGGCGATGCGGTGTTCACCTTCTCCACCCTGCCGCAGGCGGTGCCGCTGGTGCTGGAAGGCCGGCTGCGCGCGTTGGCCGTCTCCACCCCGCAGCGCCTGGCCAACCTGCCGGACGTACCCACCGTGGCCGAGCAGGGCTTCCCCGGCTACAGCTACGCTGAGTTCCTCGGCTTCCACGTGCCCGCGGGCACCCCGGCCGAGCCGATCAACCGCATCTGGGCAGCCGCCGCCGAGGCGATGAAGCAGCCGGAGGTGCTGGCCCGCCTGGGCCAGATTGGCATGCTGCCGGCGCCGCTCGGCCCGCGTGAGTTCCAGCACTTCATTGCCGAGCACCGCGCCTTCCTGCGCGCCCGCATCGCCGATGGCAGCCTGAAGCGGGAGGATTGAGCGCAGTCACTACAAAAGAGCCTAAGGTATACAAACTTCGCGTTTACAGAAGGGCCTGTAGGCATGGCGCCATCCAAACGCTGGAAGCCGTCATGACCCTCAAGCTGCCTCGCCTAACGCTGTCCGTGCGCCTGCAGGGGCTCACCCTGCTGTTTACCCTCGCCCTGGTGGCGCTGGTCGGCATCGCGCTGCGCCAGCAAGGCCAGGCGATGCTGGCGGACCGGCGCGCCCAGCTGGCCAGCATCGTCCAGGTCGCCCGCGGTGTCGCCACCGCCCTGCATGCCCAGGAAGCCGCCGGCACTCTGACCCGCGACCAGGCCCTGAGCCAGTTCCGCACCCAGATGCGTGCGGTGCGCCACAACACCACAGACTACCTGTTCATCTACGACAACCAGGGCGTGCTGCTGGTCAACGGCACGGCGCCGCAGACCGAAGGCTCGAACCGCCTGGACCTGCGCGACCCGACCGGCCGCCCCTTCGTGCGGGACATGCGCGACCTGGCCCTGGCCGGCGGCGGCCACGTGCAGATCATCTACCAACAAAACCCGCAGAGCCCGGTCCGCAACAAGCTCAACTACGTCGAAGGCTTCGCGCCCTGGGGGCTGTTCATCGGCACCGGCGTGTTCCTGGACGACCTGGACGCCAGCTACCGCGCCAACCTGGTGAACCTGGCGCTGCCGGCGGCCGGCATCGTGCTGCTCGGCATCCTGGCGGCGCTGCTGGTCGCCCGATCCATTGCCCGCCCGCTGGCGCGGTTGCAGGCCACCATGCAGCACATCGCCGCAGGGCAGCTCGAAGGCGCGGTGCCCGATACCGAGCGCGGCGACGAAGTCGGCGCGATGGCCCGGGCCACCGTCATATTCCGCGACCAGGCTGCCCGCGTGCGGGCCATGGAGTTCCAATCCGCCGAGGAGCGTCGCCAGGCCGACCAGAGCCAGCGCGCCGCCACCCTGGCGCTGGCGGATGAGGTCGGGCGCACCGTCGGTGGCATCGCCGGCACGCTCAACCAGGCGTCGCTGCACATGGCCGAGGCCGCCGAGGCCGCCGCTGGTGCCGCCAGCGAAACCGTCAACCAGGCCAGTGGCGCCACCGAAGGCGCCGGCCGCGCCAGCCGCAGCGCGCAGACGGTGGCCGCCGCCGCCGAGGAGATGACCGCGACGGTCTACGAAATCTCCCGCCGGGTCGGTGAAAGCGCCGCCATGTCGGCCGAGGCGCTGCTGAAGGTGCAGGCCACCGACGACACCATCTGCGCCCTGACCGACGGTGCCCGCCGCATCGGCGAGGTGCCGGGGCTGATTGCCGAGATCGCCGGCAAGACCAACCTGCTGGCGCTGAACGCGACCATCGAGGCAGCGCGGGCCGGCGAGCACGGCAAGGGCTTCGCGGTCGTCGCCAGCGAAGTGAAGGCGCTGGCGGCGCAGACCGCCAAGGCCACCGAGGAGATCAGCGGCCAGATCGAACAGATCCGCGCCGCCACCGACCGCACCGTTACCGCCATCGGCGATATCGGCAGCACCACGGCGCGCAGCAGCGAGATCGCCACCTCCATCGCCGCCGCCGTGGAGCAGCAGTCCGCGGCAACGCGCGAGATCGCCTCCGCCGCGCTGGAAGGGGCGCGCGGCACCGACGCGGTCTCCACCATCATCGGCGCCGTCGATGCCGCGGCCGGTAGGGCCGGTGAGGCTGCCCAAGGCATGCGCGGCGCGGCGGCCGAAGTGGCGCGTCAGGGCCAGGCACTGCGCCAGGCCATCGGCACGCTGACCCAGCAACAGCGCCAGGCTGCCTGAGCGCCCGGTCCATGCCGCGCTGATGCTGCACGCGGTCAGCGTCGAGACCGGCTTGGCGCCGAGGTCGATGAGGGCCTGCACCACCTGGCCCATGGGCAGTGCCGCGCGGCGCCCGAGCCACCCAGCGCCTGCTGCCCGGCGACCGTACCGGTGCCAGCGAGGTCCATGGCCACGGTGGCGCAACCGCCGCGCACCAAGGTTCCCAGCATGGTGGCGCGGCGGGTCAGGTGGATCGGTCGGTTCATCGGTCAGCCCTGCGTGATCTGTCGCCGCGAAACACCCGCCGGCCGGCCTTGTTCCAGGCGCCGGCGGGTGCATCTCTGCCGGCATGAACCTGCCTTTCCTGTCCCGCTCCCCCCGTGTCGCCGTGGTGCGGCTGCACGGCGCCATCATGGCCAGCGCCAGCCCCATGGGCGGCCAGGCGCTGAACTTGGCCAGCCTGGCCCCGGTGCTCGCCAGCGCCTTCAGCCTGAGACGCGCCAGCGCCGTCTTTCTCATCATCAACTCGCCCGGTGGGTCGCCGGTGCAGTCCAGCCTGATCGCCCAGCGCATCCGCGCCCTGGCCGAGGAAAAGAAGCTGCCGGTCACCGCCTTCATCGAGGACGCGGCGGCCTCGGGCGGCTACTGGCTGGCCTGCGCGGCGGATGAGATCATCGCCGACCCCGGCAGCATCCTCGGCTCCATCGGCGTCATCTCCCAGGGCTTCGGCGTGCAAGGCGCCATGGCCAAGCTGGGGGTGGAGCGCCGGCTGCGCACCGCGGGCACCGAGAAGAGCTTCTGGGACCCCTTCGGCCCAGAACGGCCGGAAGACCTGGCGCGGCTGGACGCGCTGCTGGCCGAACTGCACGCGGAGTTCCGAGGCTGGGTCACGCAGCGCCGGGGTGGCAAGCTGAGGGCGCCGACGGAGGAGTTGTTCACCGGCCGGTTCTGGGCTGGCCGTCGCGCGGTGGAACTGGGGCTCGCGGATGGGCTGGGCGAGATTCGTGCTGAGGCGCGCCGCCGCTACGGGCCGAAGGTGAAGCTGGTGCCCTTCGGCGGGCGGCGGCGGGGGTTACTGTCTCGCCTGTTGCCGGGGCTTTCGGCGGAAGCGCTGCTGGCGGTGGCCGAGGAGCGGGCGCTGTGGGGCCGGCTGGGGCTGTAGTCGCCGCGCTCCCCCAAGGGTCAACCGCCTGGGGTTTCTCGCCGGAACCGCGCGGCTGTTACCGCGTCGGCGACCAGCGCCGCCGCGACCAGCGCCTGCCCCGGCGGGATTTCCGCCAGCGCCAGCACGCGCTGGAACCAGGGCACCTGCCCGCGTACCCGCGCCAGGAACAGCCGGTCCAGCGCTTCCGCCACTGGGCCGCGGCCTTGGCAGCAGGCGCAGGCCACCGCATGCGGCAGGGTGGCGTCGAACCGCGCCTCGGCCACCGCGCCTGACGGGGCGGCCGCGCCGGCTTCCAGCAGCACGGCGGCCGGCGGGCCTTCAGCCAGGGCAGCGGCCAGCGCGCCGGCATCGGCCAGCAGGGTCAGCGGAATGCGGGCGTCGAGGGTCCAGGCCATACCTGCTAGACATAAGGATATATTTATGTCATTGGCAAGGCCATGGAACACCTGCTCGCCCAGCTGCGCGCCGCTGCCGAGCCGACCCGGCTGCGGCTGCTTGCGCTGTGCGCCCGCGGCGCCTTCTGCGTCACCGACCTGTGCGACGTATTGGGGCAGAGCCAGCCACGGTTGTCCCGCCACCTGAAGCTGCTGGTCGAGGCCGGGTTGCTGGCGCGGCTGCCGGAGGGCGTCAACGTTTTCTTCCAGGTGCCGGCGAACGCCGAACTGGTCCACACCCTGCTGGCCCGCCTGCCGGAGGATGACCTGACCCTGGCCGCAGACCGCCGCCAGGCCGTGCGCCTGGCCGCCGAGCGCGCCCGCGAGGCCAGCGCCGCCTTCCGCCGGGATGGGGCGGACTGGGATGAACTTCGCGCGCTGGGCCTGCCCGCCGCCGAGATCGAGCAGGCCATCGTCGCGCTGCTGCCGGCGCGCATTCCGGCGCTGCTGGATATCGGCACCGGCACCGGCCGGCTGCTGGAACTCATCACCCCGCGCACCGCCCGGGCGCTGGGCGTGGACGCCAGCCGCGACATGCTGCACCTCGCCCGCGCCCGCCTGGCCGAGCGTGGCCTGGCCGCGCGCTGCGCCGTGCGCCAGGCCGACATGTACCGGCTGCCGCTGCCGGATGCGGACTTCGACGTGGTCGCCATGCAGATGGTGCTGCACTACGCCGAGGACCCCGGTGCTGCCATTGCCGAGGCCGCCCGCGTGCTGCGCCCCGATGGGCTGCTGCTGATCGCCGACCTGGGCCCGCATCAGCGTGCCGAGTTGCTGGCGAAGAACGCGCATCGCTGGCCCGGGTTCGACGATGCCGCCATTGCCGGTTGGCTCGGTGCCGCCGGCTGCGCCGCCCTGGCCCCGGTTTCGGTGCCTGGTCCCATCGAGGTGCGGCTGTGGCCGGCGCGCCGCATTCCCGGCATGGCCACGCGCGCCGTGCCCGCCCTTACCTTCTGATCAGACGGAATACCCCATGTCCCGCCCCCATCTGCTCGACGCCCTGCGTGACCGCGTATTGCTGTGCGATGGCGGCATGGGCAGCCGCGTCCAGGCGCTGACGCTCGACATTGAGAAGGACTACTGGGGCCGGGAGAACTGCACCGACGTGCTGGTGCTGTCCCGCCCCGACCTGGTGCGGGAAATCCACCGCGGCTACTACGAAGCCGGCAGCGACATGGTGCTGACCAACACCTTTGGTGGGTCGCCGGTGACGCTGGGCGAGTTCGACCTGACCGAGCGCGCCTTCGAGATCAACAAGAACGCGGTGGAGTTGGCGCGCGAGGCGGCGGAGAGCTTTGCCGATGGCCGCGACCGCTGGGTGATCGGCGATATCGGCCCGGGCACCAAGCTGCCCTCGCTGGGCCACATCACCTATGACGCGCTGGAAGCTGCGTTGCAGGAGCAATGCCGTGGGCTGATCGCCGGCGGGGCCGATGCGCTGCTGACCGAGACCAACCAGGACACGCTGTTCATCAAGGCCGCGGTCAACGCCGCCAAGGCCGCACGCAAGGCCGCCAACAGCGACATCCCGATCTTCGTGCAGGTGACGGTGGAGACGACCGGCACGCTGCTGGTCGGCCCCGATATCGCTGCCGCGGCCACCGTGGTGAATGCGCTGGACGTGCCGCTCATCGGGCTGAACTGCGCCACCGGGCCGCAGGAAATGGCCGAGCACGTGAAGTGGCTGTCGCAGAACTGGCCGGGCCTGCTGAGCGTGCAGCCCAATGCCGGCCTGCCGGAACTGGTGGATGGGCAGACCCACTATCCCCTCGGCGCCGCCGAGATGGCCAGCTGGATGGAGCGCTTCGTCCTGGAGGACGGCTTCAACCTGATCGGCGGCTGCTGCGGCACCTCCATCCCGCACATCCAGGGGCTGGATGCGATGCTGCGCAAGGTCGGCAAGGGTTTTCGGCCGGTGCCGGCGGCGCGCAAGCACTACTGGGTGCCATCGGTGGCGTCGCTGTATGGCGCCGTCTCGCTGCGGCAGGAAAACGCCTACTTCTCCATCGGCGAACGCTGCAACGCCAATGGGTCGAAGGCGTGGCGCGAACGCCAGGCGGCGCATGACTGGGATGGCTGCGTCGCCATCGGCCGCGAACAGGTGGCCGAGGCCAGCAACAGCCTGGACATCTGCACTGCCTTTGTCGGCCGCGACGAAATGGCCGAGATGAACGAGGTCATCACCCGCTTCACCTCGAGCGTGAACGCGCCGCTGGTTATCGACAGCACGGAAACGCCGGTGATCGAGGCCGCGCTGAAGCTGCATGGCGGCAAGCCGATCATCAACTCCATCAACTTCGAGGATGGCGAGCAGGCGGCGATTGATCGCCTGGTCCTTGCAAAAAAGTTCGGCGCCTGCGTGATCGCGCTGACCATCGACGAAGTCGGCATGGCCAAGACGCCGGAAGACAAGCTGCGCATCGCCCGCCGCCTGGTCGAATTCGCCTGCGACAAATACGGGTTGCCGCAGAGCGACCTGATGATCGACCCGCTGACCTTCACCATTGCCACCGGCAATGAGGATGACCGCAAGCTGGGCCAGTGGACGCTGGAAGGCATCCGCATGATCCGGGACGAGTTCCCGGACATCCAGATCATCCTCGGCCTCAGCAACATCAGCTTCGGCCTCAACCCGGCCGCGCGCCACGTGCTGAACAGCGTGTTCCTGGACCACGCGGTGAAGGCCGGCATGACCGGCGCCATCGTGCATGTCTCCAAGATCAAGCCGCTGCACCTGATCCCGCCCGAGGAGGTGCAGGTGGTGGAAGACCTGATCTTCGACAGACGCCGCGAGGACTATGACCCGCTGCAGAAGGTGCTGGAAATCTTCTCCGGCCGGAAGGCCGCGGACAACGTCAAGAAGGTCCGCGCCGAGACGGTCGAGGGGCGCCTCAAGGACCGCATCGTCGATGGCGACCGCAAGGGGCTGGGCGACGAATTGCAGGCCGCGCTGGACCAGGGCATCGCGCCGCTTTCCATCATCAACGACGTGCTGCTGGACGGCATGAAGGTGGTCGGCGAGTTGTTCGGCGCCGGCAAGATGCAGCTGCCATTCGTGCTGCAAAGCGCGGAGACGATGAAGGCCGCCGTGGCCTACCTGGAACCCTTCATGGAAAAGATCGAGGGCCAGGAGAAGGGCACCATCGTGCTCGCCACGGTGAAGGGCGACGTGCACGACATCGGCAAGAACCTGGTCGATATCATCCTGACCAACAACGGCTATCGCGTCGTCAACCTGGGCATCAAGGTGCCCCTGGCGGACATGGTGGCGGCGGTGAAGACGCATAAGGCGCATGCCATCGGCATGTCCGGTCTGCTGGTGAAATCCACCGTGGTGATGCGCGAGAACCTGGAGGAAATGGCCCGCCAGGGGATCGAGGTTCCGGTGCTGCTCGGCGGCGCCGCGCTGACCCGCAACTATGTGGAGGATGACTGCGTCCGCGCCTATGCCGGCGGCGAGACCAGCGGCCGCGTGGCTTATGCGCGGGACGCCTTCGACGGCCTGCACCTGATGGACAAGGTCACCGGCAACAGCTTCGATGACTACCTGGCTGCGGTGCAGAAGAAGCGCGTCGGCAAGGCGCGCAACGAAAGCCGCACCTTGGGCCAGGCCGACCCGCGCGGCTTCGCGCCGGTGGATATCGGCTATGCGCAATCCCGCCGTCGCAAGCTGCAAGCGGGCACCGAGACACCGGTGCCGCCGTTCTGGGGCGCCCGCATGCTGGAAAGCGTGCCGAAGGCGATCATCCCCTTCATCAACGAACGCAGCCTGTACCAATTCCAGTGGGGCTTCCGGAAACAAGGAAAATCGCTGGACGACTTCCTTGGCTGGGCCAAGCAGGAATTGCGCCCGGTGTTAAAGCGCATGCTGGCGCTGACCGATGAGCAGGACATCCTCAAGCCGCAGGCGATCTACGGTTATTGGAAGTGCGCCGGCCAAGGGAACGACCTGGTGCTGTTCCACGAGGATGGCAGCGAGGCGCTGCGCTTCGCCCTGCCGCGCCAGCCAAAGACGGACGGCGAGTGTATCGCCGACTTCATCACCGATATCGAGGATGGTCGCGACGTGATCGGCCTGCAGGTCGTCACCGTCGGCCAGAAGGCCAGCGACATCGCCCGCACTTGGTTCGAGGATGACCGCTACCAGGACTATCTCTACCTGCACGGACTGTCGGTGGAGATGGCCGAGGCGATGGCGGAATACACCCACAAGCGCATCCGCGCCGAACTCGGCTTCGCCGGGGAGGATGACCGCGACATGGACAAGATGTTGCAGCAGGGCTACCGCGGCGGCCGCTACAGCTTCGGCTACCCGGCCTGTCCGCGGCTGGAGGATCAGGTGCCGCTGCTGCGCCTGCTGGGGGCGGAGCGCATCGGCGTCAGCATCTCGGACGAGTGGCAGCTGCACCCGGAACAGTCCACCAGCGCCATTGTCCTGCACCATCCGAAGGCGAAGTATTTCTCCGTGTGAGGGAAGGGGTTGCGGCGGCCCCCCGGCTCGGGGCATGAACCTGACCCAGCCGGAGCTTCGCGCCGCCCCATGATCCCACGGCCTTACCCCCTGGCATGACCAGGGTCATCCGTACCGCCATTGGTAGTGTCGTCATCGCCTGCTTGGTGCTGGCGCTGAAGCTGGGTGCCTGGTGGCTGACCGACAGCGTGGCGCTGCTGGCAGATGCGCTGGAATCCGTGGTCAATGTCGCCGCCGCCAGCGCCGCGCTGGCCGCGTTGCACTATGCGGCGCGCCCGCCGGACGCCAACCACCCCTATGGCCACACCAAGGCGGAATACTTCTCGGCGGTGCTGGAAGGCGCGCTGATCGTCATCGCCGCCTTCTCGATCCTGCATGAAGCCTATGGCGCCTGGGTGAACCCCCGCCTGATCAGCAGCCCCGATATCGGCCTGGCGGTCTCCGCCGTCGCCACCATCCTCAACCTGTTCTGGGCGATGCTGCTGTTCCGTCGCGGCACCGCCGCCCGCTCCCCGGCACTGCTGGCGGATGCGCGGCACCTGGTGGCGGATGTCGTCACCTCCGTCGGCGTCATCGCCGGTGTCGCCGCCGCGGCGCTGACCGGCAAGATGTGGTTCGACCCGCTGCTGGCGGCGCTGACCGCGGTGAATATTCTGTTCAGCGGTTGGGGGCTGATGAAGGCCAGCTTTTCCGGCCTGATGGACGAGGCGGTGCCGGATGAGCTGCTGGCCCGCATTCGTCGCGTGGTCGGCGCCAATGCCCAGGGTGCCATCGAGGCACACGACCTGCGCACCCGGCACGCCGGCCGGCTGATCTTCATCGACTTCCACCTGGTGGTGCCGGGCGAAATGACGGTGGACGACAGCCACGCCATCTGCGACCGCATCGAGAGCGCGCTGAAGGCGGAAGTCGATGGCGCCATCATCAGCATCCACGTCGAACCCGAGGGCAAGGCCAAGCATCACGGGGTGCTGGTGCTGTGAGACTGCCGGCGGGGCTGGACCTGCCGCCGCTCGGCCTGGCCGGCCCGGCGAGCCGGGATCGCTTGCTGGCCACCGCGACCCATCCGCCCGGGCAGCGGCCCTGGCCGCCAGCGGCTTCCGTGGTGCTGCACGCCCTGGCGCTGGCCTTCGCGCTGGGCCTGCTGGCGCTGCCCCGGCTGAACACGCCCCCCCCGGACGAGGCGGTGGAGATCTTGTGGGAACAGCCCCCGGCGGAGGCATCCGTCAGCCTGCCGGAAGCCGAGCCACCCGCGCCGCCCGCGGTGCCGCCTCCGCCCGAGGCCGTGCCGCTGCAGCCGCCCCCGCCGCCGCGCTCGGCACCACCCTTGCTGATGGAGCCGCCGCCGCCGGCGCTGCCGGACAGCACCGCGCTGCTGCCGCCGCCACCACTGCCGGCCGAGCAGGAAGCCGAGACCACGCCGGAGGAGGAGCCGCTGCCCCTGCCGCCGCCACCGGCCCCGCCGCCGCCGCCGGCGCCGCCGCGGCCGCCATCGCCCCAGCCCGCGCGGCCAGCCGCGACGCAGCCCGGCCAGTCCCGGCAACAGCCGGTCGATAGTGCCGGCCCGGTCACTCCGACGCCCACGGCCGAGGGCAGCGCCCGTATCACCGGCGCCACCACGCCGCCCAGCGCCGATTATCGCCCGCCGCAGCCCGCCTTCCCGGAAGGCGCCCGCCAGCGCGGCGAAACCGGCACCACGCGCGTGCGCCTGCAGGTTGACGCCTCCGGCCAGGTGACCCAGGTGGAGGTGGTGGAGACCTCCGGCTCACGCGAGTTGGACCGGGCCACCCAGGAATATTTCCGCCGCTGGCGCTTCCGCCCTGCCCAGCGTGACGGCCAACCGGTGGCGAGCGAGGCGCTTTCGGCCATGACCTGGCGACTGAATGGGCTGGCGGCAGGCCGCCAATGGTAAAGCTGGACATCATCACCACCCGCGGCGGCGATGCCGGCGAAACGTCGCTGGGCGACGGCACCCGGCTGGCCAAGGATGCCCCGCGCGTCACCGCCATGGGTGAGGTGGACGAGTGCAACGCCACCCTGGCCCTGCTGCGCATGCACACGGCGGGCGAGCACGACGCCATGCTGGCGCGCATCCAGAACGACCTGTTCGACCTGGGCGCCGACCTCTGCGTGCCGGGTACCGAGGGCGGCCTGCGCGTTAGCGCCGCGCAGTGCCTGCGGCTGGAAGCTGAAATCCAGGCGATGAACGCGGGCATGCCGGCGCTGCGCAGCTTCGTGCTGCCCGGTGGCACGCCGGCCGCGGCGTATGCCCACCTGGCCCGCACCGTGGCCCGCCGGGCGGAGCGCGCCGTGGTGACGCTGGCTGCCGCCGAACCGTTGAACCCGCTGGCGGTGCGCTACCTGAACCGGCTCAGCGACCACCTGTTCGTGCTGTCCCGCGCGTTGAACGGCAATGGCGCCGGGGACGTGCTGTGGGTGCCCGGCGGGGCGGCCTGATTTCCCTGTACAGCACCGGGCCTGCCTCCTGACATTTGGCGGCAACCTTGCGGAGCCTCGCCCATGTCAGCCATTGCCGCCACCGCCCAGTCCGAACTCCTGGTCGGCGTCACCACGCTGGCCGACTACACCAACTGTATGCAGGGCCTGCTCGGCTTCATGCCGGATGGCAGCTACACGGTGAAATCCTGCGCCACCGACGAAGCGCGGCAGAATGTCTGCGCCTATGGCGTGTTCAGCGGCACCCATACCGGCCAGGGCGGCCCGCTGCCGCCCACCGGCAAGCGCACCGACACTGACTACGTCTATGTGATGCAGTTCACCGGCGGGAAGATCAGCCACAGGACCAAGATCTGGAATGCGCCCTGGGCCATGAAGGCACTCGGCTGGGCGTAACCTGGCCGGCGGCGGGCCGCAGCCTCAGGCGGCCACGGCCATCGCGGCGGTTGCGACCTGGTTGCGGCCGCTGGCCTTGGCGGCATACAGCGCCGCATCGGCGGCACGCAGCAGCGCATCGGTATCCACCGCCGCGTCAGGTGTGGGCGCAAGGCTGGCCACCCCCAGGCTGACGGTCATGATGCCCAGCGGGGGGTTGCCGGCATGCACCAGGCCGGCGGAGAGCACCTCGTTCCGCAGTCGCTCGGCCACTTCGGTCGCGCCGTTCAGGTCGGTATTCGGCAGCAGCAGCACGAACTCCTCACCGCCATACCGGGCGGCCAGGTCACCCGGGCGCCGCGCCGCGCCGGCCACTGCCACCGCCACCTGGCGCAGGCAGTCGTCGCCGGCGGCATGGCCGTAGCGGTCGTTGAACAGCTTGAACCGGTCGGCATCCAGCAGCACCAGCCCCAGCGAACTGCCCTCGCGCATTGCGCGGCGGTATTCGCGGTTCAGCATCTCGTCGAAGCGGCGCCGATTGGCCAGCCCGGTCAGGCCGTCGGTCTGCGCCATCGCCTCCATCTGCTCGAAGGCGGCCAGCAACTCGGCCTCGGCGGCCTTGCGGTCGGTGGCGTCGCGCAATGCCAGCACCAGCTCCTGCGGGGTGCCTTCCGGGCTGCGGCCCAGCCGGGCATGTGCTTCCAGCCAGGCTTCGCTTTCATCCGAACGCTGGAAGCGGAAGGTCACCGTGGCCTCCTCCACCTCGCCAAGGCTCAGGGCGGCGAAGGAGGACGCCACCCAGGCCCGGTCCTCGACGGAAACAAAGTCCATCATCACCCGATAGACCAGCGCGTCCGGCACCCAGCCCAGCACCCGCAGCGCCGCGGGTGAGACATAGCGGAACCGGCCATCCAGCCCGAGCCGCGCCACCACGTCGCCCGAGTTCTCGGTCAGCAGGCGGAAGCTCGCCTCGCTTTCGGCCAGCAGCCGTTCGCGCTGCAACTGTTCGGTCATGTCGGAGACGGTGGTCACCCAGCCGCCGCCGGGCAGCGGCCGGCCGGTGATCTCCAGGCCCCGCCCATTCGGCCGCATCCGGTTCAGCCGGTGGTGCCGCCCGGCGCTGCTGAACGCCAGACGCTCCCGCGCCAATACGCCGGGGTCGCCGGGCCCGAATTCGCCCCGCTCCGCCAGGTGGCGGGCCACCTCCAGGTAGGGCTTGCCGCGCACCAGCAGCGCCGGCGGCAGGTCGAGCAGTTCGGCGTAGCGACCATTGGCCGCCAGCAGGTGGCCGCGCGCATCGAAGGCCGCCAGCCCCTGCTCCATCGCCGAAAGCGCGCTGTCCAGCAGTTGTGCCTGGCGATGGATTTCCCGCGCGCGGTGCCGCTGGGTGGCCAGCAGCCGCCGATGCGCCGCCAGCAGCGCCGCCACCGGCAGCATCGTGGCTGACAGCACCAGCAGGAATATCTGTAGGAGCTGCACCCGCGCGGCCAGCCCAGGCACCAGTCCCAGGGCACCATGCCCGGCAAGGGTGCAGGGCAACCCGATCACCGCCACCAGCACCACCCCGATCGCGGCCCCGGTGGCGCCCAGCCGCCAGACCATCAGCAGCAGCGGCGGAAACACCAGGAACAAGCCAGGCTGCCCATCGGCGTTGAACACCAGCACGCAGGTGGCGGCCAGCAGCACGGCATAGCCCAATGCCCGGAGTGCCCCGACCCGGTCCAGCCTGGCACGCCAATCTGGCCGCAGCAGTGCCAGCAGCAACGGCACCACCAGCGCCAGCCCGAGGGCATGCGCCATGGTCCAGGTGCGCAGCGTGGCGGCGAGCGGGGCACCGTACCAGCCGGCCATGAACAGTGCCGCCAGTACCCCGCTGGCGAGCGGTGCCAGCACCAGCACCACGGCGAACTGCAGCAGGCTGCGCGGTCGGGCCAGGTCTGGCCGGCGCGCGCCGCCCCGGCGCAACCACAGCGCCGAGCCCAGGCTTTCCCCCAGTCCGACCACCGCCAGCACCACTGCCCGCAGAATGGCGGGTTCCGCCAGCACCGAGCCCAGCACGATGCCGCCGGCACTGGCCAGCATCAGCTCGGGCCATTCCTGGCGTGGCCGCTCCAGCAGAACCACCAGCAGCACGGCGCAACCAGGCCAGGCGGCGGCGACCAGCCCGGTTTCCCGGGTCAGCGCCATGACTCCCCATGCCAGCAGCACTTGCGCCACGGCCAACGCTGCCAGGCGCGGCAGGGCCGAGGCGGTAGCTTCCAGGCGCCCGCCGCGCCAACTGGCCAACGTGCGAAACAACTGCAATGCCACGGCTCGCGGACTCCTTCCTGCGCCCGCATCCTGCACCTGACCGCCTTGCCTCAGTGTTAAGCCGGAGCCCTGGTCAGCAATGCCGTCGCGCACGCCGTTGCGCTATTCCGCGGCGCGCTTCGCATAAATCCCCATGCCATTGTAAGGCGCATAAGGCGGGAAGGCGCCGATTGCCGTCATGTCCACCTCCACCAGCACCGGCCCTGGCGTGGCGAAGGCCTGCTTCAGCACCGGCACCACATCCTGGGTGCGGGAGATCAGGAAGCTCGGACAACCGGCCACCGCCGCCAGCTTCTGGAAATCGCTGGAGTGCAGGTCACCGAAGAACATCCGGCCATCCTGCAGGGCGCCCTGGATGTGCTTGATGACGCCATAGCCGCGGTCGTTCATCACCATGACCACCAGTTCCGCGCGTTCCTGCACCGCGGTCCACAGCTCCGTCTGGTTCAGCGCGAAGCCGCCATCCCCGACCATGGCGATGGCCTTGCGACCGCGGCCGGCCATGGCCGCGCCGATGCCCAGCGGCAGCCCCGGCCCGATCGCCGCACTCACCGGATGCACCGCATCGCGCGGGCCATAGACCGGGAAGACGCGGTTGCCCCAGGAGGAGTTGGAGATGGTGATGTCGCGCACCCACAGCGCGTCACGCGGCAGGGCTTCCCGCACCAGTTTCGGCCATTCGGCATAGGGCCCCAGCGTGTCGCAGTATTCCGCGGTGGCGCGCTGCTTCATCGCGGCGAAGTCGGCGGCGAAGCCCGGGTCCACCTGCATCCGGCCGGCCAGGCGCTGCGCCAGCCCGGCCATGACCAGCCCGGCATCGCCATTGATGAAGAAGGCGCTGGGATAGGTGCGGCCATTCGCTGCCGGGTTCACATCCGCCTGGATCAGCGTCTTCGGCAGTTTCAGCGTCAATTCTTGGGTTTCATGCGCGCGCAGCCGGCTGCCGACCACCAGCATGGCGTCCACCGACTCATAAAACTGCACCACGCGCGGGCTGCCATTGCCGTGCAGGCCGCCCAGCGTCATCGGGTGGTCCTCCGGCACGATGCCGCGGCCGTTCCACGACGACACGGCGCCGAAGCCCAAGCCCATCAGCTGCATCGCCTCGGCACCCGCTTCCTTGGCGCCATTGCCGAGCCAGAGCATCGGCCGCTTGGCCTTCAGCAGGATCTCTGCGGCTTCGTCCAGTGCGGCCGCGCTGGGCACCAGCGCCGGCGGGATCGGCAGTTCCAGCGTGTCCAGCGCCGCCGGGCGGGCAATGACGGTGCGCTGGATGTCGATGGGAATCTCGATGCTCACCGGCCCACGCGGCGGCGTCAGCGCCTCGGCGGCGGCGCGGGTCAGCACGCCCAGCGCCTCGGCCGCGCTGCGGATGCGGTAGGCGGACTTGCTGACGGCGGCCAGCATCTGCAACTGGCCGGGCACGTCGTGGACGCTGCCGGTATCGCGGTCCAGGAAGCGCGTCGGCGTCTGGCCGGTGATGTGCAGCACCGAGGACCCGGCGAACTGCGCTTCCACCAGGCCGGGCACCGTATTCGCAGCGCCGGGGCCAGTGGAGGAGAACATCACGCCGAGATGCCCGGTCACCCGCGCATAGGCATCCGCCATGTGCGCGCCGCCCATCTCATTGCGGGCCATGACGTAGCGGATGGCATTGCGCCGGCCGATGCCGTCAAGCATCGGGATATTGTGTACCGAGACGATGCCGAAGCAGGTGGTGACGCCGACTCGCGCCAGGAATTCAGCGACGAGGTCGCCCACATTGTAGGTGCTGTCGGTCATGCGCGCGTTTCCTCATATGTTTGACGGCAGCCTGCCGCCAGCCGGCCGCCTTGTGAAGCCCGGCCGCGACCTCATCTGCTCGCCATGCCGCCGATGCGCCGCAAGGCCGACCTGCCGACCAAGATCTGCGCCGCCTGCGCCCGCCCGTTTGCCTGGCGGCGCAAATGGGCGCGCGACTGGGACCAGGTGAAATATTGCTCGGACCGCTGCCGCGGCGTGGGCTCGGCAACGGCTGCCGAGGGCAGCGCGCGGCCGAAACCACCGTGAACCAAGGCAGCGCAGCCGCCCCGCCTTGGCGGAGGACCAGCGCCGCGCTACCGCCGCAGCCGCCTACCCCAGCCGGCTGAACACCTGTTCCTTCGCCCGCGCGCCATGCACCACCAGGGCCATGGCCTCGCCCTCGGCATTGCGGCGCACGGTCACGTCGAACCAGCCCTGCCAGGCATCGCCGGGTGCATGCAGCCGCAGCAGGTCCGGCGCAATCGGCTCCAGCCGCCACGGGCCGACATGCTTGATCGGCCCCTGCACCAGCACCTGCAACGCGCCGTCGCGCTCCAGCGCAGCCCAGTCGGTGTCCAGCTCGGCGCAGTGGTAGTGGCCGGGCAGCCCGGTGGGTGGCGCTACCTCGGCTGGCGCCCGGTGCAGCCTCAGCCGATGCCCGGCATCCGCATGCAGCACCAGGCGGTCGCCACACGGCTCAAGCGCGAAGGCAATGGCCGCGCGCCGTGCCGCCAGCAGGCCGTCCGGCGCGGCTTCCAGCGCGAAGGGGACGCCATGCTGCGTGACCATCGGCGTGCCATCCGACGCCAGCGCGAAGTCCAGGTTGACAGCGCCGTCCTCGGCCACCCAGCGGCCGGCCAGCGCGTCCAGCCCGGCCGGCAACTCTGGTGCGGGCGCCAGGCCGACATCGCCGGCCAGGGCCAGCGCCAAGGCCTGGTGCGCCAGGTGGTGCGCGTCCACCCCGGCATGGTTGGTGATGGCCACCACGGCGAGTTGGCGCGCCGGCACCCGCAGGAAGCAGGTCTTGAAGCCGGGCCACAGCCCGCCATGGCTGACGGTGCGCAGGCCGCGCCAGGGCCGCACTTCGACACCATGGGCGTAGGGGTTCAGGCTGCCATCGGGGAAGGGCGCCTGGGCCTGCAAGGCCGCGTCCAGCCAGGGGTGGCGCGCCAGCCAGGCGGTCCACAGCGCCAGGTCCTGCACGCAGCTGACCAGCCCGCCCTCGCCGCCCAGCGGAAAGCCATGCTGCGCTCGGCGGAAGCCGCCGCTGGCCAGGGGCAGGTAGCCCGTCGCCAGCCCGGCCACCGGCTCGGTCACGCTGGGGGTGTGGCGGGTGCGGGTCATGCCCGCGGGGGCGAAGAAGTGCCGGTGCAGGAAGCCGCCCAGCGGCTCGCCACTCGCCCGCTCCACCACCTGGCCCAGCAGCATGAAGCCGGTGTTGCTGTACAAAAACCGGCTGCCGGGCGCGAAGTTCAGGCTGGCCTGATGCCCCACCGCGGCCAGCAACTGCGCGGCGCTGGCGGGTTCCGCCAGATCGACGCCGCCCAGGCGCATCAGCTCCAGCATGTCCCGCAGGCCGGAGCTGTTCTGCATGCAATGCGCCAGCGTCACCGTGGCGCCGAAATCCGGCAGTTCCGGCAGGTGCGCGCGGAGATCATCGGCGACCGCCAACCGGCCTTGCCGCGCCAGCAGCAGGATGGCGGCACAGGTGAACTGCTTGCTGACCGAGGCGATGCGGAAGCAGGTCTCCGGCCCGATCGGCACGGCCAGCTCCAGGCTGGCCAGCCCGGCGCTTTCATGCGCCAGCAACTGGCCGTCGCGCAGTACGCCGATGGTGGCGCCGGGAGTGCCGGGCTGGTCGCAGCCAGCCAGCAGCGCGCGCAGGGAACGGCTGAGCCGCAGGTGGTCGAGGCTTGTCATGGGCCGCTACCCTGCCAAGGCGGCAGCGCAACGGCAAGGTCGTCTTGTACCAACGGCACGAGGCTTTGACTCGTGCCGAGGCGCCGAACGGCGCCCGCGGCAAGTGCCGCGAAGCCTAGGAAACCGGAGGTTTCCGCCCGGCGACTGAGGGCAAGAAAAAGCTGATACCAGCGGTCAAGGAACTTGGCCGCTGGTATCAGTGCAGCTTGGGCGCTTTCAGGAAGCTGCGCCGGTCGGCCGAAACCACCGTCAGGTCGCGCGGCGTCGCGTCCCGCGTCAGTTCCAGGTGCACCCGGCAGCCCGCGCTGCCGCAAGCCCACAGCGCGCGCCACAGGCTGGGCAGGTCAGTGACGCGGGTGCCGCCGACCGACAGGATCCTGTCGCCTTCCTGCACGCCCGCCTTCATCGCCGGCCCGCGCATGGACAGCGAGGAGACCATGACGCAGTCGTCGTCCTCGGTGGCGTAGAGCCCGAGCCAGGGCCGCGCCGGGCGGTTCAGCCGGCCATAGGCCAGCAGGTCGTCCAGGATCGGCGGCAGCAGGCTGGCCGGCACCGCCATGTTCAGGTCCACCCGGCGGCCCTTGCCGTCCTGCTGCTGCATGACCAGGCTGCCGACGCCGAGCAGCCGCGCCTCGCCGCCTGGGCCTGCACCGATCAGCCCGGCGCCGCCCCAGCTGGGGTGGGCCGGGGCGGTGAAGATCGCCTCGTCCAGCAGGTATTCCCAGTAACCGGCGAATTCCTGCCGCGCCGCAATGGTCGCCCGCAGCGCGTGCTTGCGCCCGCCGGCCGAGGCCAGCACAGCGCTGTCCCCGGGGCGTGGCGCCTCGCCGGTTTCCATCCGCAGCACCGGCAGATCCAGCTTGCCCAGCGCCTGGATCAGCCCGAAGCCGGTCTCGAAATCAAAGGCCAGGGCATGGCCGGGCAGCACCTTGCCATCCGCCGTGGTCAGCCAGATCGTCTCGGCTTCCGTCACCAGGTAGCCCACGGTGGCGATCAGCCCGTCCTGGCGGATCACCACGCCGCTGCCCGAGCGTTCCGTGCCCAGCGTATTGGCGCTGAAGGCATCGGCCGGCACCATCGCCTTCACGCCCACGATGGAGCGGAGCGCCAGGTCCAGGTCGAACGCATGGTCGGTCGGATCCGGTTGCAGTTCCGGCGGGATTTCCCAGTCGCTATTCGCCATGCCTTAGTTCCGTCTCGCGCGTCTGGGGGCAGGATATCGGCGCCCGGGGTGAATCCGCAAACCCTGTCACATCCGCGGCTGGCGCCTGGGCGGTTTTGCCGAGCTGCAGGACGCCTTTCAACGCTGCCGCGGGGGCGGGTTTTATGGCGCCGGCCGGCCGGTGACCCGCACCGCACTGGCTTCCGCCAGCCGGTCCCGCACCGCGTCCCGGAGCAGCCGGATGTCGCGAATCCGGCCGTAGCTGGCCCGATGATACAGCACCACCTCCCGCCCTGGCGCCGCCTCGGTGGTCGATATCCGCCGATACGCCACCATGTCGTCCAGCAGGCTGCCCACCTGCACGGCCAGCTGGGGCAGGAACCCGCAGCCGATGCCGGCGGCGACCATCTGCCGCAGCGTCTCCAGGCTGGCGGCCTGCAGGTCGTCATCCGCCCGGGCCAGACGGGCGCGGGCCGGCAGCAGGGCCAGCACCTGGTCGCGCAGGCAATGGCCCTCGCCCGGCAGGATCAGCTCGGCCACCGGCACATCCGCCAGCGCCACTGCCGGTGCTGTCGCCAGCGCGTGGTCGCGCGGCACCGCCAGCACCAGCTCCTCATGAAACAGCGGCAGCGCCGTCAGTTCGCCGTCCCGAGGCGCCGCCGCCAGCAGGACGGCGTCGGTCTCGCCGCGCTCCAGCCCGGCCAGCAGCGCAGCGCCGCGGCCTTCCTGGATCAGCAGTCGCAGCCGCGGAAAGCGCGCCCGCAACGGTTGCAGCAGCAGCGGCAGCAGGTAGGACCCCAGCGTGTCCAGCACGCCCAGCCGAAAGATGCCCGACAGCGGCTCGCCGCCGGCCTGCACCACTTCTTCCAGGCGGCGACCCTCGGCCAGGATCCGCCTGGCCTGCTCCACCACCGCGGCGCCGCGCGCGGTCACCAGCACCTGGCGGGCGCTGCGCTCGAAGATTTCCAGCCCGAGGAACTCCTCCAGCTTCTTCACCTGGGCGGAAAGCGTCGGCTGGCTGACCGCGCAGGCCTGGGCGGCGCGGCCGAAATGGCGCAGCTCGGCCACGCTGACCACGTATTCCAGGTCGCGGAAGGAAAGCCCGGCGAAGTTCATGCAGGTGGTTCCACCATAGGCCGGCGGCTTCGGCAAAGGGAAAGCCCCGCCCCGGCAGCGGGGGGCTGCCGGGGCGGGGCGGGCGCCCGTGCTGCCGCCCTCGGGGGGAGAGGCGTTCGGGATAACGCAGCAGCAGCCGCGGGCGCCATCGGCCGCCTCGGGGGAGGGCGGCCGAACCTGGGTAGCTGGACCCTGATCGCCTGGCAGGGGGCCGGCGAAAGGCGAAAGTCCGTCTCGCAGACAAGGACTAAGGCGGGATCAACGCCGCCGGGCGCCGAAATCCTGTTTCAGCCGTCCAGCCGTTGTAGCGCGGTCCGCCGCACCACGGTCCGGCCCATCGCCTGGTGGATCGCCTGTTCGATGCCGCGCAGCGTCAACGGCTCCCGCAGCACGCCCAAGCGGTCCAGCACCGGGCCGCTGGCTGCGTCCTCGTAGCCGGCGATCAGCAGCAGTTCCACCGCCGTGGCCGGACGCGTGCCGCCCAGCACCTGGGCCGCAAGTGCCAGACCATCGCCCTGCAACAGGCTGACATCCGCCACCACCACGCCGATGCCCGGCTGCTGCGCCAGCTGGCGCCGGGCCTGGGCGATGCAGGTTGCCACCACCACCGGCAGCCCGCGGCGCCGCAGCAACGCCGCGACTTCGTCGAGGATGTCCGTCTTCTCGTTCAGTAGCAGGACGGCCAGTTCGTCGTTGGCCGGGTGGAAGTGGCCAGCCGGAGCGGCGGGGGATTCGGCGCGTTGCATGTGTGGCATCGGGGTGAGTGCCCTGTACGGTCAATGGCGGTGAACTCCGCCATGCAGCAAGCCTAGGGCCGCCACCTCCGGTGCATCCAATACGTGGCTTCGATGGTCGCGATAGGCCAGCGCCTATCGCCGCCAGGGGCCGGACAGCAAAAAGGGCGCGCAGCCATGCCGCGCGCCCGCTTGCCGGCCCTGACCCAGGGCGCGGATGTGATGGTCAGATGTAGTGTTCGGCCAGCGGCTTGAAGCCGTTGAAGGCCTGGCTGGCATAGGTGGTGACGTAGGCACCGGTGGCCAGCAGCTCCACCCGGTCGCCGCAGTCCAGCGCCAGCGGCAGCCGGTAGTTGGACTTCTCGTACAGCGTATCCGTGCTGTCGCAGGTCGGTCCGGCGATGGTCACCGGACCCTCGACGGCGCCGTCATGCGGCGTGCGGAAGGCGTACTTGATGCACTCGCCCTCGGTCTCGGCCAGGCCGCCGAAACGGCCGATGTCGAGATAGACCCAGCGCACCGGGTCGTCCTTGGCCTTCTGCGAGACCAGCACGACCTCGGCGCTGAGCACGCCGGCATCGGCCACCAGGAAGCGACCCGGCTCGATCACCAGCTCCGGCAGGGCATTGCCGAAATGCTCGCTCATCGCGCCCATGATCGCCTCGCCGATGGCGTCGATCTCCGGCACTTCCTGGCGATAGCGCACCGGGTAGCCGCCGCCCAGGTTGACCATGCGGACGTTCACGCCGGCGTCGCGCAGGTCGGTGAACAGCATGGCCACCTTGCCGATGGCGGCTTCATAGGCCTGGGTGCGGACCTGCTGGCTGCCGACATGGAAGCTGAGGCCGAAGGGGTCCAGACCGAGCTCGCCGGCCAGCACCATCAGTTCCTTGGCCATCTCGACCTCGCAGCCGAACTTGCGCGACAGCGGCCACTCGGCGCCGTCATTGCCGACGAGGATGCGGCAATAGACGCGGCTACCCGGTGCCGACCGCGCCAGCTTGCGCAGCTCGGCCTCGCTGTCGAAGGCGAACATGCGCACGCCGGCGGCATAGGCCGCGCGAATCGCGCTCTCCTTCTTCACGGTGTTGCCGTAGCTGATGGCGGCCGGGGCGGCGCCATTGTCCAGGCAGGACTGTACTTCCTCGAAGGACGCGGCGTCGAAGTTTGAGCCGAGGCCGACCAACCGTTCCAGGATGGGGTCCGCCGGATTGGCCTTCACGGCATAGTACACGCGCGCAGACGGCAACGCGGCCTGCAGCCGACGATAGTTATCTTCAATGCGATCGACATCGACCACCAGGCAAGGCGTAGCCGGGGCAACGTCGCGCAGATAGCGAGAGACCTTCGGGGTCATCGCACCACCCTCCTGAACATGACAGGACCACCCCAATGGGCGGTGGCCCCAAGTTGACGAAACGGTCGAACGAACCAGCGACCAAGTGGGCCGTGCCGCCACCGCTTTCACGGCGACAGGACGGGGTTGCCAGAACGCTTGACGTCGTTGCGTAAACCTTGCGCCGCGGTGACCTTTAAGTGGCGCGCTGTGGAGGTGCGCCGGGGTTCCGTGGGCCTGGGGCCAGAGGCACGTGCGTACTGCGTCTGCGGCGGCATATAGGCGCGGCGATCCCCGATGAAAAGCGGAAAATCCCCCACTGGCGGATTTTTTTTCGGCGACCCCGTGAAGCCGCCGGAAACTCCCCCCGAAGGCCCCCGGGGGGGGCGGGGGGAAATACCGGCCGAAGGTGCGAGCGGCAGGGAAATGCCCGGTTCAGTCCCGCCAGCTTCCGGCCAAAAGGCTTGGGTTCCGGCCCGAATGCTGGCCTGACGGCGCCAAACACGCGAATGCGCTCGCTGGCCGTCGCCAGTAACGGCAAAGACAGGTGTCGGGAGTGATGAACAGAGGCTGACGTGCCGCCATGGCCTCGCCGTGGGCGATGCTTACTGGCCAGGATGCGGACCTGCACGCCGTGGCGGCGGCGCGAAATCACCATTGGCCTCAGTTGCGGCCCAGCACGCCCTTGTTCAGCGGGCTGGAAGGGTCCGCCGCATATTGCCGTGGCATCCGCCCGGCCAGGAAGGCCAGCCGGCCGGCCACCACCGCCGCCTGCATCGCCTGCGCCATCAGCACCGGGCGCTGCGCATGGGCGATGGCGCTGTTCATCAGCACCGCCTCGCAGCCCAACTCCATCGCCAGCGCCGCGTCGCTGGCGGTGCCGACGCCGGCATCTACCAGCACCGGCACTTTTGCCTGTTCGATGATCGCGCGGAGCATCACCGGGTTCTGGATGCCCAAGCCCGAGCCGATCGGCGCGCCGAGCGGCATGACGGCCACCGCGCCCATCTCCTCCAGCCGCTTGCAGGCGATGGGGTCGTCGGACGAATAGACCATCACCTGGAAGCCGTCCTTCAGCAGGGCTTCGAGGGCCACGAAGGTCTCCCGCATGTCCGGATACAGGAAGGGCGGCGGGCCGAGCACTTCCAGCTTCACCAGGTTCCAGCCGCCGGCCTCCCGCGCCAGGCGCAGCGTGCGGACGGCATCCATGGCGGTGAAGCAGCCTGCGGTATTGGGCAGGTAGGTGTAGCGCTTGGGGTCCACATAGTCCTGCAGCATCGGCGCGCCGGGGTCGCCCAGGTTCACCCGCCGCACCGCCACCGTCACGATCTCGGCACCTGAAGCCGCGATGGCCGCGCCGGTCTCCTCCAGGTCCTTGTAGCGCCCGGTGCCGACGATCAGGCGCGAGCGGAAGGTCAGGCCAGCCACGCTCCAGCTGTCGTCTCCTGCAACAGTCGCGTCCATGGCTCAGCCTCCGCCGATGAAGTGAACGATCTCAAGCTGGTCGCCCTCGGCCATGGCCGTGGCGGCGTACCTGGAACGGGGCACGATCTCCAGGTTGCGTTCAACCGCCACCTTGCGGATATCCAACCCCAGCTGTGCCAGCAGGTCGGACAGGCTGGCGCCCACGGCCACCTGCCGCGCTTCGCCGTTCACCGTGATCGCAATCGAGATCGTCGCCCCCATGGGCGGAACATGGCGGCGCGGCGAGCGAAGGGCAAGGCGGGTCCTGGCCTGGGGCTGCCGATGGCTGCCCCGCCCTGCCGGCATGGCCGCTTGCCCCGCCGAAACCCCCCGTGCTAGGCCCGGCCACGCCCGATTTCCCCGCGGGCACGCCCGCTTTCCCCGCGGGCACGCCCGCTTTCACGGAATCATCGCCTTGGCCCCGCCGCTCATCGCCGTGCTCAACGGCCCCAACATCAACATGCTCGGCATGCGTGAGCCGGAGAAATACGGCTCCACCACCATCGACGAGCTGGAACAGCTCTGCGCCGATGCGGCCGAAGATCTGGGCCTGGCGATCGACTTCCGCCAGACCAACAGCGAGGGCGAGCTGGTGACCTGGGTGCAGGAATGCCGTGGCCGCTGCGCCGGCATCATCATGAACCCGGCCGGCTACACCACGAACTCGATCGCCACCATGGACGCGCTGCTGGCGGTGAACCTGCCGACCATCGAGGTGCACATCACCAACATCCACAGGCGGGAGGAATTCCGCCACCACAGCTTCATCTCCAAGGCCGCGACGGGCGTTATCGCTGGCCTGGGGGTGCAGGGCTACGTGCTGGCGCTGCGCGCCATGGCCGGGATGCTGGACACGGAGCAGGACGCATGAGCAACGGCATCACCTTCGACCCCGAGACGATCCGCGCGCTGGCGCAGATCCTCAAGGACACCGACCTGACCGAGATCGAGCTGGTGGAGAAGGACAGCCGCATCCGCGTGGCGCGCAGCCACCCGCCGGCTGCCGCCGCTGCACCGCAGATGCCCTGGCCCGCCGGCATGATGATGCAGCCGCCCGCCGCAGCTGCTCCGCTCGCGGTCGCCGCGGCGCCGGCCGTGGTGGTCGATACGCTGGATCCGAAGCACCCGGGCATGGTGATCAGCCCGATGGTCGGCGTGGCCTACCTCTCGCCTGAGCCCGGCTCGGCGCCCTTCATCACGCTGGGCGGCAAGGTGGCGCAGGGCCAGACCGTGCTGCTGATCGAGGCGATGAAGACCTTCAACCAGATCAAGGCGCCGAAGGCCGGCACCGTCACCCGCATCCTGATCGAGACCGGCACGCCCGTCGAATACGGCGAGCCGCTGCTGGTCATCGAATAGGCGGGCCCGGCCGATTCCGATGTTCAAGAAGGTGCTGATCGCCAATCGCGGCGAGATCGCGCTCCGCATCCATCGCGCCTGCCAGGAGATGGGCATCCGCACCGTGGCGGTGCATTCCACCGCCGATACCGCCGCCATGCATGTGCGGCTGGCGGATGAGAGCGTCTGCATCGGCCCGCCATCGGCGCGCGACAGCTACCTGAATGTGCCGGCCATCCTTTCCGCCGCCGCCATCACCGGCGCCGAGGCGATCCATCCCGGCTATGGCTTCCTCTCCGAGAACGCCAACTTCGCCGAGATGGTGGAGGCGCATGGCCTGGCCTTCATCGGGCCGACCGCCGCGCATATCCGCATGATGGGCGACAAGATCGCCGCCAAGGACGCGATGCGGCGCCTGGGCGTGCCGCTGGTACCTGGCTCCCTCGGCGAATTGGCGACGCTGGAGGAGGCGCGGGCCGTCGCCGAGGAGGTGATGTACCCGGTGCTGATCAAGGCCGCCGCCGGCGGTGGCGGGCGCGGCATGAAGGTGGCGCATGACGCTTCCGAGATCGAGGAAGCCTGGCGCGTCGCCCGCACCGAGAGCAAGGCCGCCTTCGGCAACGACGCGGTCTACCTGGAAAAGTACCTGGACAAGCCGCGCCACATCGAATTGCAGGTGATGGCCGACAGCTACGGCAATGTGGTGCATTTCGGCGAGCGCGACTGTTCGCTGCAACGCCGCCACCAGAAGCTGGTGGAGGAAGCGGGCAGCCCGGTGCTGACCACCGCCGACCGCGACGCGCTGGGCGCCCAGGTGACCCGGGCGCTGAAGGACCTGGGCTACCGCAACGCCGGCACGCTGGAGTTCCTGTGGCAGGACGGCCAGTTCTGCTTCATCGAGATGAACACCCGCCTGCAGGTGGAGCATCCGGTGACGGAGATGGTCTGCGGCGTGGACCTGGTGAAGCAACAGCTTCGCGTCGCCGCCGGCGAACCGCTGGGCTACACCCAGGAGGATGTGCGCTTCCATGGCCACGCCATCGAATGCCGTATCACCGCCGAGGACCCCGACACCTTCGCGCCCTCGCCGGGCCGGGTGACCATGTACCATGCGCCGGGCGGGCTTGGCGTGCGGGTGGATAGCGCGCTGTACAGCGGCTATTCGGTGCCGCCGAACTACGACAGCCTGGTGGCCAAGCTGGTGGTGCATGCCGCTACCCGGCCGGAAGCCATCGCGCGGATGCGCCGCAGCCTGAACGAGATGGTGGTGGAGGGGATCAAGACCACCCTGCCGCTGCACCGGGCCATCATGGAGGCGCCGGAGTTCGTGGCGGGGGACTACACCATCCATTGGCTGGAGAAGTTCGTCGCGGGTCTCCGCGCGGATTGAAGTCGCGGGTCTCCGCGCGGATTGAAGGTAGGGTCTCCGCGCGGATTGAAGCCGCGGCTCTGCGCGTTGAAACAAGCCGGGGGCGGCAGGGGTAGCAAGCGGCCCGCCAGGCGGCGCATACTGCACCGGTGAGCCGCCGCCATATCGACCTGACCCCGGAATTGATGCTGCGCGCCTATCGCGCCGGCCTGTTCCCCATGGCGGAAGGGCGCGACACCGCGCGGTTGTATTGGCTGGACCCTGAACGCCGCGGCGTCATCCCACTTGAGGGCTTCCACCTACCCCGCCGGCTGGCGCGCACGGTGCTGCACGGCCCCTACACCGTGACCGCCGACGCCTGCTTTTCGCGGGTGATCCAGGCCTGTGCCGCGCCGGCGCCCGGCCGGCAGGACACCTGGATCAATGCCGAGATCGAGGGCCTGTTCACCACGCTTCACCAGCAGGGCCACGCGCATTCGGTGGAAACCTGGGCGGATGGGGAGCTGGTTGGCGGCCTCTACGGCGTTGCCGTCGGCGCCGCCTTCTTCGGCGAGAGCATGTTTTCGCGCGCGCGGGATGCGTCCAAGGTGGCGCTGGTGCACTTGGTGGCGCGGCTAAAACTCTGCGGCTACCAGCTGCTGGACGCCCAATTCCTGACCGAGCACCTGGCCCAGTTCGGCACCGAGGAACTGGCCCGCGCCGACTACAAGCGCCGCCTGGCCCGGGCCATCGAGACCCCGGCGCGCTGGCTGGTGGCGCCGGACCCCGTCGAGCTTGAAGCCGCGATACGGGCGCTACGCGGGTGAGCGAAGCCGAGGTGCCGCCCGCGGCGCCGCGCCGCCGCCAATCCGGCGTGGCAACCGCGGATGTGGTGCAGTCCGCCCATATCGGCGGCAATGCGGAGCTGTTTCCGCAGGTACTGGCGCTGCATGTGCCGGATGGCGCCACCGTGGCGGATGTGACCTACGGCTCCGGCGTGTTCTGGAAGCAGGTGCCGCCGGGCCGCTACAGGCTGCTGGCCACCGACCTGGCCGATGGCGTGGACTGCCGGGCGCTGCCCTATGCCGATGCCAGCCTGGACGCGCTGGTGCTGGACCCGCCCTATCTGGAGGGCCTGTTGCGCGGCAAGGCGGCGACCCGCGGCGGCCAGGGCAGCCACGCCCAGTTCCGCAGCTACTACAGCAATGGCGACGAAGCCCCGCCGACGGCCCGCTGGCACCAGGCGGTGCTGGACCTGTATCTGGCGGCGGCAGTGGAGGCGCGGCGGGTACTGCGCGACCACGGCATCTTCATCGTCAAGTGCCAGGACGAGGTTTCCGCCAACCGGCAGGAGCTGACGCATGTGCAACTGCTGGGCGGATTCGCCGAACTTGGCTTCTATGCGCGCGACCTGTTCGTGCTGATGCGGTCCAACAAGGCCGGCGTGGCGCGGTTGCTGAAGCAGGTCCACGCCCGCAAGAACCACAGCTACTTCCTGGTGCTGCAGAAGGTGCCGGCCGGTGGCAGCGTGGCGAAGTACCGCACCCGGGAGTTGCGGCTGGAAGCTGCCCCCCGCTGACACCGGGCGACCGCGCCGGCGCGGCGCTGCCGCCGTCGCGCCAAATACCGACGGCACGAGGCTTTGCGTCGTGCCGAGGCGCCGAATGGCGCCCGCGGCAAGTGCCGCGAAGCCAAGGAAACCGGAGGTTTCCGCGTCACGCTAAAGGCGTGCGTTCCGCACGGCGACTGAGGGTAAGAAAAAGCTGATACCAACGGCCAAGGAACTTGGCCGCAGGTATCAGTACAGGATGTAGCGCATGGTGAAGGTGATGGTCTCCCCGGCCGGGTCGGCGCCGGGTGGCAGCGGCGGCAGTTGCGCGTTGCGGAACATGTTCATCAGGTTGGAGTTCAGGAACGGCGAGTCGTTCGGCCCGACCATACTGACCGTGCGCACCCGGCCATCCAGGCCGACGAGGATACGCACCGTCACCGGCCCCTGATGCCCCATGGCCACGGCGTT
Organism: Acetobacteraceae bacterium; assembly: GCA_947371015.1. GTDB lineage: Bacteria > Pseudomonadota > Alphaproteobacteria > Acetobacterales > Acetobacteraceae > CAIMOR01. The sequence goes on along the minus strand of CANBNK010000003.1, from coordinate 59,740 downwards.
GGTTGGGTAGCGCTTGTTGTCATCCACCCAGCGGCGGAACTGGTTGCGCCAATCCGGCCCCAGGTTGCGGCTGGCCTGCAGGTCGGATGACGGGTTGGCGTCCAGCCGGCCGCGGCCGGGGATGCCGGCCTGGTCGCGTTCGCTGCGCTCGCCGGGGCGGCCGCTGGGCAAGGGTGGTGCGGGCGGGCCGGCGGTGAACGGGCCGGGGACGTAGTCCAGCTGCGGGAAGCTTTGCTGCTGCGGCTGCACCTGGCGCGGAGGGGCAGGCTGTGCCTGCTGCCGGCGCGGTTGCGGCGGCGCCGGAGGTGGCGGCGGCGGCAATTCCCCGGTGGGGCTGGGCGCGGCCGGCGGTGGCAAGGGCGGCGGCGCGGCTTCCGGCGCGGGCGAGGCTGGCGCGGGCGGCGGCGCGCTGGCCGGCGGCGGCACCGGCAGCGCTTCATCGCCGGGCGGCGCGAAGGCATCGGCGGGGCGGTCGGGAACGTTTTGCCCCGGCATTTCCGGGGCGCCGCCGCGCCACACCATTTCCACTTCGGCCGGGGCCGGGGCATTGGCCTGGTGGCGTTGCTGCCATTGCAGGTTGGCGAGGATCAACACCGCCACGAAGACCAGGTGGACGACAACCGAAGCCACCGCCGCCCGCCGGAGCGCGGGACGACGCGCCCAGACCCGCAGCCGCAGCCGGAATTGCTGCTGCGCCTGCGCCCTGGCGGCGAAGCGGGGGATGCGCGGGGCTCGGGCGTTCACGCGGTCAGTCGCCCTCCACGGCGCGGGTCCACGCCGTGGATATAGCCTTGGCCGGGCGGTAACCCCAGCCCGTGCGTGGTGGCGAAGCGTTACGCCTTGGTAAGTGGCTTCAGCGGCAGCGGCTCACCGGCCGGCACCGGCACGCCGGCCACGTTCAGCACCATGCCGACCAGCGAGTAGTAGCCCATCACGGCGACCAGATCGATGACGCCCTGTTCGCCGAATCGGGCCTTCACCCGGGCATAGCTGGCGTCCGAGGCATTGCGGTCGCGGTGCAACTCGTTGGCGAATTGCCAGACCATGTCCTGGTCGTCGGTCATCGCCTCGGGCCGGCGGCCTTCCGCGATGGCCTGGATGATGGCGTCCGGCAGCCCGGCCTTCAGCGCCAGCAGGCGATGCGCATAGAACTCGAACTGCGCATCCCAGGCGCGGCCGGTGACCAGGATGGCCAGTTCGTTCAGGTCGAACGGGATGGAGGTGTTGAACCGCAGGTATTCGCCCAGCACGGCCACGCGTTCCGCCACCACGGGGCTGCGCAGCAGGGCGTTGAACGGGCCGCGCAGGTCGCCGCGCGGGCCGGCGGCGATGGCGGTGGCGACGCGCTGCTGTTCGGGCGTGCGGTCGGCGTCGGGAATGGGCGGCAGGCGCATGGCTTGGGGTCCTTGTCGGCTCAGGGTGGGTTGGTGCAGGGGGCGGGCCGCGCCGCCGGGCTCCCGACGGTACGGCCCCGCTGACCCTGGATCAGGAACGGCGGCGCAGCACGGGCAGCGGCGGCTGCACGCCGGCGGGAAGCTGGGTCTGCGCGGTGTTCAGCGTCATCGAGACGATGACGTAGTAGCCACTGACCGCAATCAGGTCGATCACGCCCTGCTCGCCGAAGCGCGCCTTCACCGCATTGAAGGTGGCGTCCGTCACCTGGTGGTCGCGGTGCAGTTGCATGCAGAAGTCATAGACCAGCGCCTGGTCGGCGCTCATCCGCCGGGGCTTGCGGCCCTGGGCCAGGTCGGCCGCCACCGCCTCCGGCAGGCCTGCTTCCATGGCCAGGCGGTGATGCGCGTACCATTCATATTGCGCCGTCCACTCGCGGGCGACGATCAGGATGGCGAACTCGTTCAGGTCGCGCGGGATGGAGCTTTTGAAGCGGACGCCCTCGCCGACGCGCTGCAGGCGGTCGCCGATATCGGGGCTGCGTAGCCAGGCGTTGAACGGCCCGGCGATGCGGCCGCGCGGGCCGCCGGCGATGGCGGCGGCGACGCGGGTCTGCGCCTCGGTCATCTCGGCCGGGGCCAGGGTAGGGAAGCGGGCATCCTGGGCGTGGGCGGGGGCGAAGCTGGCCAGGGGAATGGCCAGCGGCGTGGCCAGGGCGGCCGCCAGGCAGGCGGCACGCAGCAATCGGGTCATGCGGGTTTCCTCCTTATCGTTGCGGCCAGCATGCGCCGGGCGGCGCCGCCCGGCAACCTGCCGGAGTGGTACCAGCACAGCGCTTGCATGGACCTTTCAATGGTCTAGCCTCCGCCCCGAGGCTTCCAACAACGGGGGATACTGCGTGGCCTACGCGCTGCAGCAGCTGATCAACGGCGTGTCGCTGGGCATGATCTATGGCCTGATCGCGGTGGGCTACACCATGGTCTATGGCATCATCGGCATGATCAACTTCGCCCATGGCGATGTCTTCATGGTCGGTGCCTTCGTCTCCCTCATCACCGCGCTGCTGCTGGGGCTGGGCGGTGGCGCCGCCGGGCCTGGCGCGCTGCTGCTGGTGCTGCTGGCGGGCATGAGCGTGACCGCGCTGTATGGCTGGACGGTGGAGCGGGTGGCCTACCGCCCGCTGCGCGGCAGCTTCCGCCTGGCGCCGCTGATCAGCGCCATCGGCATGAGCATCCTGTTGCAGAACTACGTGCAGGTGGCGCAGGGCGCGCGGGTGAAGCCGATCGGCGCGTTGGTCCCGGGCGGCGTGACCTTGATGGAGACCGATGGCTTCAACGTGCAGTTCAGCTATGTGCAGATGCTGATCATCGTGGTCACGCTGGCGGTGCTGGCCGGCTTCACGCTGCTGGTCACCCGCACGTCGATGGGCCGGGCCATGCGCGCCTGCGAGCAGGACCGCAAGATGGCCGCGCTGCTTGGCATCGACACCGACCGGATCATCAGCCTGACCTTCGTCATCGGCGCCGCGCTGGCCGCGGTGGCGGGCTGCATGTACCTGCTGCGCTATGGCGTGATCGATTTCTACATCGGCTTCCTCGCCGGGGTGAAGGCGTTCACCGCGGCGGTGCTGGGCGGCATCGGGTCGCTGCCTGGCGCGGTGCTGGGTGGGTTGCTGATCGGGCTCATAGAAACGTTCTGGAGCGCCTATTTCAGCGCGCAGTACAAGGATGTCGCCGCCTTCTCCATCCTCATTCTGACGCTGGTGCTGATGCCCTCTGGGCTGCTCGGCCGGCAGGAGGTCGAGAAGGTATGACGCCCGTTGCGTCACGCGACGGCGTGCTGCACGCAGTTCGCGACGCCGGGCTGGCGGCGCTGGTCGCGTTCGGCCTGTTTGCCCCGCTGGTCGGGCTGCGGACCGATGTGGTGGAAGGCGGCCTGGCGCTGCGCGGCCGCTGGGATGACGTGGCCTGGCTGGTGCTGCTGGCCTTCGTCGGCCGGCTGGCGCTGTTGCTGCTGGCCGGACGCCGCCTGCCGCGGCTGACGCTGCCGGCGCCGCTTGCCCGTGCCGGGCAGTATGCCGCGCCGTTCTTCCTCGGCCTGGCGCTGCTGCTGCCTTGGCTGCCCTTCATCGAACGCTATGAGCTCGACCTCGGCATATTGGTGCTGACCTATGTGATGCTCGGCTGGGGGCTGAACATCGTCGTTGGCCTCGCGGGCTTGCTGGACCTTGGCTATGTCGCCTTCTACGCGGTCGGCGCCTATTCCTACGCGCTGCTGTCGCTGACCTATGGGCTGAGTTTTTGGGTGTGCCTGCCGCTGGCCGGCATCCTTGCCGCCTTTGCCGGGGTGCTGCTGGGTTTCCCGGTGCTGCGGCTGCGCGGGGACTACCTGGCCATCGTCACCCTGGCCTTCGGCGAAATCATCCGTGTTGTCCTGACCAACTGGACGGAGTTGACCGGCGGGCCGAACGGGCTTTCCGGCATTCCGCGCCCCGGCCTGTTCGGGCTCAGCTTCACCAGCGAGGAAGGCGGCTTCGCCGACTTCTTCGGCCTGGACTACGACCCGGTGCATCGGGTGATTTTTCTGTACTACCTCATCCTCGGCCTGGCCTTGCTGACCAACTGGGTGACGCTGCGCTTGCGCCGCCAACCGCTCGGCCGGGCCTGGGAAGCGCTGCGCGAGGACGAGATCGCCTGCCGCGCGCTGGGTATCAACGTGACGGTGACGAAGCTGACGGCGTTTGCCATCGGCGCGATGTTCGCGGGCTTCGCCGGCAGCTTCTTCGCCACGCGCCAGGCTTTTGTGAGTCCCGAGAGTTTCACCTTCATCGAAAGCGCCATCATCCTCGCCATCGTCGTGCTGGGCGGCATGGGCAGCCAGCTTGGCGTCGCGGTGGCTGCGCTGCTGCTGATCGGCGGGACCGAGCTGTTCCGCGACCTGGCGGAGTGGCGCATGCTGATCTTCGGCGCGGCCATGGTCGTCATCATGGTGGTGCGGCCGCGCGGCCTGGTCGGCACCCGCACGCCCAGCATCGCGCTGGGGGAAAAACGCGCGATCGGCGGCAACTACGTCAGTGAGGGCCATTGATGATCCTCGACGTTGCCGAACTGACCATGCGCTTCGGCGGGCTGACCGCGGTGCATGCGGTTTCCTTCCAGGCCAGGCGCGGCGAGATCACCGCGCTGATCGGACCAAACGGCGCCGGCAAGACCACGGTGTTCAATTGCATTACCGGCTTCTACCGGCCGAGCGGCGGCAAGCTGACCCTGTTCGGTCGGAGCGGCGAGGTGGCGTTGCAGAAGCTGGCGGGGCATCGCATCGCCCGAGCCGGCGTGGCGCGCACCTTCCAGAACATTCGCCTGTTCCCGGGCATGACGGTGCTGGAGAACCTGCTGGTGGCGCAGCACAACCGGCTGATGGCCGCCACCGGCTGGGGCATCGGCGCCGTGCTGGGGCTTTCCCGCTATCCGGCGGCTGAGGCGGATGCGCTGGAGCGCGCCAAGCATTGGCTCAACGCCACGCACCTGCTTGAGCGCGCCGACGACCCCGCCGGCGCGCTGCCTTATGGCGCGCAGCGGCGGTTGGAGATCGCGCGCGCCATGTGCACCGAACCCGCGCTGCTCTGCCTGGACGAACCCGCCGCTGGGCTGAACCCGCGCGAGAGCGACGAACTCTCTAGTCTGCTGCTGCAGATCCGCGGCGAGGGCACCAGCATCCTGCTGATCGAGCACGACATGGGCGTGGTGATGAAGATCAGCGACCACGTCGTGGTGCTGGACCATGGCCGCAAGATCGCCGACGGCACACCCGCGGAAGTGCGCACCGACCCGAAGGTCATCAGCGCCTATCTCGGCGAAGGCGACGAGGACGAAGCGGCATGAGCGCGATGCTGCGGATGGAGGGCGTGGCCGCCAATTACGGCGCGGTACAGGCCCTGCTGGATGTCTCGATCCATGTGGACCAGGGCGAGATCGTCACGCTGATCGGTGCCAATGGCGCGGGCAAATCGACGCTGCTGATGACGCTGTGCGGCGACCCGCGCGCCCGCGCCGGCAGCATCGCCTTCGACGGCGAGGACATCACCGCGCTGCCGACCCACGCCATCATGCGGCGCGGCATCGCCCAGGCGCCGGAGGGGCGGCGTGTCTTCCCGCGCATGACGGTGCGGGAGAATCTGATGATGGGCGCCGAGGCGCTGGGCCAGCCGGGCGATGAACTGCCGCGCGTGCTGGCGCTGTTCCCCCGGCTAGAGGAACGCATCGCTCAGCGCGCCGGCACGCTTTCCGGCGGCGAGCAGCAGATGCTGGCCATCGGCCGCGCGTTGATGAGCAAGCCGCGGCTGCTGCTGCTGGACGAACCGTCGCTGGGCCTGGCGCCGCTGGTGGTGAAGCTGATCTTCGGCGCCATCCGCAAGCTGAACGCAGAGGCCGGGGTGACCGTGCTGCTGGTGGAGCAGAATGCCAACCTGGCGCTGCGCCTGGCGCATCGAGGCTATGTGCTGGTCAACGGCCGCATCACCATGGCCGGCACCGGCGCGGAATTGCTGGCGCGAGAGGAAATCCGTGACGCCTATCTCGGCGGCGCGGCAAGTTGAGAGCCCTCAGACGCGTCGTGCCGGAGGCACGCCTTCGGCATGACGCGCCGGCCTTCGCCGTCTTGGCTTACGCCACACTGGTTGCGGGCGCCATTCGGCGCCGCGGCACGAGCAAGGGCTCGTGCCGGTATCACACGTAGAAAGGAGAACGGGCATGTTCACTCGTCGACTGATACTGGGCGCCACCGCGTCCGGCCTGGCATTGCCGGCCTTCGCGCAGAATCGCAGCAACCCCATCAAGGTGGCCTGCGCAGGTCCGATGACCGGCAGCAACGCCGCCGCCGGAGACCAGATGAAGATCGGCGCGCAGCAGGCGGTGGCCGACCTGAACGCCCGTGGCGGCGTGCTGGGCCGGCAACTGGCGCTCTCCATCGAGGATGACGCCTGCGACCCGCGCCAGGCGGTCAGCGTGGCCAACAAGCTGGCCGGGCAGCGCGTGGCGATGGTGGCCGGGCATTACTGCTCCGGCAGTTCCATTCCCGCCAGCAAGGTCTATGGCGAGGAAGGCGTGCTGCAGATCAGCCCGGCCTCGACCAACCCGAAGTACACGGATGAAGGCAGCTGGAACACTTTTCGGGTGTGCGGCCGCGACGACCAGCAGGGCATGGTCGCCGGCGGCTACATCGCGCGCAGCATGAAGGATAAGCGCGTCGCGGTGCTGCATGATAACTCCGCGTACGGCAAGGGCCTGGCGGACGAGACCAAGAAGGCGATGAACGCCGCCGGCAAGCAGGAGACGCTGTACAGCGCCTACACGCCGGGCGAGCGCGACTACAGCGCCATCGTCAGCCGGATGAAGCAGGAGCGCATCGAGGTCATCTATGTCGGCGGCTACTATACCGAAGCCGGGCTCATCATCCGCCAGGCCAAGGAACAGGGGCTGAACGCCACGCTGATCGGCGGTGACGCGCTGGTGACGAATGAGTTCTGGTCCATCACCGGCGCCGCCGGCGAGGGCAGCCTGATGACCTTCAGCAGCGACCCGCGCAAGCGCGCCACGGCAGCCGCGGTGGTGCAGCGCTTCCGCGCCCGCAATGTCGATCCGGAAGGCTATGTGCTGTACACCTACGGCGCCATGCAGATCTGGGCGGCGGCGGCGGAAAAGGCCAAGACCGTGGATGCCCGCAAGGTGGCGGATGCGCTGAAGCGGCAGGGGCCGTGGGGCAGCGTGCTGGGGCAGACCAGCTTTACGCCGAAGGGCGATGTCACCGTGCCGGACTACGTTTTCTACGTCTGGCGCAACGGCACCTACGCGGAGATGTGACCAGGCCGCGGTCGTCCGAGGCGCTGGTGCCGAAGGGCGTGAATCGCAGGCCAAACGACGCGAATCGCCGCGCGAATTCACTTGCGCGACGCGGCGGCGGGCAGGCAGGCTGGGGTGATCCGAAACCTACTGAAAGGAGGTGATCCAGTGTCTCATTGCCCTTCGCCGCACTGCTTGCCCGCGGCCTGGATCTCCGTTCCCACCATCGTGGGGACGGCTTCCTGAGCTAGCGCCGGCCGGCAACGGCAGACGCAATGGGAAGGCCTCGCCGGGACGCCGGCGAGGCCTTCTGCGTTTTCTGACATCGCGCTAACCTCACCCCAACCAGGGGGCGCGCAGATGGCCATCAAGAACGTGCTGTTCATCATGTCGGACCAGCTGCGTTGGGACCACCTGGCCTGCGCCGGCCACCCGCATATCCAAACCCCAAACATCGACGCGCTGGCCAAACGCGGCGTGCGCTTCGCCAACAGCTTCGTGCAGTCCGGCATCTGCGGGCCTTCCCGCATGAGCTACTATACCGGCCGCTACGTTTCCTCCCATGGCGCCACGCATAACCGCGTGCCGCTTTCGGTGGGGGAAGTGACGCTGGGCTGGCACCTGCGCAACAGCGGCCGCGACCTGACGCTGTGCGGCAAGACCCACGTGATGCCCGACCGCCACGGCATCAACCGCCTGCAACTGGACGGCGCCGATGAGCTGAAGGTGCTGGTGGAGGAAGGCTGGTTCCGCCCGATCGACCGCTATGACGGACACCATGCGGAGCCGAACGGCGCCTATGCTCAGTGGTTGCGCAGCAAGGGCTATGACAGCCGCGACCCCTGGAGCGACTACGTCATCAGCACAGTGGACCCGGAAGGTGGCGTGCATTCCGGCTGGAAGATGCGCAACGTGAAGTGGCCCGCCCGCGTCGCCGAGGAACACAGCGAGACCGCCTACACCACGGACCTGGCCATCGACTTCATGCGCGCCAAGGGCGACGACCCCTGGGTGATGCATCTCAGCTACGTCAAGCCGCACTGGCCCTACGTGGCGCCGGCGCCTTACCACAACATGTACACGCCCGAGCAATGCCTGCCGCTGCAGCGCGCCGCCGAGGAACGCAGCGACGCCGCCCATCCCGTCATGCGCGCCTTCCAGGATGAGGAAGTGGCCGAGAGTTTCCGCAGTCAGGAATGCCAGGACACGGTGAAGCCGGTGTACCAGGGGCTGATCACCCAGTTGGACACGCATCTCGGCCGGGTCTTCGCGGAGATGGAGGCGCTGGGCCGCTGGCAGGACACGCTGGTGATCTTCACCGCCGACCACGGTGACTACCTGGGCGACCACTGGCTGGGCGAGAAGGAGTTGTTCCACGACTGCATCCAGCGGGTGCCCTTCATCCTGTACGACCCGGATGCCGCCGCCGACGCCACGCGCGGCAGCACCGACACGCGGCTGGTGGAGGCCATCGACGTGGTGCCGACCATCCTGGACGCGCTGGCGCAGGACCCGGCGCGGCATGTGGTGGAGGGGCGCTCGCTGCTGCCGCTCACGCGCGGTGAAGGTGTCGAATGGCGCGATGCCGCCTTCAGCGAGTTGGACTGGACCTTCAAGGGTGCGCGCCGGCGGCTGGGGCAACCGACCGGGCATCACCATGCCTGGATGGTGCGGACCGAGCGCTGGAAATACGTGCATTGGAGCAGCGGCTTCCGGCCGCAACTGTTCGATCTTCAGGCCGACCCGCAGGAATTCCACGACCTCGGCGCCGACCCTGCCCATACGGCCGTGCGCGACGAACTGCGCGAGCGACTGCTGGCCTGGTTCACCGGGCTGAAGCGGCGCACCACGGTGGAGTGGCAGGAGATCGAGCTGCGGACCGACAGCTACAAGAAGGCCGGCGTCTTCCTGGGCGAGTGGTAGATAGTCTGTCCGGCCGATTCAGACCTGCGGTCATCGGGCGGCGGGCCGGCCGATTCAGACCCGCCAGATGCGGTCAGCGGCTGGCGCCGCTACGCGCCCTCGCCCACCATCTGCCCCACGCCATGGTAGCCGCGGCCGAAGTAGATCAGCGCCTGGCCGCCGGCATTGCCCTGGCGGATGGCGTGGATCTCGGCGAACAGCACCGTGTGGGTTCCCTTGTCCACCATGTCGGTGATGCGGCAGTCGAAGCTGACCACCGCGTCCTGCAAGACCGGCGCGCCCGTCACCAATTCGCCCCAGTCGCCGACCAGGAAGCGGTCTTCCATGCTGCACTTGGTGGCACCGGCGAACACGCCGGCCAGTTCCTCATGCCCCGCGGCCAGGGTGTTCACGCACAGGATGCCATTGGCCTTGGCCACAGCGCCGGAATTGCTGCTGCGGTTGATGCAGACCAGCAGCATCGCCGGGTCGTCCGTCACGCTGCACACGGCGGAGGCGGTGAAGCCACCCTTACCCTCCGGCCCCGCGGTGGTGATGATATTCACCGCCGCACCCAACCGGGCCATCGCGTCACGGAATTCCTGCCTGGTCACGGTCATCGGCGTCTCCTCGTCGAGACAGGCTACGATGCCTTGCTCGCCGCGGAAAGCCGGGGACCGCGCCGACTCAGCCAAACAGCCGTGCCAGCCAGTCCACGCGGGCCAGCCGGTACAGCAGATGCGGCCGCAGCGGGTGCCCCTCTGGCAGGCGCGGGTGGTCGAAGCCGCCATCGGCCTGCATGCCAAGCCGCTGCATCAGCCGCCAACTGGGCTGGTTGGCCGGCACGGTGAAGCTGACGATCTCGTCGAGGCCGAGCGGCCCGAAGCCATGCGCCAAGGTCAGCCGGGCGGCTTCCTCGGCATAGCCCTGGCCCCAATGCGCCGGCAGGAAGCGCCAGCCGATTTCCACGGCCGGGGCGAAGTGCGCGGGAAACTGCACCTGCGCCAGGCCGAGAAAGCCCAGCAAGGTGCCGTCATGCAACTCGACCGCCTGGGCGCCGAAGCCGTGCTCGGCGTGGTGCGCCAGGGCACGCTCCAACGCGGCATCGCTCTCCGTGCGCCTGAGTGGCGCCGGGAAGTGGCGCATCGCCACCGGGTCGGCGTTCAGCGCCGCAAAGCCAGCGGCGTCCCCCGTGGCAATGGGCCGCAGCCGCAGCCGCGGCCCGTTCAGGGTCATCAGAACTTGCTGCCGCCGCGGCCGGGCGCCGGCGGCGCCGCGGGCGGCGTTGCCGCGCCGCCCGGCTTATAGGCGGAGCGCATCTGGTCCAGAATGCTGCGGCCCTCGTCCGAGTTGGTCGAGGCATAGACGAAGATCACCGCGACCCGGCGCTCGGCGATGCAGCGCACGCTGACGCCATCCTGCCCGCGCCAGCCGAAGGTGGTCTGCGGGTTTACCGTCACGGTGAAGTTCATCGCCTGCAATTGGCGGGAGGCGCTTTGCAGGCATTCCTCCTGGCTGCCGGTGAACTCCTCCCACCCTGTCCACATCCAGGCCGCCCGGGCCGGCGGGGCCAGGCTGAGGCCCAGGCCAAGCGTAACAAGCACCAGCGCTGCCAGACGTGCCAACATGGAAGCCTCCCTTGGGGTCGCGCCGGGCAGCGTAATGCGATACCGCGGCCAGCGGAACACCTCGCCCCTTCGCAGGGGCCGGCCCGGGGGGTAGCTTGTCCCGCAGGAGGAACCACCAATGAGCCTCGTCGACCTGGAAAGCCTGGCCGCCCGCGTGCCGGATGGCAGCCGGCTGGCGATGCCGCCCGACAACTCGCTGCCCTCCGTGGCGCTGGCCAAGGCGCTGATCCGCCGAGGTGTGCGCGGGCTGCGCCTGGTCGGCGTGCCGACCTCCGGCTTCGCCACCGACATATTGGTGGGTGCCGGCTGCGTGGCAGAAGTGGAGACCAGCGCTGTCTCCCTGGGGGAGGCCGGCTTCGCGCCGCGCTTCTCCGCCGCACTGAAGGCCGGCGAGATCGAGATGAAGGACGCCACCTGCCCGGCCATCCACACCATGTTGCAGGCCAGCGAGAAGGGCGTGCCCTTCATGCCGCTGCGCGGCATCATCGGCAGCGACATCCTGGCGCATCGGCCGGACTGGCGCGTCATGGACAATCCCTTCGCCGAATCAGGTGACCCCATCGTGCTGCTGCCGGCGTTGCAGCCGGATTTCGGCGTGTTTCACGCGGTGATGGCGGATGCGAAGGGCAATGTCTGGCTGGGCCGCAAGCGTGAATGCGCCACCATCGCCCACGCCTCCAAGGCCAGCCTGGTGACGGTGGAGCGCGTGGTGGAAGGCGACTTCCTGGCCGATGAGACGTTGGCGCCAGGCTGCATCAGCGCCACCTATATCGACGGCATCGCCATTGCCGAGCGCGGCGCCCGCCCGGTGGCGCTGCTGGACGAATACCGCATGGATACCGCCTACATCAGCGACTACGCCCGCATGGCGAAAAGCGCCGAGGGCTTCCGCGAGTGGCTGGCGATCCACGTCTTCGAGACCCGCGCGGCGGCCGCCGAATGAGCGACTGCAAGCCCGAGGAATTCCTGGCGGCGACGATCTGCCGCCTGGTGCTGGACCCCAGCGCGCCGACTGCCCGCCACGTGGCCGTGGGAGCCGCCAGCCCGGTGCCGGCAGCGGCCTGTTACCTGGCGCAGAAGTTGGGCTACCCGATCCGGCTTTCGCTGCTGGCGCGCACCCAGGGCAACCCGTTCAGTGACGGCACGCGCGAATTGTTCGACCTGACCGGGCAGGGCCGCATTGACCTGTTCTTTCTGGGCGGCGGGCAGATCGACGGCGAGGCCAACCTGAACCTGGTGGGCACCGGCGAATGGCCAGGGAAGGGCGTCCGCTTCCCCGGCAGCTTCGGCAGCGCCTTCATGTACATGATGACGCCGCGCATCATCCTGTTCCGCGAAGAGCACTCTCCGCGCGTGCTGGTGCAGAAGGTGGACAACATCTCGGCCAACGGCGTCTCGCCGCCCGGCGTGTTCCGCCGCGGCCATGCCCAGGCGCTGGTGACCGGGCGCTGCGTGTTCCGCTTCCACCCGGACCGCGCCCGCTTCTCGCTTGCCAGCGTGCATGCCGGGGAGACGGTGGACAGCATCCGCGCCGCCACCGGCTTCGACTTTGACGTTGACGGCGAGGTGCCGCAAACCCCAGCGCCGAGCGACCAGGAACTGGCGCTGCTGCGCGGCGCGGTATGTGACGAGATGCTGGAAACCTACCCGGATTTCTGCGCGCGTGTGTTTGGAAGGAAGTTGGCTGCATGAGTGAAGGAATGGGCCTGGCGAAGTCCGCCGGGGCACTGGCCGGGCTGAAGGTCATCGACCTGACCCGCGTGCTGGGCGGGCCGTACTGCACGATGGTCCTGAGCGACCACGGCGCCGAGGTGATCAAGCTGGAGCCGCCGCAGGGCGATGAGGTGCGCGACTGGGGCCCGCCCTTCGACAACAACGGCAGCGCCAGCTACTTCATCAACATCAACCGCAACAAGAAGTCGGTCGGCCTGGACCTGTCCAAGCCCGAGGGCAAGGCGGTGCTGCTGCGGCTGCTCGAAGGCGCGGATGTCCTCATCGAGAACTTCAAGCCGGGCAGCATGGAGAAGTGGGGCCTGGGCTATGAGGCCGTGCTGTCAAAGCAGTTCCCGGGCCTGATCCATTGCCGCGTCTCCGGCTTCGGCGCCACCGGCCCGCTTGGCGGCTTTCCGGGCTACGACGCGGTGCTGCAGGCCATGACCGGGCTGATGAGCATCAACGGCACGGCGGATAGCGGCCCGACGCGGCTGGGCACGCCGATCGTGGATATCGCCACCGGCCTGTTCAGCACCATCGCCATCCTGATGGCGCTGGCGGAACGCTCCAAGTCGGGCCTCGGGCAATACTGCGACATGACGCTGCACGACTGCGGCATGGCGCTGCTGCACCCGCATGCGCCGAACTTCTTCCTGAACGGCAACCGCCCGAAGGCCACGGGCAACCCGCACCCCAACCTGGTGCCCTATTCCAAGTTCCGCACCAAGACCTGCGAGATTTTCGTCGCCGCCGGCAACGACCCCGCCTTCCAGAAGTTCTGCGCCTTCCTCGGCATGCCCGAGACGGCGAAGGATCCGCGCTTCACCACCAATGGCGGGCGGGTCATCAACCGTGATGCACTCACGGAAGTTCTGGAAGCGCGCTTCGCCTCGGAGGACGGCCACGACCTCTGCCGGCGCATGCTGGCTGCCGGATTACCGGCGGGGCCAGTGTTGCATGTGGACGAAGCCATGCAACAGGACCATACGGCACATCGGGAGATGGTAAGCCGGCTGGGCGACTATGTCGGGCTGGGCACACCCATCAAGCTTTCCCGTACCCCGGGCGGCACCCGCGCCGAACCGCCGCGCTTCGCCGAGCACACCGATACGGTGCTCGCGGCCCACGGCTTCGGCGTGGAGGAGTTGAAGGCCCTGCGCGCTTCCGGCGTGCTGGTCGACACCCGCCGCAAGTAGCTAACCAAGGGCAGGAGCCTTCCCGAGAGGGGAGGCTTCGGCCGCAAAGCCAAGATTGGAAGAAGCAGTTGTTGAGTCTGAGGCCGGTGGAGGCCAGCAGCGAAGTGGATACCTGGTTCCGCATGTGGCGCGAGGCGCTGCAGACGGATGAACGTTTCCAGGGTGCTGGCAACCGCTTCCGCACGGGGTCGAAGGTGGAGGCCGTGCCGGCCGAGGAAACCCGCCTGATCGAATGGCGCGCCCTGCTGCGGCCGAAGGGCCTGCGCGGCGGCCTGGATATCGATATCAAGCTGGTGGACAAGTCGGCGTCCTACACGCCGCTGGACCGCAACAATTCGGGCGCCGTCGGCGTCGCCTCGGATGGCTGCACCTACATGCTGCGCCAATGGTACGACAGCAAGCGCATCGGCCCGAAGCCGCTGAAGGTGGAAGACCTGACCCGCCTGGGCGCGCCGGAATGGGCCGACCTCGAATTCGCGGCGTCCAAGGGCAATGTCGGCCGCGGCCGGCTGTATTGCGTGCTGGGCCGGCTGAACGACAGCCCGGCCGACATCGGGCAGCAATGCTTCGACGCCATCAGCGCCTTCCATCGCGTCAGCGAAGTGGCGCGCGAGGAATTCTAACTCGCTCCCGGCACCCCGCAGGGGGAACCGGCGCCCGCCCGCGTCAGCCCGGCAGCAACCGCGTCCTGGGCAGCATCAGCCAGGCGCGGGCGCCGATGCCGGGCTGGGCTTCCAGCCGCAGCTCGCCGCCATGCGCTTCCAGCAGGCTGCGCGCCACGGCCAGCCCGAAGCTGAGGCCGCGGGTGCGGTCGGTCTCGGTGGGGGCGCCGGCGGCCAGGTCCTCGGCGCCCAGGCCGGCCCCTTCGTCCTCGACCACAATCGCCAGGGTTTCGCTGGTCACCACTGGGCGCAGGTCGATCCAGTCGCCTTCCCGGGTCAGCCGCGCCGCCCGGGCCAGCACCTGGGACAGCGCGCCGCGCAGCGCCCGACGGTCCGCCTGCACGCACAGCCCGGAAAAATCCTGCGCCAGCCGCCATTGCCGGCGGCCTTGGCCAAGCTGGGCCGTCACCCCGGCCAGCACTTCCTGCAGCAGCGGCGCCAACTCCACCTTTTCCTCGGAAAGGCTGCGCGGCCCGGCGCTGGCGGCCAGCACTTCCTTCACCTCATCGACCAGCTGCAGCACCAGACGTGCCTCGGCCTCCACCGGCTTGCCCGGGTCCCCCAGACGCCCGGCCAGCCCGAGCAGCGCCAGGCCCGGCCCCTGCAACTCCTCCGCCAGCAGCCCCAGGCAGCGGGCATGGCCGGCGCCACGCGCCTCGGCGGCCGAGGCACGCGCCAGGGCGGTGGTGGCGCGGCGCTGCGCCCACAGGGCGGCACCGGCGGCCAGCAGCAGCAACGCCAACAAAACCAGAGATAGGACGGACATGCGCCAAGATTAGCATGAAGCGACAAGCCGGGGGTTAACGCGCGCCGTGGCTACCGCGGTGATGGCTCATGCTGCCACGTCGGCGATGCCGCCGACGTGGATCAGGCGGCGGGGCGCGTTCCGGTTGCCTCGGCCGACGAAGACCGCCATTGTCGCGTCGAGCCTCCTGTCAGGCAGTAAGGCCGCCCCACGGCCAAGTGCCCTCAGCCATCGTCGTCCTCGTCGGGCAGCGGCTCGCCAGCGGGGATGGCGTAGTCCCCCGCCAGCCAGCGGCCGAGGTCCACCTGTCGGCAACGCGCCGAACAGAATGGCCGGAACTGCGGCGCCAGCGGCTTGCCGCAGACCGGGCAGGGCTTCTGGTTGGCCGGGCTGGGCGGGTCAGCGGGCATGCACAGTCTCGGCGCCCCAGGCCAGGCCAGGTTGGGCCACCAGCTCCAGCGGCTGCCCCAGCGCCGCCGTGGCTTCCTCCAGCGCGCCGGGCAGCCCTTGCAGCGCCGCCAGCACCGCCGGCGACGCGGTCAGCACCCAGCGCCGCCCCGGCTGGGCCGCGGCATCCCGCGCCGCCCGCCGCAGCGCCGCCAGCCCAGGGGTCAGCGGCCCGGCAAGCACCTCATGCAGCGGCGGGTGGATGCGCTGGCGCTGCATCTCGAACAGCCCGAGCGGCCCGATGCCGAGCAGCCGCACCAGATGGTCGGTCTTCAGCGCCTGGCGCAGCGGTTCTTCCAGGCCCGCGCGGCGCTTCAGCGGCAGGCCGGCCAGGTCCAGCAGGATGGCGCCGGCCAGGTTGCGCAGCCGGATCTGCCGCGCGGCTTCCGCCATCGCGGCCTCATTCACTTCAGGCAGGGTGGCGCCGCCGCTATCGACATCCAACGCCACCAGCGCCGGGGTCGGGCAGACCAGCAGCCGGCCGCCGCCCTGCAGCGCGACCTCGCCGCTGGCCAGTTGCTCGAACTCCGCTTCCAGCGCGTCGTCGAAGGCGGCCTGGCGCAGCAGCGTGGCGCGCGCGCCAAGCCGCAACCGGGCCAGCAGCGCCGCGTCGTCCACCAGCACCGGCGCCTGGGGGTGCTGCGCCGCCAGCCGTTCGGCCGCGGTCGGCCCGCGCGCCAGCAACACTGGCTGATTGCCGGGGATCGCTGCCGTGGTGGTCTGGCCAAGCTTCACCGTCAGCCGCGGCCCCTTGCCGCCCTGGGCGCCACGGGTGACGCGCACCAGCAGCACCTGGCCCTCATGCACCGCCTTGGCGATGGGCTGGCGCGTGGCCGAGGCCTCGCTTTCCGGCAGGAACCCGGTCTCGTCCCCCGCCAGGGTGACGAAGGCGCCGGCCATGGCAGGCGCCAGCGCGGCGATGCGTGCGCGGTGCAGGTCGCCGACGCCATCCGGCCGGCCCGGGCGTTCCACCCATGCTTCCAGCAGCCGGTCGCCGTCCAACAGCGCGGTGCGGACTTCGCCGGGTGAGGCGCTGACACGGATGGCCAGCCCCGCCGGGGACCTGCCTATGGTCGCAGCCATCCGCAGCCCCGCAGCATCTGTGTGGTTTCGTACAGCGGCAGGCCGATCACGTTGGAATGACTGCCCGACAGAAAGCGCACGAAGGCCTCCGCCCGGCCCTGGATGGCGTAGGCGCCGGCCTTGCCCTGCCATTCATCGGTGGCCAGGTAGGCGTCGATCTGCTGGTCGGTCAGCCGCTGGAAGGTAACGCAGCTTTCCACCAGGCGTTCGCGCAGCCGGCCATCCGGCAGGCGCAGCGCCAGCCCGGTGTGGACGCGGTGGCGGCGGCCGGACAGCAGCGCCAGGAAGCGCCGGGCCTCCGCGGCATCGGCCGGTTTGCCCAGGATGCGGCGACCGACGCCGACCACGGTATCCGCGGCCAGCACCAGGGCTGCCATCGGCGCCAGCGCCAGCGCCTTTTCCCGCGCCAGGCGGGCGGCCAGCCGGTGCGGCTGCTCGGCCTTCAGTGGCGTTTCGTCGATTTCGGCCGGCAGCACCTGGTCTGGCACCACACCGATGCGCGCGAGCAGTTCCAGGCGGCGCGGGCTGGCGGAGGCCAGGACCAGCGGAAGGCGGTCAGCGCCCGGCTCAGTCAGGCCTCCAGGCCCATCAGCCCCTTGGCCATCGGACGGCATGGCCTACTTGAAGCGGAAGGTGATGCGGCCCTTGGTCAGGTCATACGGCGTCATCTCGACGTTCACCCGGTCCCCGGCCAGCACGCGGATGCGGTTCTTGCGCATTTTGCCGCTGGTGTGCGCCAGGACCATATGTTCGTTGTCCAGCTTCACCCGGAACATGGCGTTGGGCAGCAGTTCAGTGACGGTGCCACTGAACTCGATCATGTCTTCTTTTGACATCAGGCCTCTTCAATGGCGGGCGCGGCGGCCCGGAGCGGCGTCGCGGGAGGTGGTCGGAAGGGGCGGAACATGGTCGCCGCGCCCCTTGGGGTCAAGTTTGGTCGTTCAAGGCCAGGCGAAGCGCTACGCTGCGGCCATGCGCGTCCAGCCCCTCGGCGGCGGCCAGGGCTACCGCGGCGGGGCCAATGGCGGCCAAGCCGGCGGCCGAGGCCTGCACCCAGGTGGTCCGCTTCAGGAAGTCGAACACCGAAAGCCCGCTGGCAAAGCGCGCGGTGCGGCCGGTGGGCAGTACATGGTTCGGCCCGGCGCAGTAGTCGCCCAGCGCCTCCGGGCACCAGGGGCCGAGGAAGGCGGCGCCGGCATGGCGCACCCGGGCGAAGACCGCGGCCGGGTCGGGCAGCAGTATCTCCAGGTGCTCCGGCGCCAGGCGGTTGACCAGGGCGATGCCCTCCGCCCAGTCGCGCACCACGATGATGGCGCCATGGTCGCGCCAGCTGGCCCCGGCAATCGCCGCGCGGGGCAGCTCGGACAGCGCGGCCTCCACGGCCGCCGCCACTTGCACGCCGAACGCGGCGCTGTCGGTGATGAGGATGCTCTGCGCGCTCTCGTCGTGCTCGGCCTGGGCCAGCAGGTCCATCGCTACCAGCGTCGGGTTCTGCGCGGCGTCGGCCATGACCACCACCTCGGAAGGTCCGGCGATGCTGTCGATGCCGACCCGGCCGAAAACCTGGCGCTTGGCCTCCGCCACGAAGGCGTTGCCCGGCCCGACGATGCGGTCCACCGGCGCGACGCTCTCGGTACCATAGGCCAGCGCGGCCACCGCCTGGGCGCCGCCGACGCGATAAACCTCGGTCACGCCGGCACGCCGTGCAGCGGCCAGCACCAGCGGCGCCAACTCGCCATCCGGCGTCGGCACGCACATGGCGATGCGCTGCACGCCGGCGACCTTGGCCGGCAGCGCGTTCATCAACACGGAGGACGGGTAGCTGGCCTTGCCGCCGGGCACATACAGGCCCACCGCATCCAGTGCGTTCCAGCGCATGCCCAGCGTCAGCCCCGCCGGGTCCGGCAACTCCAGGTCGCTGGGCAGTTGCGCGCGATGAAAACGCTCGATCCGCTCGGCCGCCAGGTCCAGCGCGGCGGCCAGCTCCGGCGCGATGCCGGCGGTGGCGGCGTCGATCTCGGCGGTGGTGATCCGCAGCGTCGTCGGCGTATGGCGGTCGAACCGCGTGGTGTAGTCCCGCAGCGCGGCGTCGCCGCGGGCGCGCACGGCGGCGATGATCTCGGCCACCGCGCCATCCACCCGTGCCGTGGTCTCCCGCGCTTCGTTCAGCAGTGCGGTGAAGGCGGCCTCGAAGCCCGCCTCGGTCGTGTCCAGCGTCTTCATGCGGCAAGCGCCGCCCTGAAGCGGTTGATCCAGCCGGCGATCTCTTCGGGCCTGGTCTTCAGCGCGGTGCGGTTGACGATGAGGCGGGAGGTGACGTGGGCGATGACCTCCGTCTCCACCAGGCCGTTGGCGCGCAGCGTGCTGCCGGTATCCACCAGGTCGACGATGACCTTGGACAGGCCCAGCGCCGGGGCCAGTTCCATCGCGCCGTTCAGGTGGACGATCTCGGCCTGGATGCCGCGCTGGGCGTAGTGCTTGCGGGCAATGCCGGGGTATTTGCTGGCCACGGTGATGCGCGACCAGCGGCTGCTGTCCTCTTCTTCCGCCAAGCCCTTGGGCGCGGCCACTGAAATCCGGCAGCCGCCAATGCCCAGGTCCAGCGGGGCGTAGATCTCGGGGTAGTCGAACTCCATCAGCACATCGGCGCCGCAGACGCCGATCTGCGCCGCGCCATGCGCCACGAAGGTGGCGACGTCGAAGCTGCGGACACGGACCACGTCGAGGCCCGGGTCGGTGGTCTCGAAGCGCAGCCGGCGGCTGTCCTCGTTCATGCAGTCCGCCGCCGGAGTGATGCCGGCACGCGCCAGCACCGGGCCGAGTTCCTTTAGGATGCGGCCCTTCGGCAGCGCCAGGATGACGGGGCCGAGGTCGCTGCTGGTGGTCAGGTTGGAGGCAGGCAGGTCCATCGTCTTCACCCGGCAATGCGTTCGATATCGGCGCCGACCGCGGCCAGCTTGGCTTCCACCCGCTCATAGCCCCGGTCCAGGTGATAGACCCGGTTGACGATGGTATCGCCTTCCGCCGCCAACCCCGCCAGCACCAGGGAAACGCTGGCGCGCAGGTCCGTCGCCATCACCTGTGCGCCCGAGAGCTTCGCCACGCCGCGGACGATGGCCGACGACCCATGCACGTTGATGCGCGCGCCCATCCGGTTGAGTTCCGGTACGTGCATGAAGCGGTTCTCGAAGATCGTCTCGGTCAGCATGGAGGCACCCTCGGCCACCGCCATCAGCGCCATGAACTGGGCCTGCATGTCGGTGGCGAAGCCGGGGTAGGGCTCGGTCATCGCATCCACGCCATGCAGGCCGTTGAGGCGCGAGACGCTGACGCCTTCCGGCCCTTCCTCCATCAGCACCCCAGCCTCGCGCAGCGTGCGGGCCACGGCGCCGAGATGCGCCATGCCGGCGCCCACCAGCAGCACCTCGCCGCCTGTGATGGCGGCGGCGCAGGCATAGGTGCCGGCCTCGATCCGGTCGGGCACGATGGAATGGGTGGCGCCGTGCAACTCGGTCACGCCTTCAATCCGTAGCCGGTCGGTGCCCAGGCCCTCGATCTTCGCGCCCATGGCATTGAGCAGGACGCAGAGGTCTTCGATCTCCGGCTCCCGCGCCGCATTGACCAACTCGGTCACGCCATCGGCCAGGGCAGCGGCCATCAGCAGGTTCTCCGTGGCACCCACGGAAACCTGCGGGAACAGGATGCGGCCGCCATGCAGCCGGCCCTTCCCGCCGTTCGGGGCCTCGGCATTGATGTAGCCGGCGTCGAGCGTGATGCTCGCGCCCATCGCCTCCAGCCCCTTCAGGTGCAGATCGACCGGCCGGGTGCCGATGGCGCAGCCGCCAGGCAGCGAAACCCGCGCCCGGCCGAAGCGCGCCACCAGCGGCCCCAGCACCAGCACCGAGGCGCGCATCTTGCGCACCAGGTCGTAGGGCGCCTCCAGGTTGTTGACGCTGCCGGAAAGCGTCAGCCTGCGGGCGACCTTATCGTGCTCCACCGCCAGCCCGTGCTGGCGCAGCAGGCCGGCCATGGTGGCGATATCCGCCAGGTCCGGCGCGTTCTCCAGCACCAGCGGCCCTGCGGTCAGCAAGCCCGCAGCCATCAGCGGCAGCGCCGCGTTCTTGGCGCCGCCGATGGCGATGCGGCCGTTCAACTGCCGCCCGCCGCGTACCCGGATGCGATCCATCTTTCCGCCCCTACAGCCGCGGCAGCGCGACGCCGCGCTGGCCCATGTACTTGCCGGCGCGGTCGGCATAGCTGACCTCTGGCGCGCTTTCGCCCTGCAGGAACAGGAACTGGCAGATGCCCTCGTTGGCATAGACCTTGGCCGGCAGCGGCGTGGTGTTGCTGATCTCGATCGTCACCTGGCCCTCCCATTCCGGCTCCAGCGGGGTGACGTTCACGATCAGCCCGCAGCGGGCATAGGTGGACTTGCCCAGGCAGATGACCAGGATGTCGCGCGGTACGCGGAAATATTCCACCGTATGGGCCAGCACGAAGCTGTTCGGCGGAATGATGCAGACCGGCCCTTGCCGCGTGACGAAACTGGTTTCGCTGAACGATTTCGGGTCTACCAAGGCGTTGTCCACATTGGTGAAGATCTTGAATTCGTCGGCCACGCGCGCGTCGTAGCCATAGCTGGACAGGCCGTAGCTGATGACACCCTCGCGGCGCTGGCTCTCGACGAACGGCTCGATCATGCCGCGGTCGGCCGCCATGCGGCGGATCCAGTGGTCTGGCATGATGGGCATGGGCAACGGCCTTTTCGGGACTGCGTTGCGGGCACGGCGAAGGGCTGGCGCCGGCCAGCAACCAGGGCGCCAGCCCTTAGCCCAGCCGGGCGGCAGCGGCAACCTCGAGCCTGATCGGCCAAGGCGGAATCGCCGCGGGCCGTGAATCAGCCTCGCGGACCGGGTGCCTGATCGGCCAAGACGGAAGCGCCGTGGGCCGTGAATTGGCCTCGCGGAACGGGTGCCTGATCGGCCAAGGCGGAATCGCCGTGGGCCGCGAAGCAGCCTTGCGGCCTAGGTCTCGTCGGTTGGGTGCGGTGGCGGCGGGGCAGGTTCATCCCGCGCGCGAGCCTGCGTCTTGCGCCGGCGCAAGTTGGCCCGCAGCGCCGCCGCCAGGCGGGCTTCGCGCGCGGCCTGCCGCGCTGCCTGGCCGGTGGGCTGGCCGGTGGCGTGGGCAGCCGGCTTTGGCGGCGTGGACGGAGGGTCTTCGGTGGGCATGGCCGATACAGGTTGCCACGCGTTGCCCCATATGGCCAAGGCGGTCGCGGGGCTGGCGGCGCGCGCCCAACCCCTCGACCCAACTGCGTCGCCGGTGCATAGAAAGCGCCGAAACCATTGGGAACCGCCACGATGACCAAAGCCGATATCGACCGCGTGCAGGCCTATCTCCGCCGCCTACTCGGCACCGAGCGCATCAACCTGCTGGCCCCGGCCCGCGCCGGGCTTTCGGTGGAGGTTGCGGTGCAGGACGAGGTCATCGGCACGTTGCACCGTGATGAGGATGAGGGTGAGGTTTCCTACTCCATCCACCTGACCGTGCTGGAGGAAGACCTGCCGCCGCTGCCGAAGGTCGCCGCCGCGCCGAAGCGCCGCCCGAACTGAGCCGCCGGCCCCCTGGGGACAGGGAGCAAAGCGCTGGCGGTGAGGCGACGAGGGCGTTATTCCTGCCTCCAGGCAGGCCTGGCGCCCTGGGGCAAGAAGCGATGAACGACATCGAGACATATGGGCGGCGCCACGACGTTGCCCGGCAGTTCGAGAGCCTGGGCGACAATTGCGAACTCGGCATGCTCCAGCGCGCCTGGGGGGTTGAGTACAGCAACCTGTTCCGCTGGGCCTTCTCGGAATCCGTCCCGGAACTGCTCACCCTGCTGCGGAACCGTTGCGCCGGTCTCTATGACTTCGAGAACCTGGAGCCCTATGGCGGCGGCGAAATGGTCCTGGACAGAGCGTATGGCATCGCCTTCCACAGCGACATGCGGTCCGCCTACAAGCGTGGAGCCTGGACCTTTCTGGCCGACGAGGACAGCCGGCTGGATCTTTATTCCAACGAATACCAAAAGATGACGCACTTGATCGTCTCCACCCGGCGCAAGCTGGCAGAGGGGCGGAAGATCTTCGTCTATAAGCGGAACGACGGCGTGACTGAGGCCGAGGCGCTGGAGTTGCATGGAGCGCTGCAACCCTACGGCCCGGTGGAACTACTGGTTGTGAACCTGGCCAGCGGTGCCGACCTGCCCGGTACGGCCCGGCAGCTTCGCCCCGGCTTGTTCCTGGGTTTCCTCGACCGCTTCGCCGCCTATTCCAACGCCGGCGATGCCTCGGTGGAGGCCTGGTTTAAGCTGCTGGTGGCGGTTCTCGCCCTGGCCCGCCCCGCCGCGGCGGAGCCGGCTGCTCCCGTCGCCTCGCTATGTGATATGATCGAGCGGGGCATGGATGATCCGGCGGCACTGGCCCGCATCCGCATGCAGGATTGGCCCTTCGGCGGGTATCGCAAGCTGCAGACTGACCTGGCCCAACTTGGCTGGCCCGACGAGCAGTTGTTCACCTCCTACCTGACCTTCGGCTATTTCGAAGGACGCTATTGGCAGGGCGGCGAGGATGAACCGCCCTTCCCGAGCGATGCCCTGGGCCGGTTGGACCATTGCTACCGGCTGCAGATACATGCGCTGGCGCTGCGCCTGCTGAGCGAGCACAAGGACGAGTTGCTGGGCACTTACCGGGCCTTCGTGGTGGCGGTGACGCTGGGTGCTGCGCCGGCCCTGCAGAGGGCCTATTATGAAGCGCTGCGCGCCCGCCCGGGCTTCGGCACCTTCCGCGACCGCTGTGGCAGCCTGTTCAGCCGCTTCTTCATCCAGGCGCCGCACCCGGACTTCGCCGACTACGTCGCGGCCCGCAAGGCGGCCGACAACCTGATGGGCTGGAGCCCGCAGGTGCTGAGCGCGGCGATCGAGCGCCATTCAGCCGAATACCCGGAACTGCGCCAGCGCCTGGCCGGCGTATCCCTGGCTGGCTGACCTGCCGCCTGCGCGCACAGCCGCGCGGCGGCCGGCCCCCTGCGCCACCAACCCGATGAACGTCACGCGCGGAAGCGCGGCTCCGGCAGGCCGGCGACGCCGACTTCCACCGCGAAGACGCTTCCGGCAAGGGGTTGCCCCGCCAGTTCGGCCGCCGAGAGCGAGCCGCGGGCGGAGGTGAACACCAACGTGCGTAGCCCCTCACCGGCAAAGCCGCACATCGTCGGGTTCTGCACCGGTACCGGCAGCACGAAAAGCTCCCGGCCATCCGGGGCATGGCGCACGATCCGCCAGCCATCGTAGCGCGCCACCCAGTAGCAGCCCTCGTCATCCATCGCGGCGCCGTCGGGGCGGCCTTCCCCCGGGGCGGCGACGGCGAAGACGCGGCGGTTGCTGATCTCCCCGCCGGCGTAGTCGTAGGCGAAGACGGTGCCGAGGCGGGAATCCGCGTGGAACATGGTGGCGCCATCCGGGCTCCAGGCCAGGCCGTTGGAGCAGATCAGGCCCGGTACCATCGGCGAGGCGACGCCATCGGGGCTGACCCGGTAGAGCGTGCCGCCGGGGCGATCCAGCGCCTCCACCATGGAGCCGACCCAGAAGAACCGGCCATCCGGGTCGCAGCGGCCGTCATTCAGGCGGTTGGCCGGGCCTTCGTCAATGCTGGCCAGGGGCGTGCAGGCGCCGCTGTCGGGGTCCACCAGGGCCACGCCGCGGCTGAGGCCGGCGACCAGGAGGCCATTCTGCGCCAGACCCAGGCTGGCGACAGGCTCGGGTGTCTCGATGACGTGGCGGGCGCCGGTGGCCCAGTCCACGGTGTGGATGCGGCGGGCGTAGATTTCGACGAAATGCAGCCGCTGCCGCACGGGGTCCCAGAGCGGGCATTCCGTGACCTGCGCCGACAGTTGCGCCAGCGTGCGGATCTCGCCCTTCAGCACAACCCGGCGGCCTTCAGCCGGCTGATGCATTCGGCGCGGCGCGTGGTGTGCGGCAGGCCCGCGGTGCCTAGCGTGATCTCGGTGACGATGTCGCAGACCTGGTGCAGGAAGGCCTCGTCGTCGTTGCCGCGCGCGGGCAGGTGCAGCACCGTGTCGTGCGCGAAGGTGGTCAGCACGCCGTCATGCGTCGGCGGCGGCGGGGGCGGGGGCGCGGTGCCGCGGGCCAGGGCGGTGATGCCGTGGCGGAGGTTCTGCCTGAGCATGCCGATACCGGTATCCGTGCGACCGAGGTTTTCCAGCGCATGCAAGGCGATGGGCCGCTGCGACACCTGGGCGTCCCAGTCGCCGGGTTCACGTTGGCGGTCGGCGTAGTCGCGGTTCGGCGTCTGGCCGAAGAAGTCCACGCTCTCCAGGCCGATCTCCTCCATCTTTGTGCGGCCATCCGGGTCCACCTGGTCGTTGGCGTGGCGCCAGCCGATGGTCATGCAACTGGTGTCGTCATAGGGCACGATCCAGCGGGTGATGGCAGGCGGCACGAACAGCTTGGGCGTCTGCCCGTCCTCCCATGGCGGGCCGAACTGGGCGATGTTCGGCGTCAGCTCGTCATTCACCCGCGCCCAGACCATGTCGCCGATGCGGCGCACCGCGGTGGAGGTGACGCCGAGCGGGGTGCGGCGATACTGCACCACCGGCAGCGCGCCGAAGGCCTCGGAGAACTGCACGCCGCTCATCCGCGTGTGCAGGAACACGCTGTGCAGCGGGTCCATGCTGTTCTCGTGCACCTGCAGCCAGTTGCAGTCGAAGGTCAGCAGGTAGGGGTGGAAGTGGTTGCCCGGCACGCTGGCGGCATCGGTCAGGAAGAAGGGCGGCATCGCCTCGGGCGGCCCGAAATAGCCGAAGATCAGGCCGCCATGTTCGCGCAGCGGATAGGCGCCGTGGGAGATGCGATGGCGGATCGGGCTGTCGGCCGGTTCGCCCGGTGTGTCCAGGATGGTGCCGTCCGGCGCGTAGTGCCAGCCGTGGTAGCAGCAGCTGATGCCGCTTTCGGTCGGCAGGCCGAACTCCAGCGAGCTGCCGCGATGGCTGCAATGCAGGTGCAGCAGGCCGAGCGTGCCACCCAGCGTGCGGAACAGCACCAGGTCCTCGCCGAGGATGCGCAGGCGCTTGGGCAGCGCCGTCACCTGCGTGGTGAGCGCAATGGGATGCCAGAAGCGGCGCAGGTATTCGCCGCCCGGCGTGCCCTTGCGGACATGCGTCAGCTCGGCCGCCTCGGGCTTCGCCAGGTCCTTGTGGTAGCCGGCGAAGCTGGCGTTGGGGGATGCTTGGGTCATCAGGCGTATCCCGGCGGTGGGGTGAAGGGCAACAAGGCTTCCAGCACGGCAGCAAAGGCCAGGGTGGTGCGATCCTCCCAGGCTGGGCCCAGCACCTGCACGCCCAGCGGCAGGCCCGCCGCGGAAAAGCCGATGGGCGCCGTCGTGGCGGGCAGTGAGGGCAGGGTGGCGATGCCGGCCCAGAACAGCGTGTCGTTGTAGTCGGCGTCGCGGCCGTTGATGCGCAGCGTGCGTTCCTCGCGCGGCCGGGCTTCGTCGAGCGGGAAGGCGGGGCCCATGGCGGCGGGGGCCACGAGGACGTCGAATTCCTCGAAGAAGTCGGCCCAGTCCCGCTTCAAACCGGCGCGGTATTCCTCGGCCTGCAGCCAGGCGCGGTGGCGCTGGGCGTAGGCGGCGGACATCTGCCGCACATAGGGCGTGGCGTTGCTGGCGTGTTGTTCCGTCTCGGCGATAGCGGCGCGGAAGGCGGGTTCCGGCAGGCGCGTCGCGGCGCTGCCGCGCAGCAACTGCACATAGGCGGCGTGGTGCGCCGCGTGGTCGCTGAACGGCAGCACGTTGAGCGAAACCTGGGCGCCCATGCCACGCAGCTTTTCCGCCAGGGCGCGGATGGCGGCACGGTAGTCGTCGGCCACCTCGGCGACCGGGGAGGTTTCCAGCAGCGCGACGCGGAACTCCCGCGCCTGGGTGGCGCGGGCGTGCGGCAGTTGCAGGCGCCAGGCCTTGGCATGCTTGCCAGTTGGGCCGGCCAGCACGTCCAGCGCCAGGGAGAGGTCCTTCACGCTGCGGGCGAGCGGGCCGGAGGTGACCAGGTCGTTGTCCAGCAGGCTGCCGCGGCCATTGCCTTCGCCCGGCACCAGCCCGGGGGTCGGCTTGTGGCCATAGACGCCGCAGAAAGCCGCGGGGATGCGGATGGAGCCGCCGGCATCGCTGCCGAGTTCCAGCGGCGTCAGTCCCGCCGCCAGCGCCGCCGCCGAACCACCGGAGGAACCGCCGGGCGAATGCGCGGTATTCCATGGGTTGCGCGTGGTGCCGTAGATCGCGTTGTAGCTCTGCCAGTCCAGCGCGTTCAGCGGCACGTTGGTCTTGCCGAAGATGACCGCGCCGGCGCCTTCCAGCCGGCGGATGATCTCGGCGCTGCGGGCGGGTACCGCCTCCCGGCAGGCCGGGTCGCCGAAGGTGGTGGGCCAGCCGGCGACGTTGTTGGTCTCCTTCACCGTCATCGGCAGGCCGTGCAGCGCGCCCAGCTTCTCGCCCCGCGCCAGTGCGGCGTCGGCGGCATCGGCGGCGGCGCGGGCGCGCGGGGCGTCCTGCAAAATGATGGCGTTGATGCCGGGGTTCACCTTGGCCACACGCTCCAGCATGCGCTCCAGCAGCGCGCGGCTGGTGGTCTCGCCGCGCTTCAGCCGATGCAGCAGCACCCAGGCAGGGAGGAAGGCTTCGCTGGTCATCAGGCGGTCTCCTGCGGGGTTACGACGCGATGCTCGAAGCTGCCCGCGAACGCCACGCGGTGCTGGATGCGCTGCTCCGGCGCGCCGAACTGGCCCCGGGCTGCAGCCGCCGGTTCACCACAAAGTTCAGCACGAAGCGGCGCGGCGGCGCAACGGGGCGCATGGTCGCGACAACAGGGGCCTGCGCTACGCCATTCGCCAGTTCGGCCGAGCGCAGCCGCGCCATGCACCCATGGCTCAGCGCCTGCAACACAACCAGGCCACACTCCGCCCTCAAGGGAAAGCCACCCATCAGCCGCATCGCAAGGGATGACCTCCTTGGCAACGACAACTAGCGGGCTGGGCTTTGCCCCCACGGTCCAGATGGCGTGGTGCAACGTCATGCGGCGAGTTCCAATGCTGGGGCCAGGGCCTCGCGCAGCGTGGCTTCCAGAAGTTGCGTGCGAGCGGAGCTGGCGGTGGCGAGGCTGGCTTCCAACTGGTCGCACAGCGCTATCAGCGCGCTCACCTTGGCGACGGTGCGCTGTTGTTCGGCGAGGGGTGGCACGAAGAGCATCGCAGCTTCGACCTGCTTCGATGAGATATGCGGGACCCCGTTGCTGCGGCCCGGATCGATCTGCGCCGTGAAGTGTGGTGAGGTGACCCAGATATACAGGTAGTCGCGGTCGAGCGACCCGCTGACGATAAAGCGCCCAACCCGCTGCAGGAGCAGCGCCGGCAAGTCGGCGGCGCAGACGCGAGCGACCTTGGTGCCGGTCACGATGAAGGGGCGATCCAGCGAAAGGAGTACATCACCCTCATTCAGAAGAAACCGCTCAAACTCGGTAGCCTGCGCTTCCGGTAGCCTCACTTCCTGCACCCAGTCGAGTTGGCCATGGCCGACGTTCGCGTTGCGGGCCAGTCGGATGCCGGATGTCGAGAACCATTCGCTTTTGAACGCATAGCCATTCTGAAGCTGAGCGACGGTGCTTAGTGGCTGCGGATGCGCTGGCCACGTCCCTTCCGACAAAAGTCCGCCGGTCAACGCGAGGTTCAGGATGGTCTGACGGAGCTGCTTGATCTGGTCGGGGCGGGTGGTGAGGGCGGGCAGCGCGGCGAGGGCGAAGCGGGCGTCGTCGGGGAAGGTCTCGGGGTCTGGGCTGTTGAGGCGGGCGAGGCTGGCCGCTGCCAGCCGGTCGCGCGTCGCCTCCCGCGCCGCCGCCAGCTGGTCGCAAAGCGCCATCAGCTCATCCACCTTGGCGACGATGCGGTGCTGTTCGGCCGGGGGCGGGAGGGGAAACGGCAGCCCTAGCAGGCTGCGGAAATTCTACCACGGAAGGGCAGCAAAGGTCGCAATGGAATCCGTCCGGGCCTTTGCCTGAAACTTCCTGTCGCTCCGCGTCGTCGCCGCGAATCAATGTTGCGGCGTCCGGTGCCGAAAATCGAATTTCCGCAGCATGCTAGGATGACGTCGCGCGAGACGTTCTTCATCGAGGCGCTGACGCCGCTCGCGGCGGTAGCGTAGTGCTGGCGCGCGAAGTCGGCATAGTTGTTCACCAGCCAGACGAAGCGATGGTCGCAATGCTCGCTGAGCCGCAGCCGCACGATCTTGTCCCTCATCATCAATTTGGCAGGGTCGCTGTCCACGATAACGGCGCGGGCAACCAGCTCGGCGGTGTTGGCCCTGGAGATGAGGAAGTCACCGCGGGATACCTGCGCTTGCAGCCGCGGTTCGGTTCCCGGAAGGACCCCCTTGTTTTCCTGCGGCTGGAAGCGATGCCAGGAAACGGCGCTGACCTTCAAAACGCCCCACTGTCCATCGCGTCGAGGATGATCGGCCGTCTTGGGGCTCCACCCCGCATCAGATGAGAGTACGAAACTGCCAAGCATGGTCCAGCACCAAGAGGAAGGGGGGTCAAAGGGCAACCGGTCAGGCGGCGTCTGCGACGTGACCACCGGCCTGTCGCGCAGGGCACGCTTCAGCAGCACCGACGCCGGCTCATCCCCCGCCTCCTGCGGCACCAGCTTCCCCCGCACCGCAAGGTCCAGCACAAACCGCCGCAGCCGCACGATGGCGTCCGGCGCCTCGGCGACGCGCTCATAGAAATCCAGCAGCAGGTCGGCGGTCATGCGCCCTCCTCGGGCGGCAGCAGGGCTTCCAGCGTCGCCACCAGCGGCCCCAGCCGCTCGGTCGCCACGCGCCACACCAGGTCCAGCCGAACCTCGGCATAGCCATGGATCAGCCGGTGCCGCAGCCCCGTCATCTCCCGCCACGGCAGGTTGGGAAGCGCGGCGCAGCTGGGGCGGGAGACCTTACCCGCCGCCTCTCCCAGCACTTCCAGGGAGCGGATAACGGCGTTCTGGTGCAACCGGCTGGCCAGGAAGCCGGCCTCGTCCAACTCGGCGACGAAGCCCTGGGCGTCCCGCGCCGCCAGCAGCATGTCCCATAGCAGCGCCAGGTCGCGCTCCGGCAGCTCAGGCGGCATAGAGCGGGCGGGCCTCGGCCAATATGCGGCGGCGGCGGATGGGGTTGCGGCTGGCCTCCACCGCCTCGCGCTCCAGCAGGTCCACCGGGCGGCCGAACAGCGCCTCCAGCGCGTCGTGCAGCTCGGCGAAGGCGGCGAGGTCGTCGCGCGTGGCCGGCGCCAGCTTCACCAGCAGGTCCAGGTCGCTGCGTGCGGGGGTGAAGTCGGCCTCCCGCGCGGCGGAGCCGAACACCTCCAGCCGCTCCACGGCGAAGCGGCGGCACAACTCGGCGAGGGCGTCGCGCCTGGCTTCAAGCTCTGCGAGCATCGGGGCAGCCTCCTTGGCCGGGGAGCATAGCACGGCTCACCGGGCCAGCGCCTCGGCCAGAATGGCCTTCAGCTGGTCGCGCAGGCGGGCGGTCTCGGCCTCGGCGGCGTCCAGCTCGGCGGCCAGGGTCTCGGGGTCGCCGTGGTCCAGGGCGACGGCGTGGGGGTTCTTGATGTCCAGGTTGTAGCCGCGGGCCTTGATCTCCTCGGCCGTCACGCGCCAGGCCTGCGGGCCTTCCGCGCGGCCCTGGCGGCTGGGGCCGCCCCACCAGCCCGCGCAGTCGGCCAAGTGCTCCTGGCGGATCGGCTTGGTCATGGAATAGGCCTTCTGGCCCGCGGGCACCCGATGCTCCCAGAACCAAGTCTCGGTGGTGGGCGTGCCCTTCTCGAAGAACAGCAGGTTGGTGCCGATGGAGGCGTAGGGGCGGAAGACGGAGTTCGGCAGCCGGACGATGGTGTGCAGGTTGCACTCCTCCAGCAGGTGCTCCTTCAGCCGGGTCTTCACGCCCTCGCCGAACAGGGTGCCGTCCGGCAGCACCACCGCGGCGCGGCCGCCCGGGCGCAGCAGGCGGATGATGAGGGCAAGGAAGAGGTCCGCCGTTTCCCGCGTGCGGAAGTGGACGGGGAAGTTGCCCTCGATGCCGTCTTCCTCCCGCCCGCCGAAGGGTGGGTTGGTGAGGACGATGTCCACGCGCTCAGACTGGGTCCAGCCGATGTAGGGTTTTGCCAGGGTGTTGTCGTGGCGGACGAAGCCCGGGTCCTCCACGCCGTGCAGCAGCATGTTGGTGACGCAGAGCATGTGCGGCAGCGGCTTCTTCTCGAAGGCGCGTAGCGAGTCCTGCATCAGCTGCTCGTCTTCGGGCCGTTTCACGTAGCGGTCCCGCATGTGGCGGACCGAGCAGGTGAGGAAGCCGCCGGTGCCGCAGGCGGGGTCGAACAGGGTCTCGCCCGGGCGGGGGTCGATGCGGTCCACCATGAAGGCGGTGACGGCGCGCGGGGTGTAGTACTCGCCGGCGTTGCCCGCGCTCTGCAGGTCGTTGAGGATCTGCTCGTAGAGCTCGCCGAAGTGGCGACGCTCAGCCAGGTCGTTGAAGTCCACCGCGCTGATCTTGTTGACCACCTGGCGCATGAGCTGGCCGGACTTCATGTAGTTGTAGGCGTCCTCGAACACGCCGCGCACGACGCGGGCGCGGTCGCCAGGCTTTCCGGTGAGCGGCAGGCCCTTGAGGGCGGGGAAGCCGGTGCGGTCGTAGAAGACGAAGCCATCGCCGTTCGAGGCGAAAACGAAGGGAATGCCCAGTATCTCAGCATACTCCAACCCCTGCTGCAGGCCGTCGCCAACCGCGTGGCTGTTGTCCTTAGCCTCGACGATGGCGATCGGGAGGCTGGGCTTGTGGTACAAGACGTAGTCGGCGCGCTTGGCCTTGCCGCGGGTAACCAGCTTGCCCCGCACGATGATGCGGCCCTTGGTGAAGCCCACTTCCTCGCGGATCTGGAGCATCTCGTCCCAGCCCGCCTGCTTGATGGCCGGGGTAATGAACTTGGAGCAGATATCGCGCTCGCTGAGGTCTTTCTTGTTCATCTACCTTCTCTCGGCCGCCAACGCGAGAAAACTATAAGATATGAGTGCGTTTCAAGTTAGTGGTATTGTTGGTAATGGGTCAGTTTAAATGCTGATCCTGACTCTTTTCCCATTCTTCCACAACGACCACTATGTCGGCCAGTTCACAGAGCTCGGTGCTGACTTTTGCCGTCTTGGCCGGCGTGCAGCACAGGGTCTGGTGAAGCCACAAGCACCAGCGTCATGGCAAGGTACATCGGGTTGCGGCTGCGGGCGTAGCCGCCCCTGGTTATCAGGGCCGAGGCTCGCTCAACGTGCAGCGGGCTGATGGTGGTGCCGGCACGGCGGAAGGCCCTTACGGCGCAGGGGCCGAACCACAGCGCCGCCAGCGTCAGCGCTGCCGCCGCCGCCGCGCGCAGCGGCCAGGCGACGCCTGACGCCATGTCCCCTGGGGCCGCCGCGAACATGGCCAAATTAGTCAGCAGCATCACGGCCGGTGGTGGGATGCGGGTCTCAAGCCAATGCATTGGTTCCTCCTGATACCCGCGGTTCAGCGGCGTGGCAGCCCGAAGCGCGGTCGTAGTCGAATGCCAAGCCAACAGCCCTGGATCACTGCCAGCAGCCAGACGAACCCATGCAGGCTGCCAGACGCCACGCCGCCGATGAAGGCACCGACATTGCAGCCATAGGACAGCCGCGCCCCCACGCCCATCAGCAGCCCACCCATCACCGCACTCAGCGCGCCGGGCGAGCCGAGCGGCACGCGATGACGCAGGCCACCATCCCAGGCCGCCGCCGCCAGTGCCCCCAGCACCAACCCGACATCCGAGAGCGAGGCATGGTTGGCCAGTGTCGGACCCAGCAGCGCCTCGCGGGCCCATTCTATTCGCCAGAACGGCTGCGCCGCCAGGTTCCAGCCCGCCGCCTGCAAGGGCTGCGCAGCCCACAGCGTCAGGCCGGTGGTGATGCCCCAAGGCTCGGCGTCTCGGCCAAGCCTGGCGTGGCCAACAGGGCCAGCAACAAGCCGCGGCGGCTCGGCGTGGAAAGCGCGATCGTGGGCGCGCCGAGTGGAACTTGAGCAGGCATGGGTAAACCTCTGGGTTCTGGTGGCTGAATCGCTCGCGCCTGGAAAAGAGCCACCTCTGATCGTTGCCTCGGCCATGCCGGGCAAGCGCAACATGAAAGTGCAGCAAGGAATTGGTGGCTTCACGGTTGCCCTCCGAGCCTCATGGCGAAGACGGCGGCCTGCCGTGGCGTCACACCGTCTCCACCCGCCCATCCCGCAGCCCGACCAGCCGGTCGAAGCGGCTGAAGATCTTGTCGTCATGCGTCACCACGATGACGGCGGCGGCCTGTTCCCGCGCCACCTGGCGCAGCAGGTCCATCACCACCTGGGCGCGCTCGCTATCCAGCGCCGCGGTCGGCTCGTCGGCCAGGATGATGCGCGGGTTGTTGGCAAGCGCGCGGGCGATGGCGACGCGCTGTGCCTCGCCGCCCGAGAGCTTGGCCGGCATGGCCGTGGCGCGCTTGCCCACCTGCAGATGGTCCAGCAAGGCGCGGGCGCGGCGGCGCGCCTCGGCCAGCGGCACCCGGTTCAGCGTCATCGCCAGCGCCACGTTGTCGGTGGCGTCCAGGAAAGGCAGCAGATTGTGGAACTGGAAGATGAACCCGATCTTCTCCCGCCGCAGCGCCCGCAGATCGGCGCGGGACCAACGGCCGTCCCACACCGTCTCGCCGGCCAGGCGCAGCGTGCCGGCATCGGGTTCCAGGATGCAGGCCACCAGGTTCAGCAGCGTTGACTTGCCGCTGCCGGAAGGGCCGCGCAGCCCAACCACCTCGCCGGCATCGACACTCAGGGTGATGTCGGACAGCGCCTGCACCCGCGCCTCGCCGCTGCCGAAGCCCTTGGCGATGCCGCACAGTTCCACCAGCGCGCTCATCCGCCCAGGGCCTGCGCCGGTTCGATCCGCAGCGCGTAGCGCACGCCCAGCAGGCTGGCGAGCAGGCAGATGACGAAGACCAGCACGCCGAAGCCGCTGACCTCCGCCAGCCCCAGCACCACGCGGCGCGGGAAGTGGTCCTTCGCCGCCAGCAGCAGCGCGGTGCCGCTGGTGAAGCTGACCGCGCCCAGCAGCAGCGCCTGCTGCATCACCAGCGCGACGATGCTGCGGTCCGGCGCGCCGATCAGCTTCAGCGTGGCGATCTCCCGCATCTTGTCCATCGTCAGCGTGTAGATGATCAGCGCCACGATCACCGCCGAGACCAGCAGCAGCACGGTGGTGAACAGGCCGATCTGCTTGCGCGCCTTGTCCACGACGCTGCGGGTCAGCACGTTCTCCTGCTCCGCCCCGGTCAGCGCCGAGAAATGCTTCCAGCGGCGGATCTCGGCGGCCACGGCGCCGGCATCGGCATGCGGTGACAGTCGGGCGATGACGGCATTCACCGTGTCCTGCGGCAGCGCGCCGCCACCGCCCTGCTGCGCCCGGCGCGCCGCCGGCGGCGTCAGCCGGAACTGCAAATCCTGGCTGTCGCGCAGCGTAATCCAGGCCAGCGGGTCGCCGCCGGTGCTGACCGCGCGGGTGCTGATGCCGACGACGCGGTAGCGCAGGTTCGCCATCTCCACCACGGCGCCCAGCGGCAGGCCGGCGCTGCGGTCCGCCACCAGCTCCAGCCGCCCGCGGGTGATGCCGCGGCCTTCGAGGATGCCCGGCGGCCCGCCCGGCCGGTCCGGCTCGTAGCCCACCACCTGAAGCCGCAGCACGGCGCCGATGCGCTGTCGCCCGGCCTCCCCGGCGCGTTCGCGTACCTGCTCCTCATTCGGGGCAGCGCCGCCCAGTACGCCCATGGGGCCGCCGGCATGCCGCGCCTCAACTGTTTGGAAGGTCAGGCTGCCGGCCTCGCGCACGCCGGGCAGCCGGGCCACCGCCTCGCGGACATCGCCGGGGATGCGGCTCGCCTCGGCGAAGGGGCCGCGCGAGCCGCCCTCCACCACCCAGAGGTCGGCGCGCATGTTGCGGGCCAGGGAGAGCGCTTCCTCCACCACGCCGCCATAGATGCCAACCATGGCCAGCGCCACGCCCAGCAGCAGGCCAAGGCCAACGCAGGTCAGCAGGAAGCGGCCGAGGTTGTGGCGGATGTCGCGCAAAGCGAGGTTCATTCGGCGCGTGCCGCCTGGCCGAAGCGCAGCGCGTGCGGCAGCCGCGTTACCACCGCCAGCGCGGCGAACTCCGGCGCCAGGGCCAGCCGCGCATCCAGCGTGCGGGCCACGAAGCGCACCGCGCGTTGGTGCAGCGCCCCGTCCTCGATCACCCAGACCTTGCCGCTGGCTCCGTCGTAGCCCTCCACCGCCACTTCCGGCACCAGCCGGGCGCTGGGCAGGCGGCCGGTCTCGACCTCCAGCTGCACCTGTTCGCCCAGCACCTGGCGCGGTGGGCAGCGCTCGCAGCGGGCGTAGATGCGGCGCTCCTCGGTGACGCGGTCACTCTCCAGGCCGATGCGGACGACGCGGGCCGGGAACACCTCGCCGGGCAGCGAGCGCAGTCGCAGCTCGGCTGGCTGGCCCTCGCGGATCATGCCGGCGCGGCCTTCATCGACATAGGCCAGCGCCCAGATCGTCGCCGGATCCATCAGCGTGAAGATCGGCTCGCTTGGCGCCGTGGCGCTGCCGAGTTCGCGCTGGCGGCTGACCACCACGGCGTCATACGGCGCGGCCAGTGTATGCTTGGCCAGCGCGGTCTGTTCGGCCAGCAGGCTGGCGCGGGCATCGGCCAATGCCGCGCGGGCCACCGCCAGGTCGGCGCGGGCCACGCCGAGGTCGGCGGCGGCGGCGGTCGCCTCGGTTTCCGCCAGTTCCGCGACTTCGACGGATGTGGTGCCGCGTGCGGTCAGTTCGCGCCGCCGGTTGGCCAGCGTCCGCTTCTGCTGCGCCTGGGCGGTGGCGCGGTCCAGTGCGGCGGCGACGCGCAGTTGCTGCGCCTCGGCGCTTTGCAGCCCGGCCTCGGCCTTTGCGACGCGGGCCTGCTGCGCCGCCGGATGCAGCCGCGCCAGCACCTGGCCGGCGGCCACGCGGTCGCCGTGGTCGGCGTGCAGTTCCACCAGCGTGCCGGCGACCTCGAAGCCGATGCGCGACGAGACCTGCGCCTCGATGGTGCCGAGGCCAAAGACCCGCACCGGCACGTCGGTCTCCGCCACCACCACCGGCAGCGTCAGGGGCTGGTGCAGCAGCAGCCAGCCACCGCCGGCCAGCGCGCCGCCGAGCAGGGCGATGCCGGCCAGGAGCTTCAAGCGCATCGGTGCCGCCTCAGCCGGCGGCCTTCGCCGCGTATTGGTCGAAAGCCTCCACCGCCTGGGCGGCGTACATCACCGCGGGGCCGGCGCCCATGTAGATCGCCATGCCCATCACCTCCATGACCTCGTCGCGGCTGTCGCCCTGGCGCAGCGCTGCCTCGGCGTGGAAGGTGATGCAGGCATCGCAGCGGATTGCCACCGCAATGCCCAGCGCGATCAGTTCCTTGGCCTTGCCGTCCAGCGTCTTTGGCGCCAGCGCGGCGCGGGCCATGGCGCTGAAGCCCTGCATCACCTCCGGCGTGCCGCCGCGCAACTCCTTCAGCGGGGCCGCGAGGCTTGCCGCCATGCCGGGCCAGTCCTTGTGCATAATCGTCTCCGTCCACCGCGTCGCTGGCTCAATATGAGGGAAGTCTAACATTAGACCATTGACGCAGCGCAACCTCGCGCCTCCGCTGACCCATGGCAGCGGCCCCAGGAAGACGCTGGCGGTGCTGGCCATCACCCGACCCTGGGCGTCCAGCAGGCGAAAGATCACCGGCACGCTCTCGGCCAGGTGCAGCCCGGGCGCGGCGGTCACCAGCGCGCGCCACTGGGTAATGCCATCCGCGCGCGAGGCCACCAGCGGCCGGGCCTGGCTGTCCAGCACCGCGTCCTGCACCAGCACCGCCAGGCCGGCCGGCGCTTGCAGGTCCAGCACGTAGTCCTCGTGGTCGCGCAGCTTGTTGGCCAGCTTCAGTGTATAGGCGTTGCGCACGCCACCATCCGACAGCCGGACGAAGATCGGCGCGCGGTCACGGATCACGGTCAGCGTCAGCGTGCTGCGCAGCAGGAAGCTGCCCAGCATCACGGCGGCCACCGCAGCCAGCACGCCGGCATAAACCAGTGTGCGGGCGTGGATCATCTTAGGTACCTGGCGCGCCGCCATGCCGGCCAGCAGCCGCTGCGGGCCAGGCGGGAAGGGCGCGGCAGCCGCCTCGCTGGCGGCCAGGTTGGTGGCGCTCTCGAAGGCGATGAGGCCCCCGGGCCGATGCAGGACAACTGTGTGCCCTCGCGGATATCCATCCCGGTAGGGCAGACATGGAAGCAGGCGCCGCAATCGACGCAGTCGCCGGCGTCATGCGCCTTGGCCTTGCCGCGCGGTTCGCCCCGCCAGGTGCGGTAGGAGACCATCAGGCTGCTCTCGTCCAGCATGGCGGCCTGGAAGCGCGGCCAGGGGCACATGTAGGTGCAGAGCTGCTCCCGCGCCCAGCCGGCGAAGACGTAGGTGGTGGCGGTGAACAGCCCGAAGAAGAAGTAGGTCTGGGTCGAGGCCGCGCCGGTGAGCAACTGGGGAATCACGGTCGGCGCGTCCTGAAAGTACATGATCCAGGCGCCGCCGGTGGCCGCGGCGATGCCCAGCCAGGCGGCATGGGTGGCGGCCTTGCGCGCCAGCTTGGCCGGCCCCCAGGGCTGCGCGTCCAGCTTGATGCGGGCGTTGCGGTCGCCCTGGATCCAGCGTTCCACCAGCATGAACAGGTCTGTCCAGACCGTCTGCGGGCAGGTGAACCCACACCAGACGCGGCCGAACAGGCTGGTGGCCATGAACATGCCAATGGCGCCGAGGATCAGCAGGCCGGTGAGGTAGTAGACCTCCTGCGGCCAGATCTCGATGAAAAAGAAGTACAGCCTGGCATGGGTCATATCCACCAGCACCGCCTGGTCCGGTGCGCCCGGCCCGCGGTCCCAGCGCAGCCAGGGCACCAGGTAGTAGGCGGCGAGGCAGAGCGCGAGCACCACCCACTTGGCCCGCCGCACCGGCCCGCTGACCGCCTTCGGGTAGACCTTGACCCGGTCTGCGTAGAGCGAGGTTGAGGCCTCCGGCGCCTGGGCAGGCTCGGGGTGCGTGATCTTGCTCATGGGGCGGGCCTCAGCAGCCAGCGATGACGACGCAGGGGGATGCCTGGCGGCAAGGCGGCGCAGGCCGCGGCGGAGGTCTTTGGGCGGGCAACATGGTCACGTGCCTCTGAGCGCCGGACGGGTGGTGGCAGGACAGTCGGCTGCGGCGCGCGCAGCTACCATCTTCGCTTCGCCATCGGGGGCATAATATAAGCAAAAACTAAATTAGAAGAGAATGGTTTTTCGCGTGGGATCGTTGCCCGGCGCAGATCGTGGCCGCCGACCGGTCGACCCTGGCAGATAGCCGCTTGCCCGGACCGCTGCTTTTGCCCTGCCGGCTGCGGTTGGCGCGGGCTAGCCTGCCCTGAGGGAGGACCCGCCCATGCTGCTGCAACCGGTTGAACGCCTGGAGATCCAGGTGCTGGTGGACAACGTGACCGACTCGCTTTCGCGCACGCCGCCCTTCGTGACGCGGGAATGGAACATGCTGCGGCGGCAGGGCATGCGCTTCACCTCCGGCCCGGCCCTGTGCTGCGCCAATCACGGCCTTGCCCTGGTGCTGATGCTGCATCGCGGCGGGCGCCGCCATGG
Source organism: Acetobacteraceae bacterium (assembly GCA_947371015.1). GTDB lineage: Bacteria > Pseudomonadota > Alphaproteobacteria > Acetobacterales > Acetobacteraceae > CAIMOR01. Next base: position 21,312 of record CANBNK010000003.1, on the reverse strand, counting down.
CTTCCTGTTCGACGGCGGCCCCGACCCCTACGCGGTGGAACGCAATGGCCCGAAGCTGGGGATCGACTTCGGCGGCGTCGAGGCAGCGATGCTTTCGCACGGCCATTGGGACCACGCCGGCGGCATTCCGGCGGCGCTGCGGTTCATCACTGCGGCGAATGGGGGGCAGCCGGTGCCGCTGCACCTGCACCCCGGCATGTTCCGCGAACGCGGCGGCCGCCAGCCGGACGGCGGTGTCTTTCCGATGGAGCGCGTACCGCCTCCCGATGCCTGGGCAGCCATGGGCGCCGCGCCGCAGGTCACCGCAGAGCCGCAGCTGCTATTCGACGACACGCTGTTCATCAGCGGCGAGATCCCGCGCCTGACCAGCTACGAACATGGTCTGCCCGGCCAGGTCGCCCGCGACGGCGAGGGCAGCCCATGGGAGAGCGACGAACTGCTGATGGATGAGCGCTATTGCGCCGTGCATGTCGCCGGGAAGGGCCTGGTGGTGTTCAGCGCCTGCTCGCATGCCGGCATCGTCAACGTGCTGCACGATGCCCACGCCAGGTTCCCGGAGGTGCCGCTGTTTGGCGTCATGGGCGGCTTCCACCTTTCCGGCGAGAACGAGGCCAATATCCCCGAGACCGTCACCGACCTGGCGGGCTTCGACCTGCCCTTGATGATCCCGGCGCATTGCACCGGCTGGCGAGCGGTCAACGCGCTGGAGCGCGCCTTTGGCGACCGAGTGGTGCCGGCTGCGGTCGGCAAGCTGTTCAGCCTGTAGCGGCTTGAATAAATAAGTATATACTAATATGCAGAGGAAGCAGCAACACTGGATACCCGCATGGTCCTTCCGTCCCTCAGCGCCGTCAAGGTCGCCAACCTGCTGGCGACGGAAGCGATCACCCTCGTTGACGTCCGCGAGGCGGGGGAACGTCAGCGACAGCATATCAATGGCAGCCTGCACCTGCCGCTGTCGCGGCTGGCGGAGGCTGTGCCCGGATTGGCGACGAGCGGGACCGTTGTGTTCCACTGCGCTTCCGGCGCCCGCACGGGCATGCAAGCGGCGCGGCTGGCGGAGCGGGTACCGGGCTGCACGGCCATGGTGCTTGGGGGTGGCATTGGCGGCTGGGTGGCCGCTGGCCTCCCCGTTGTGTCGGCCCCCAGCGTGCCACTGATCCAGCGACTGCGGCGCCTGCTGGGCGGCGGTTGAGCGCATCCCCGGGCGGGGCGCTGCCGCAACATGTTCGCGGACGCAGGAGGGCGCCAAGCGCAAATGCTGCGGCTTGGCCGCGCGAGTCCGCGTGCCTTCCAGGCTTCAAGCTGGCCGGCGACTTGGGTCGCTGTCATGTTCTTCTGCGCGGTCATGAAAGTATATTTATAATCGTTATTGGCCAATGAAACTCCAGTAGGAACCCTCCCTGTCGAGTAGAATCCTACAAATGGGAGAAGTTCATGCTGGCAGCCTGGCGTTTATTCACGCATTGGAGCGCTATGCCGCTCCGGATTTTTATGTGGGGCTGCAGCTATGTATTCGGACACCCCATGACAGCCACAGTGTTGTTTCTGGCAGTCGGCGGGTTGGCGGTTTGGCAACGGCAGTGGTCGGCGGTCGCAGGTTGCTGCGCTATGCTCGGATTGCTGTTGATGTGGATCGCTGAATTCCCCGGCGCGCTAAACACTGCCTGGCCCGTGCGCAGCCCGTTCGCCGAGCCGCTGCCGAAGGAAGAATAGTCGGGCCGAGTGGCCGCGGCCGTCGCCTTCTATACGGCGATTGCGGCGGCCGGCTCGTGCGACGGAGACAGCTTGATGGCGGGGCCATTGCAACCCCAACCCTGGGTGACGAGGCGGGCTACAGCAGCTGCTGGCCCGAGCCGCACGCCCGGCCCGGCCGCCCGCTGGCCAGCCAAACCGGCATAGCCTCGCGCGTATTCAGCGCGGTTTATCCCAGACGCGCTACCGGGCAGGTGCGCAGGCCGAGGATGGTGTAGAGCGGGCAGGTACCGGCCAGCGCGGTCAGTAGCGGCACCAGCCCCACCAGGCCCCACCAGCCCAGCGGGCCGAAATAGCCGGCCGTCAGCAGCGCCAGGCCGAGGATCACGCGCAGCACCTTGTCCAGGCCGCCGACATTCTGGGTCAACATAGGGAGTCTCCTTGGGTTGGGATGCGCCGGTTCAAGCTACCTGCCGGGCCCAGGCCACGATCTGCCGCGCCGGCATGGTGCCGCTGCGGCGCGCACGTTCCTGCCCGCCGGCGAACAGCGCCAGCGTCGGGATGCTGCTGATGCCGAGGTCGCGCGCCACGTCCGGCGCCTCCTCGGTGGAAAGCTTGAGCAGCCGCATGCCGGGTTCCAGCAGCGGTGCGGCGGCGGCGAATTCGGGCGCCATGGCGTGGCAGGGCGCGCACCAGCTGGCCCAGAAGTCCACCAGCAGCGGCACGCCGCTATGCTGCAGCTGGCGGCGGAACGCCTCGGCCGAAACGGCCAGCGGCTGGCCGGTGAACAGCGCCCGCTTGCAGCTACCGCAGCGCGGCCCGTCGGCCAGGCGGGCGGTGGGCACACGATTGATGCTGCCGCACTGCGGGCAGATCAGTTGGGTGGCATCGTCCATCGCAGGCTCCCTTGGCGTGCCGATTGAGCTTGCCCTTTATATCAGATAATTCTAAATAACCGCAAGCTCAAATGGAGGCTTGCCATGCTGGCATCACGCACGCGGTGCGCCACCCTGGCGCTGGCCTTGTTAGCCGTCCCAGCCCAGGCCCAGGCGCCGTTCCGGGTTGCCGCCAGCCAGGTAGAGGACCGCAAGCCGGTCTTCGCCACGGTGGAAAGCATCCGCGAGGTCGAGGCGCGTACCCGCATCGCCGGAACCCTGCGCAGCCTGGGCGCCCGCGAGGGCGATGCGGTGCAGGCAGGCCAGTTGCTGGCCGAGGTCGAGGATCCAAAGCTGGCGATGCAACTTGCCGCGCTGGATGCCCGCCTCGCCGCGCTGGCGGCGCAGCGCCGCCAGGCCCAGCTGGACCACGACCGCACCCGCACACTGCGTGCCGCCGGCGCCGCCACTCAGGTGCGGCTTGACGAGACCCAGACCGCGCTGGACGTGGTGGAGGCTCAGGCCGCCGCCAGCCGCGCCGAACGCGCCGTGGTGGAACAACAGCAGCGCGAGGGCCAGGTGCTGGCGCCGCAGGGCGGGCGGGTGCTGCGGGTGCGTGGGACGCCCGGCGCCGTGGTGCAGCCGGGCGAGACGCTGTTCGGCATTGCCACTGACCACTACGTGCTGCGGCTGCGCCTGCCGGAACGCCACGCCCGCTTCCTCCGCGCCGGCGACGCCGTCGAGGTCGGGACGCGCGGATTGGGCGACGGCGTGCTGGGGGAAGGCCACATCCGCCTGGTCTATCCGCAGATGCAGGACGGCCAGGTGGTCGCGGATGCCGAAGTTGCCGGGCTGGGCGACTTCTTCGTCGGGGAGCGGGTGCGGGTGACTGTGGCGGCCGACCGGCGCCTGGCCCTGGTGGTGCCGGCCGAGTACCTGCTCGCCGCGCCTGGTCTCGACCTGGTGCGGCTGGCTACCGGCGCGCTGGTGCCTGTGCAGCGCGGGCCGGCCCGCGACGGCGGCATTGAAATCCTCTCCGGTCTGCATGCCGGCGATGAACTGGTGCGGCCATGAGCCTCGGACTTTCTGGCGTCCTCGCCCGCAGCTTCATCCGGTCCCCGCTGACGCCGCTGCTGCTGTTGGCCGCCGTGGCGCTGGGGCTGCTGGCCCTGGTGGCGCTGCCGCGGGAGGAGGAGCCGCAGATCAGCGTGCCGATGGTGGATATCCAGGTCCGCGCCGATGGCCTGGCCGCGGCCGATGCGATGGAGCTGGTGACCCGCCCGCTGGAGGCCATCGTCACCGCGATCCCGGGCGTGGAACACGTGTACAGCAATACGCTGGACGATCAGGTGATGGTGACGGCGCGCTTCCTGGTCGGCACCAGCGCCGACGACGCCATCCTGCGCGTGCACGAGAGGCTGCGCGCCAACTGGAACCGCATTCCGCTCGGTATCCCGGAGCCGCTGGTGGTCGGGCGCGGCATCAATGACGTGGCGGTGGCGGTGGTGACGCTGCGGCCGGAGCACCCCGCCGAGGGCCGCTGGACCGACACTGCGTTGCATGAGGTGGCGGACCGCGTGCTATCCGAGTTGGCCAAGGTGCCGGACGTGGGCCTTATCTACCTGGTCGGCGGCCGGGCGCCGGAGATTCGGGTAGAACCGCTGCCTGACCGGCTGGCACTGCATGGCGTCACGCTGAACCAGCTGGTGGAAAAGCTGCAGGGCGCCAACCGCAGCTTCCAGGCCGGCAGCCTGCGCCAGGCAGGCGAGACGCTGGTGGTGCAGGCCGGGCAGACGCTGCGCGGGGTGCCGGACATCGGCCAGCTGCTGCTGACGACGCGGGATGGCCGGCCGGTCTATGTTGGCGATGTCGCCCGCATCAGCGCCGCTGCGGCGCCGACCGATGCCCGGGTCTGGCGGCTGACGCGCGGCGCCGATGGCCAGTGGCAGCGGGCACCGGCGGTTTCCATCGCGGTGGCCAAGCGCGCCGGCGCCAATGCGGTGGCGGTGACCATGGCGGTGCAGGCGCGGCTGGCTGCGCTGCAGGGCGGGATGATCCCGGCCGGCATCGCCGCCGACCTGACGCGCGACTACGGCGCAACGGCGCAGGCCAAGTCGGACGAACTGCTGTTCCACCTGGGGCTGGCCACCGCTTCCATCGTCGCGCTGATCTGGCTGGCCATCGGCTGGCGCGCTGCGGTGGTGACGGCGGTGGTGATCCCGGTGACGATCCTGCTGACGCTGTTTGGCGCCTGGATGCTGGGCTACACGCTGAACCGCGTTTCGCTGTTCGCGCTGATCTTTTCCATCGGCATCCTGGTGGATGACGCCATCGTCGTGGTCGAGAATATCGACCGGCACTGGGCGATGCGGGATGGCCGCGACCGCGTGACCGCCGCGGTGGAGGCGGTGGCGGAGGTGGGCAACCCGACCATCGTCGCCACGCTGACCGTCATCGTAGCGCTGCTGCCGATGATGGCGGTCTCCGGCCTGATGGGACCATACATGGCGCCGATCCCGGCGGTGGCGTCGGCGGCCATGGGATTTTCCTTCTTTGCCGCCATGGTGCTGACGCCTTGGCTGATGCTAAAGCTGGGCGCCGGGCATGCCGAAGGCGGCGAGGGCCGGCTTGGCGCGCTGTACCGCGCGGTGGCGCGGCGGATCATCGAACGGCGTGGCCGGGCTTGGCTGTTCCTCGGCCTGACCGGCGCCGCCACGCTGGCCAGCCTGGTGCTGTTCGTCACCCGCGATGTGACGGTGAAGCTGCTGCCCTTCGACAATAAATCCGAGCTGGCGGTGCTGCTCGACATGCCCGCCGGCGCTAGCCTGGAGGATACCGAGCGCACGCTGCTGGCCGCTGCCGAGCTGCTGCGCGACCTGCCGGAATTGCAGGGCGTGACGCTGAATGCCGGCACCGCCGCGCCGTTCAACTTCAACGGCCTGGTACGGCACTATTACAGCCGGCAGGAACCGCGCCGGGGCGACCTTGACCTGCTGCTGACCGACCGCCACCAGCGCCACCGCGACAGCCACGCCATTGCGCTGGACGCCCGGGCCCGGCTGGCGGCGCTGCATCTGCCGGAGAATGCGCGCCTCAAGCTGGTGGAGGTGCCGCCCGGCCCGCCAGTGCTGGCCACGCTGCTGGCCGAGGTCTATGGCCCCGACCCCGCCAGCCGCCGCGCCGCCGCTGCCGTGGTGCGGGAGGCGTTCCGCCGCGTGCCCTTCCTGGTGGACCTGGACGATACCTTCGTGGACCCCGGCCACCGGCTACGGGTGCGGCTGCTGCCTGACCAGTTGGCGTTCTTCGGTGTGGAGGAAGCCGCGGTGCATGACACGCTGCGCAGCCTGCTGGGCGGCGTGCCGGTCGGCTTCTCGCATCGCGGCGCCGGGCGCAACCCGATGGCAATTGTGGTTCGGCTGCCGAAGGAAGCGCTGTTCCTCTCGGAGCAGCTATTGGCCACGCCGGTGCCCAGCCGCGCTGGCACGGTGGACCTTGGCAGCCTGGTGCAGGTGAGCGAGGAGCCGGCCTCGCCGCCGATATTTCGCCGCAACGGCCGTGCCGCTGAGATGATAACCGCCGAACTGGCCGGTGCCTATGAAGCGCCGATCTACGGCATGCTGGCGGTGGCGGAGGCGCTGCGCGACATGCCCGGCGCGCCGGCCATCCGTCTGGCGGGCCAACCCGATGACGAAAGCCGCCCGAGCCTGCTGTGGGACGGCGAGTGGGAGGTCACGCGCATCACCTTCCGTGACATGGGCGCGGCCTTCGGCGTGGCGCTGCTCGGGATCTATGTGCTGGTGGTGGCACAGTTCCGCAGCTTCCTGCTGCCGCTGGTGGTGCTGCTGCCGGTGCCGCTGGCGCTGCCGGGCGTGGTGCTGGGCCATGCGCTGATCGGCGCCGCCTTCACCGCGCCCAGCATGATCGGCTTCATCGCGCTGGCGGGCATCATCGTCCGCAACTCGATCTTGCTGGTGGACTTCATCCGCCACGCTCCGCGCGAGGGCCGCAGCCTGCGCGCGGTGGCGCTGGAAGCCGGGGCGGTGCGGTTCAAGCCCATCGCGCTGACCGCGGCGGCGGCAATGATCGGCGCCGGCTTCATCCTGGGCGACCCAATCTTCCAGGGACTTGCGGTGGCGCTGCTGTTCGGGCTGCTGTCCTCCACCGCGCTGACTGTGCTGGCCATACCCGCGTTGTACCGCGTGCTGCGCGACCCGACGTGAGTGCGGCTCAGCCCAGTGCCGCGGTCAGCGCGGGCAGGAGTTCGGTGAGGTCGCCCACCAGCGAATAATCCGCCGCGGCGTGGATCGGCGCGTCGGGGTCGAGGTTGATCGCCACTACCACTTTGGCACCCTGCATGCCGGCCAGATGCTGGATGGCGCCGGAGATGCCGGCGGCGATGTAGAGCTCCGGCGCCACGGCCAGGCCGCTCTGGCCGACCTGCAACTCACTGGGCAGGTAGCCTGCCTCCACCGCGGCCAGGCTGGCGCCGACGGCAGCGCCCAGGCAGTCGGCCAGTGCTTCCAGCGCCGGCACCGCCTCCGTGCCGCCCAGGCCACGGCCACCGGCCACCACCACCCGCGCGGTGGCCAGGTCGGGCCGCGCCGAGGCCGCCGGCGGGGTGAAGCTGAGCCAGGCGCTGGGCCCGGTGCCGGGCGGGGCCACCACCGCGCGTAACGCGGCGGCACCGCCCTGCGGCGGCACCGGCTCGAAGGCCAGCGGGTTGATGGTAAGGGCCTGGCGCGCCTGGTCGCTGCGCAGCGTCACCAGCGCGTTGCCGGCATAGGTTGGGCGGGTGAAGGTTTGGGCGTCAAGGATGCCGACCACGTTCGGGATGGGTTGCAGGTTCAACAGGGCGGCCAGGCGCGGCATCACGCTGGCACCCTGCGCCGTGGCCGGGGCCACCAGATGGATGTAGCTCTGAGCCAGCGCGGCCAGCAGGGCCGCCAACGGCTCCGCCAGGCCCTGGGCGCAGGCTGGGTCGGCACAGTGCAGCACCGTGGCCAGGCCGGGCCAGGCGGTGGCGGCGCTGGCGGTCTCAGCCGTGCCGCAGACCAGCAGGTCCACCGGCCCCAGCGCCTGGGCTGCCGCCACGGCGGCGCGGGTGGCGCGGCCGTCGAGGGTGTTGCGGGTTTCGGCGAGCAGCAGAACCGTCATGGGCGGGGCCTCCGTAGTCAAGAGACCCTACTTAAGCGAAGGCTAACATTGCGGCCTTGCGCTGCCACAAGCCCAGGCGCGACGACGTGAGGAGCTGGCGAGTGGCCGCGCCTCAGCGCCGCGTGGCGGTGACGCGAACCGGCACCAGCACCGGGATGCGAGTGCCGCCGCCGGGGCCGTCATCATCCGGCGGACTGCCCTGCTGCATGATGGCGATGGCTAGTTGCACGCTGCTGAGCGTCAGGCCCAGGAAGAACCACAGCACCAGCGCCGGCCAAGGGTGGCTCGGTTCGCGCCGGATCAGGCTGGCGAAGCCGCCGGGGTCGGCCCAGAACAGCGCCGACAGCAGCAGCGTCGCCAGCACGAAGCCGATGGCGATGTGCCGCAGGGCGAAGTGGACGGCGCTACGGACGGGGCTGCGCTTGCGCATGGCGGCAGCCTACTCGGCAGCCACGGCATTGACCACGGGGTACGGGGCCGGCAGCGGCAGCAGGCCATCGGCAGCGGCACCCAACTCGCCGCGCCAGGGGCGCCAGCGTTCCAGCGCCACCAGCCCGGCGACTAGCAGGCTGGCGAAGCCCAGCGCCAGCACCCAGAACGGCGCGCCGGTCACGTTGGCCAGGGTGATCCTGCCTGGCCCGCCGCTCAGCAGCAGCGGGTTCAGCACCGGTTCCGCATAGCTGAAGGCGACGGCGCCTAGCAGCCCGCCGGCCAGGGTGTACCAGGCGTCGCGGTAGCCGGCGCCGATCTGCGCCGCCACGGTGCCCGGGCAGGCGCCGGCCAGCGCAATGCCCACGCCCAGCAGCGCCCCGCCGATGAGGTCCGCGCCGTACAGCGCCGGCTTGGGAAACAGCCGGGTCAGGTCCAGCCCGTTCAGCACCGCCAGCACCAGCAGCCCGGTGACCACGGCGGTCAGGAAAATCTTTAGCATGGTGAAGTTGCGCAGCTGCATCTGGCCAAGGATGACGCCCGGCTCGAACACGCGGGACTTCTCCAGCGCCAGGCCGAAGACGGTGCCCATGGCGAGGCCGAGCAGGATGGCGGTGAGGACGGACATACGGCGGCTCCTTCAGACCCGGCGGAACAGGAAGGCGGTGGCGATGCCGCCGGCGAACATGGCGCAGACCGCGACGATGGAGCCGACCGCCAGCTGCGCCATGCCGGAAATGCCATGGCCGGAGGTGCAGCCATCGGCGATGCGGGCGCCGAGCAGCATGATGAAGCCGGCCCCGAAGGCCATGGCGAAGCGCCGCGCCGGACCCGTGCTGCCGATGGCCCGCGCCCAAACCGGCGAGACGCCGTGGCGCCGGGTGCCCGAGAGCCGCGCGGACAGCAGCGCGCCGAGCGCGATGCCGACGACGACCGCCACCTGCCACCAGTTCTTGGCACCGCTGAGGTGCCGGGCGGCGTAGTCGATGCCGCGGATGCCCGGCTCCAGCAGCGCCGCCAGGCTGTCGCCCGCGGTGACGTAGGCCGAGGAGGTGCCGAGCGCGGTTTCCAACAGCAGGAAGGCGGGGATCTGCAGCAGGCCGATCAGCACGCCGGCGAAATAGGGCGACCAGGCACGGTCGGTGAGCGCGGGCATGTGGCAGGGCCTCTGCAACGATGGTTGAGCGGAGGCCCCAACCCTATTAGACTAGACTAAATCAGATTAATCTAATATTTAGGGGCTGCGGAATTGGCCGACCTGGCGATGGACATCCTGCAAGACCGCGCGGCCGAGGCTGCCCGACTGCTGCGCCTGCTCGCGCATGAGAAGCGCCTGCTGGTGCTGTGCCACTTGGCCGGCGCCGGGGAGATGAACGTCGGCGAGTTGGTGGCCACGATCGGGCTCTCGCAATCCGCGCTGTCGCAGCATTTGGCATTGCTGCGGGAGGACGGGCTGGTGGCAACGCGGCGCGAGGCGCAGACCATCTGGTACCGGCTGGCGGACCCCAAGGCGGCGCGGGTGCTGGAGGTGCTGCGCGAGTTGTACTGCCCGCCGGCCTGCTGAAGCGGCCACGCCCGCCGAACTCGGCCGGCGTCTAATGGGCGTGCCTGGAGTTGCTTGTCGCCACGCTGCTGACGGTTGCATGGGCTTGGCGGTCGGGCTGGGCGATGCAGCGGGGAGGTAGCGCGGACCGGTGCGTGGTGCCGATCCGCCTACAAAGACAAATGAAGAACAGGGCCAAGCGGCTGTGTCGGCCCTGTGTCAGAGCGCTATTCATTGGCGCGCTTTGCGGTGCCGCTACGTTCTCAGTCAGGCTGTGTAAAACTGCGCTAACCCACTGAGGGGAATGGTGCTGCCAGAGAGGATTGAACTCTGGGTTGATCAGGAAGAACTGAGCGTTTGCAGATACTTGCGCGGCATGGTCGGGGCGGGTCTTGTAGCACGAGGTTGGAGCCGCTTACAGCCCCGCCGACTGCCACCTGAGACAGCCGGCGGAGGTAGCTACCGGCTACCGACAGGTCGTCGTTGAGGTGGTTCCGAAGCGGTTCGTCTGACAGACTACTGGCGGTGCTGGTGGGAGCGGCGCCGCGTAGACCGGCTGTTGGACCACGTAGACCGGCGCCGGGTTTCGTAGGCTGTTCCCAATGGCCATGCCTGTGAGGCCAGCGCCCATCAGCCGGGTCCCATGGCCGCAGCCCCAGAAGCCGCCCGCTTGGCAGTAGGCGATGTGCTCTGGGGTCGGCGTCTCGCAACCCGGCAGAACGGCAAGGGCAGCGAGCGTGAGCATGACGCGAAGTCGCATGGTCTGTACTCCAGTGAGTGCGAGTCAGTAGGCCATTAACAAATCAACTACAATGCGATCTTGTTCCGGCTCGAACAAACACTGTGCGATGCATCCAGGCGGCCACTACTTGCCACACTACTAAGGAACGACCCAGTTTAGTTGCATCCACATTGTGCTGGCGCACCCACGCGCGGGTCCCCCGGCTCCTGGGTTCGGGGGGGGGGACCCGGAATGTAACCCCCGGCTTCCGGCGTGCACTCTCGAAGACGGGGTGGGGGGTCGACAACAACAACAACCGCTTCAACCGTAGTTTTGAAAGAGGTTGCTTTTCGACGGGTGGGGGGTCGCGTCCTGCTTTCGTCATCGGCGCGCCCAGCCCGCCGCGCAGTCCCTCCCGACTTAGACAACGCACTTCGACCCTAGGTCTGACCACAGATGCGGCAGCGGGCAGTCTCGCTAGGGCAAGCCCGTGTGAGTCGTCTCACCATGCGCCGAAAGCGTCTCGCACGAATGGGTTTGATCTTCGAGACGGCCCAAGGCATCATCCTCTTAGACCCGTGCGAGACGTTCAGCCGGGCCAGGGGTTCCACGTCATGGCAATGCGGGTCGGTTACGGCAGGACGTCCACGGTTGAGCAGGAGGCCGGGCTTGAAGCCCAGCACCGCGACCTCGAGGCAGCCGGGTGCGGCAAGGTGTTCGCGGAACGGGTGTCATCAGTAGCCAAGCGGGCGCAGATGGAAGCCGCCATCGACTACGTCCGCGATGGGGATACCCTGGTCGTGACCAAGCCCGACCGGCTGGCCCGCAGCGTGGCTGACTTGCTGGCCATCGTGGCGCGCCTGGAGGCCAAGGGGGTCGGGCTTCTGGTGCTGTCTATGGGCGGGCAGCCGGTTGATACGCGGTCGGCTACCGGTCGTCTGACGCTAACGATACTGGGCGCCGTGGCGGAGTTCGAGCGGGCCTTGATGCTCGAGCGGCAGCGGGAAGGCATTGCCAAGGCGAAGGACGAGGGGAAGTACAAGGGTCGCGTCCCCACGGCGCAGCGGCAGTCAGCGGAAGTCTTGAAGCTCAAGGCCGAGGGCGTCGGGGCGACCGTGATAGCCGAACGCCTCGGGATCGGGCGGGCCAGCGTGTACCGCATCATCGGTGGCGCAGAAGGGCAAGAACCTGCGGCGAATGGAGCGGCCTAGTAGCCATCGGGTACTGATGAGACTCCACCGGTATGCGGATAAGTGGACTGAATAACTTCAAGTTAACGTGAGATTGACTATTGACCGCCACGGGTTCCGGGAGTCCATGGGGTTCGGCACTCAACGCCGCCCCGCCGGAAAGACCCACGGATCATCTGCGGGTCTATCAGATCAGCCCCTGCCCACCACAGGTAGATGCCGCCACCGCCGGCCAGCACAAAATGTTGTCTCTTAAATATCTTTGTATCGAATACGCCTCGCTCCTTCTTCGAGCATAAAAAGTGGAGTTCCCGCCATGACCAGCCTTCAGCCCCCGGCCACCAGCCCCACTGGCCCGACCACCACCGCCTCAGACCACGAGATCGCCATCTCGTGGTGCCGCAGGGCCGGGCCACAATGGACCGCCGAGGCCATCCCGACAGACGACGGCAGGTTCGGGCTGTTCATCGCCCAGCAGCCCGACCCGGTGACAGCCCGGGGGCCGCACGGCGACGACGAGGCGGGCGAGTACGCTGTCCAGATCGAACGGACAGCCGAAGGCTTCGCGGTGTTCGACGCGAAGACCTGGCAGACCATCGGGGTGTTCCCCTCCGTCGGGCTGGCGCTGGACGCCGGGGCTGGCGCGGGGCAGGGCGTGGGGTGCGTCACCGGGAACGCCTAGCCGCCCACCCGCCGGGCAGCGCACGGGGTCGGGCCACGCGGCAGGCCCCGACGCAGCCGCCACCAGCAGGAACGGCGCGAACTCTGCCGGCCTAGTCTGGGCGGGCCTGGGGACTCGCTGGGCGGCTTCGGCGGGCCGCGTGAGGCAGTGGCAGCGGGGCAGGCGCGGAGGCGGCCAGGGGAGTCCTGGCGGGGCTGCTGGCGGGTGCCGGTGGCGCGGCTGCCGGGGTCTCCGAGACGGCTGCGAGGTGGGCCGGCAGAAGTCGCGGCGGGTGGCGCGGTGTACCTCGAGGGGGCGTCAGCCCTCTCGGAGGATCGATCTTTCCTCTTTCCCTGTTCTCTACGGGGTGAAAGCCGGAAAGCTGCGGCAAGTCGGCTGTTTGCCTGGGTTTGCGGGCGGCCAGATGCAGCGGGTTTCGATCCGACTGGAAAGATGTAGAGGTCTGGCCTCTGGTCGCGCCTGTCCAGCGATCTAGTAAGCACGACGGCGAACGCCACTGACAGGACGGAACCCCACCGGCTGCCTGTCCAGCGACTTAGTATGCCAGCAACGGCACGCCTATGCCGAAGGGTGCCCACCGGCCCCGGTCGCCTCCCGACCCACTCCCGCCCGATCCGGGCATCATCCCACCCACGGCCAGCCCTCGAGGCGGCCGACAGGAACCGCATGAACAACCTGAACGACGCCCCTGGCACCAAGCCGGGCAGGCAGACGCGCGCCTTGAACGAGACGCCCGCAGTCCGACCCACCGACGCCACCGGCCGCGTCCTGGCCGTGGAACTGTCGGGCGCCCTCGGCGCGGGCCGCGTGTTCCGCATCGACGAAGCCGATTGGCACTACGTCACCGCCAGCCACGGCGCGGCTTGGGGGCTGGTCGGCAGCGGCGACGGCTACGGTAGCCTCTACGTCCGCAAGCACCGGGCGGCCGGCGGCGCCGTCACGCTGGCCCGACTGCTGGCCGGCGCCCAGCCCGGCGAGGTCGTCAGCTACTTCGACGGTGATCCGTTGAACCTGACCCGGTGCAATCTGCTGGTCAGCACGCGGGCCGAAGCAGCCAGGCGCGCCGTGCAGGCGGCCAGGAGCCAGCACCAGCAGCCCGCCACCGGAGCCGGCGCATGAGCGGCGCGGAGCCGCTGAAGACGCGCACGCTCGAGGCGCTGCTTCGTGCCGAGTTCCCGCCGCGCCACTACCTGTTGGCGCCGTGGCTTCGGCAGGGCGAGTCCGCGATGCTGTGGGCAGCGGCCGGGGTCGGCAAGACCCAGGTAGCCTTGACCATGGCGCTGGCGGTTGCCGGCGGCGGTGCCTTCCTGGGCTGGTCATCCGCCGTGCCGCGTCGGGTGCTGCTGGTGGACGGCGAGATGAGCATCGAAGACCTTCAGGCGCGGCTTGCCATGCTCGCCGGCACCATCGCCGGGTTCGACCCGGTGGCGGCAGGGCGCAACCTGCGGGTCGTCAGCCGGCAGGACCAAGGCACCCAGGCCGGCGACTTCCCCGACCTTGCCGCAGAGGCCGGGCAACGGGAGATCGTGCGGCAGGCCGAGTTGCACGGCGCCGAGTTGATCCTGTTGGACAACCTCTCGACGCTGGCCACCTTGGACGACGAGAATGAGGCTTCAGCTATGAACCCGGTGCTGAACTTCCTGCTTGAACTGAAGGCGCGGCGGCTGGCGTGCGTGCTGGTGCATCACTCGGGCAAGTCGGGCACGACGTACCGAGGAAGCAGCAAGCTGGCCACCACGTTCGAGGTCATCTTGGGCCTGAAGCGGAAGGATGGCGCCCCGGTTGGCACGGCGGCTTTCACCACCGAGTGGACGAAGTTCCGGGGCAAGGCGACGGAGGCCACCACGGCGCAGGAAGTCACCCTGGCAGAGGTGAGTGGCAAGGCCGAGTGGCAGGCCGTGGCGTCCGAGGACTGCGCCCTTGAGCAACTGGTCCGCGCCATCAACAGCGCCGAGCATGCCACGCAGCGCGAAGTGGCGCAGGCGCTGGGCTGGTCCGAAGCCAAGGCCTCGAAGATGGTCACGCGGGCCGAGGCTGAAGGACGGCTGAACCGTGGTGCCATCAAGCGCACCTTCGAGGCCGTGGCCGCAGCGCGGCGGCAGCCAGCAGACGCGGCAGAAGCAGCCGGCAGCACCGACTTCTAACCCGCTGCTTCACCTACCAACCGACCATCGACCCGGCGCGTCGTAGCCCTGGGTCGGCAGCCAGGTGGCCCGTCCGCACAAGCGGCCACCATCCCAATCATCAACTTCATCAGCAAGCACCGCCCGGAGCCGCAAGGCAGCCGGCGTGCGAACCATGGAAGATCATCCACAGTGAACAACAGCACCATCACGTCATCCGACCCGGCCGCTTCCGTGGAGGCCCTGGCGTCATCATCACCAACGCCCCCGAAGCGTAGCGGTCTTCGCAAGCCCCCGCAGCGGCTGAACCCGGCGCCTGTCGTCCACCACCGCAACCCGGCGGCCGGCATCCTGGCCGTCGCGCTGTCAGGCTCTCGGAGCGACGGCAAGAGCTTCACCATCGACAAGGCCGATTGGTCCCGCGTGGAAGCCGAGTACGGCGCGGCCTGGAGCCTCGTCACCAACGGGCATGGCCGCTCATACGTCCGCGCGGGTCGCCTCGCTCTACGCGCCGTCACCGGGCAGCGGTGCGCCGGCTTGATCTCGGGATGCGCCTGGACGCGGCGAAGCTCGTCCTGCATGCGGTGGCGCCACGAATGGTTCGGTGCCCTGTCTGCGGCGGTGATGCCCACCGTCTGTCGGACCCAGCGGCCAAGCAGCGTGCTTGCCGCCGCAGCGCGACCGCCGACAGGGGCCGGCTTGAGGTCCGCGAAGAGTGGCGCCGCTGGGTTATTCGGCAGGCCAGCGACGTATGCGAGGAAGCCCTCTGCGAGAACGTCCGGGTGCAGCGGCAACATGCGCTGCGAGTCCTCGTTCTTCAGGGCGCGATCCGCAGTCGGCACCACATCGAGTATCCAAACACCGTCGTATTGCCGCACGTCTTGCCGCCGCAACTCTGCGATCTCACCGATGCGGGCGCCCGTGAACGCGAGCAGCCACGAGACCCACCGCAGGCAGCCGGTTTCGTTGCGCGCTGCCAGCAGGATGCGCCGCGCGTCGTCGTCATCGAAGGGCACGCGGGCTGCCGGGCCACGGCGGCGCACAGCCTTCAGGGCCAGCCCCTTGAACGGATTGTTGAGAAGGTGCTTGTTCGTCACTGCCCAGGAGCAGACGCCGCCGGCCGCCAGCACGTCATCTGTGATCGTGCCAAGGTTGATCCCGGCGGCAAGGCGGGCAGCCTTGAACTTCACCACGTCGACTTCGGTGATCCGCCGCACGTCATCGAAGCCAAGGACGCGCGCTAGCTGGCGGAAGGTGGCGCCGTACTTGCGCAAGGTAGCTGGTGCAGGAGCCGCCTCGGCCGCCCAGGAGGCCAGCAGATCGGCGGCCAGGAGAGGCGGCAAGTCTGGCGGCGAGACGCGGCGCAGCGGCTTGGCCGGCGCGGCTGCGGGCAGCATGGCCGGGCGCGGCGGCTCGTCCTGGGTGCCGGCGCCGGGCAGCGCATCGGCCGCCACCGGGAACTGCGCCAAGACGTCATCCGGCCTGAAGTCTCGCCCGGCGATGCGAATGGCGTGGTGCGCCAGACCAACGCGCGCGCCGAATAGCTGGCAGGCGGCGTCGTAGATCGTGCCCGCGTCAGCGTAGACTCCACGGGCTTCGAGCACCTCGGCGGCATCGGCCAAGTCGGCAGCCTGCGGGGTGAACTCCCGTTCCTCGCGGTCGCCTTCGACCCGGTCTAGCAGGCTATCAAGCGCCGCCTCGCACCCGCCAACGCTGTCGCGGCTCGCCTCGACGACCGGCACTTGCTCCCGATACCACTCGCCCACTAGCACGCCGACTTGACGCGCGGTCAGGCTCTGCGGCGGCCGGGCGACGACCTCGCGGGCGGCGGCGAGAGTGGCTTCTATGCGCGCCCCTGCGGCATGGCCAAGCCGGCACGCCTCAACAGGGTCGCGGGTTCCCAGGCACTCCTCAAGCTCACGCTTGCCGACCACCGCACGCAGCGCGGGCGGCACAGCCTTCCGCATCCGGAAGATTTGAGTCCTGGGGTGCCGCGTCGGTCGGGTCATCTGCAAGGCCACTTGTAGCACTTCCTTGTAGCACGGAAGCCCTGCAAGTGCTTGATCTGCCTGAATACCCAACGCGATCAACGCGTTGCGGTGGTGCTGCCAGAGAGGATTGAACTCTCGACCTCTCCCTTACCAAGGGAGTGCTCTACCACTGAGCTACGGCAGCGAACCATGGTCGCAGGCGGCGGCTTCTAGCCGCTGGGCGGCCGCTCTGCAACCCTTCCCGCGCATCCCGCTACCGATTGTCCGGGCGCCGGCTTCGGCTACCCTGGCCGGGCATGGCCAAGCCCCCGCCCAAGCACCGCGCGCCGGAACTCTCCACCCGCCAACTCCGCGCGGTGGTGGCCGTGGCGGAAAACCGCAGCTTCGTCGCCGCCGCGGTGGAACTGAAGACCAGCCAGCCCGCCCTGACCCGCACCATCCAGCAGGTCGAGGCCCTCCTCGGCGTCGCGCTGTTCAGCCGCAGCACCCGCCTGGTCAGCGTCACCCCCGCCGGCCGCGAGTTCGCCGCGCTGGCCGAACGCCTGCTGGCGGAAATGCGCATCGGCCTGGCAGCAATGCGCGACCTGGCGGACCAGCGCCGCGGCCAGGTCATCGTCGCCAGCATCATGTCGCTGGGGCAGGTCGTGCTGCCCGCCTTGCTGGCCGGCTATCTCAGCAGCTTCCCGGGCGTGGAGATCCAACTGCGCGAAGGCGTCCAGGGCCAGGTGCAGGAGGATGTGCGCGCCGGCCTGGCCGATTTCGGCCTGGGCTACATCGAGGACCTGCCGCCCGGCTTTGCCACCGAGGCCCTGGCGCGGGAGGAATTCCACGTGGTGCTGCCGCGCGACCACCCGCTGGCCGGCCCGGCGCGGGTGAAGCTGGCGGCGCTGCGCGGGGAAAGGCTGGTCTCCCTGCCGCCGGAAAGCCGCACCCGCCGCCTGCTGGACGGTGCCGCGGCCGCGGCGGGCTTCAGCTTCGGCCATGGCATCGGGGTGAACCAGTTCGCCACGCTCTACGCCCTGGTGCGGGCCGGCGCCGGCATCTCGGTGGTACCTGGTGGCGCCGGGCCCTTGCTGGCCGCCCCGGAATTGGTGTTCCGCCCGCTGGCCGCGCCGAGGCTCAGCCGCCAGGTCGGCGTGCTGCGCCTGGCCGAACGCCCGCCCAGCCCGGCGGCCGAGGGGCTGCTGGCCGCGATCCGCCAGGCCATGCGGCCACGCCGACCCATGCGCAAAGTGGAAGAATAACCGGCATCGAGTTCAGCTTGCGTATGGATGCCGCTTCGGCGAAAGCTGCCCGCCAAGCAAGCGGAGGCGACCATGGACGGCTTTACCGAACGCGACCTGCATGGCGGCGCCGAGACCCGTGGCAGCGTCCCTCCCGGCACAGACCTGATCGAGTGGTACTACGACCGCGGCTTCACCGACGGCCTGCCGGTGGTGCCGCCCACACCGGAAAAGGTTGCGGCTTGCATCACCGCCCTCGGCGGAGACGCGCAGTTCGAGGAATGCCGCGTCGCCCCACGCTGGGGCGTGCTGACGCGGGAAGTCATGGCCATCAACATGGTCATGGCCGGCTGCCGGCCCGAATACGCACCGGTGGTGCGCGCAGCGATGCTGGCCATCACCGACCGCGCCTTCAACCTGAACGGCGTGCAGGCCACCACGCATGTCGCCAGCCCGCTCATCATCGTCAACGGCCCGCTGGCGGCCGAGATCGGCATGAATGGCGGCTGCAACGCTTTTGGCAGTGGCAACCGTGCCAATGCCACCATCGGCCGCGCCGTGCGCCTCATCATGCTCAACGTCGGCGGCGGCTGGCCGGCCGAGTTGGACAAATCCACCCTCGGCAGCCCGGCCAAGTACAGCTTCTGCGTGGCCGAGAACGAGGCGCAAAGCCCTTTCGCCCCCTACCACGTGGACAAGGGCTACGCCGCCACGGACAGCACCGTCTTCGCCATCGCCGCGGAAGCGCCGCACAGCGTCACCGACCACCAATGCAACGACCCCGAGGGCATCCTCGACACCATGTGCTCGGCCATGAGCACCATCGGCAGCAACAACGCCGTGCTCGGCGGCCATTGCGTCGTGGTGCTGGGGCTGGAACACGCCAACACCATCGCCCAGCATGGCTGGACCCGCAGCGACATCCGCAACTACCTGTGGATGCACAGCGGCAACGCCTTCCGGCTGATCAGCCGCGACCACCGCTACGGCAAGGTCTACAACCGCAACCTGCCCAAATGGGTCAAGCGCGACCCCGACAGCCGCATCCCCATCGTCCCCAGCGCCGACAACATCCATCTGTTCGTCATGGGCGGTGAGGCTGGCCGCTTCTCGGTCTTCATCCCCGGCTGGGGCCACATGAACACGCCGGTGCTGCGCAGTATCGGCCCCGTCGAAGCCAAGCCGGGCGGCCCGGTCTGCATCGACGGCACCTGCGCGCTGTAACGGAGGAAACCACCATGCTCACCACGATCGACACCCTGACCGTCTATGACCCGCGCGGCACGCTGCGCCAGACCGTCACCCCCACCGCGCCGCGCGTGCAGGCACTGGCCGGGCTGCGCCTGGGCGTGCTGGACAACAGCAAGTGGAACGCCAACAAGCTGCTGCGCGGCAGCCTGGCGTCGCTGAAGGCGCAGCACGAATTCGCCGCGGTGAATTACTACGTGAAGCACAGCTTCTCGAAGGACGCCGCGCCGGAGCTGATCCAGCAGATCGCGGCCGAATGCGACATCGTGCTGACCGCCATCGGTGACTGCGGCAGCTGCTGTTCCTGCTGCGTCCGCGACGGCATCGCGCTGGAGCAGTTGGGCGTGCCCAGCGCCGTCATCATCACCACGGAATTCCTGCGAGAGACCAAGCTGACCCGCGCCGCCATCGGCATGCCCGGCCTGCAGCCGGTCGTCATCGACCACCCGATCAGCAGCATCACCGATGCCGAAATGCAGGCCCGCATGGCGCAGGTGGTGGCCCAGGCGCAGCAGGTCTGGCTCGGCGCCTCGTAACCGACCGGGACGGCACCACCGCCAGCCGGCTCGCGGTCCGGTACGGAGACTTCTTTCCCGCCGCGGCCAGGTGAAGGCGGCGGCCGGCGCACCGGTGATTCCGCCTCGACAGCCGGGCGCCACCGGCTAGGCTGGCCGCATGAACACAGCCTGGCCCGCCCGCTTCGGCGTCACCCTCGAAGGCCGCGAGACGCTGGCGGAAATCCCCGCGTTGGCGCAGGCCGCCGAGGCCGCCGGCGCCGGCACTTTCTGGGTCGCCAGCCACCTGTATCTGCGCGACCCCATCACCATCGCCCACGTCGCGTTGCTGGCCACCCAGCGCATCCGCGTGGCGCTGATGGCGATGAGCCCCTACGCCATGCACCCGGTCCACTTGGCCATGGCCGCTGCCGCGCTGGCGGAACTCCACCCCGGCCGCGTCGTGCTGTGCCTCGGCGCCGGCGCGCCCGCAGACCGTGAAGCTGCCGCCCTGGCCGCCCCCCACCCTGCCGCCGCGCTGCGCGAGGCCATCCTGCTCTGCCGGGGCTTGTTCGCCGGGGAAGCGGTGAAGCTGGAAGGCCAGGTGTTCAGCGCCCCCGGGCTGCGCGGCCTAGTGGGCGGCGCCGTCGACATCCCCATCATCCTCGCCGCCACCCGCCCGGCCATGCTGCGCGTCGCCGGCTGCCATGCCGATGGTGTGCTGCTCTCGGGCGGCTCCTCGGGCGCCTATATCCGGCAATGCCTGGACGTGGTCGGCGATGCCGCGCAGGGCCGCGCCGTCGCCCGTATCAGCCTGGTCTATGCCGCCCCGGTGCCACAGGGTGCCGAGCGCAACGCGCTGCTGGGGCCGGTGCGCCGCCGCCTGGCCTTCGTGCTGCGCGGTGCCCATCACGCCCCCAACCTGGCCGCCGCCGGCACGGTGCTGGACCAGGCGCTGTTGTGGCAGCTGACCCAGGCCGGCGACTGGGACGCCGCGATGGCGCTGATCACGCCCGAGGTCATCGCCCGCCACGCCGTGGCCGGCGAACCGGCCGAGCTCGCCGCCGCCTGCGCCAGTCTGCACGAAGCGGGCCTGGACGAGATCGCGCTGGCCACGCTGCAAACCCCCGCGGCCATGACCGTCGCGCTGAACGGAGCTCGCGCATGAAGTTCAGCGTCTGCCTGCCCACGGGGTTCGAGGGTGTGATGCACCCGATTCCCTTCGTCGAGGCCACCGACTTCGTGCCGCTGGCACAGCTCTGCGAGCGCCTGGGCTATGACGGCGTCTGGGGCAACGACCACATCACCACGCAGCACTACGTGGAGAAGAAGTTCCCCGGCAAGGTGCCGCGCTTCTATGAGTTGATGACGGTGCTGTCCTTCTGCGCCGCCGCCACCACCAGGCTGCGCGTCGGCACCGCCCTGGCCGTGCCGGCGATGCGCGACCCGCTCTGGCTGGCCAAGACCGCGGCGACGCTGGACGCCATGTCCGGCGGCCGCTTCGACCTCGGTGTCGGCATCGGCGCGTACCGGGAGGAGTTCACCGCCTGGGCGCCGCGCCTGGCCAAGACAGCGCATCGCGGGGAGATGCTGGACGAGGCGCTGGCCATGATGCACGCGCTGTTCACCCAGGACCGCGTGACCTTCGACGGCAAGTATTATGCGTGCCACGACGTCGCCATGGCGCCCAAGCCGGCGCAGAAGCCCTACTCGCTCTATCCCGGCGGCCACAACATCGCGGCGGTGGAGCGCGCGGCGAAGTGGGGCACCGGCTGGCTGCCCGGCTGGCGCCCGTGGGAAGAACTGGCCGAGCGCATCCAACTGTTGCGCCGCCTGACCGCCGAGCAGGGCCGCGACCCGATGGCAGTGGAAGTCGCCGTGCAGTTCTCAGTCACCGTCGGCAAGACGATGGAGGAAGCGGAGGCGCGCTACATGGCCTCCGAC
>CANBNK010000002.1 GCA_947371015.1 Acetobacteraceae bacterium | reverse complement strand
GGTCAGGCTGTCGCCCGGGCTGGCGGGACGGGTGCCGCCCCAGGGCATGAAGCTGCCCAGGTTCGCCACGCCTTCGAAGGCACCGGAAGCGGCGCGGTTCAGGAAGGATGTGCCGCTGTCATAGGTGCTGCAGCCGGCCAGCAGAACGGCCATGCCGAGGGCCGGGGCCAGCTTTGTCACCTGGGGTACGAATCGCATAACCTACTCCTGCCGACATGGCCGCAACATGCGCTGGCAACGCGCCGCTCTCAAGACCGCAACGCGCTACCGCTGGGGACCGGGGGCCTGGCCCCCGGCACTTGCCGGCGGCGCGCTCCGAGCGTGCCGCAGGCCTGCTACCAGATAGTCCCAACCTGTTACCAGAGTGAGTGCAGCGGCGGTCCACAGCATGACTTCGCCGATCAACGATACCGGCAGCCAGTCCATGTAAACCAGCGGCGCGCCTGTGTCGCCCGCCAGCAGGGTGCCCAGCGCGCCCATCTGCACGCCGGTCTTCCACTTGGCCAACTGCGTCACCGGCAGGCCTATCCGCAGCCCCGCCAGGAATTCGCGCAGGCCGGAGACCAGGATTTCCCGCAGCAGGATGATGATGGCGGGATACAATGCCGCCGGCGAAAGCCGGTCCAGGCCGGCCAGCGCCATCAGCGCGGCGGCGACCAGCAGCTTGTCCGCGATGGGGTCCAGCATGCGGCCGAAGCTGCTGAGCTGCTGGCGCTGTCGGGCGATCTTGCCGTCGAAGTAGTCGGTGATGCCGGCCAGGCCGAACACGACGCAGGCCATCATGTCGCCCAGCGGCGTCCGCAGCGCCGCCAGCGCCACCATCACCGGGATGGCGAAGATGCGGCTAAGCGTCAGGAGGTTGGGCAGGTTCGTCAGCATGGGCCTGAGACAGCCTGCTCCGTTGGGGATAAATGGTTAGCAGCACATAGACGCCACGGGCGCCTTAGGCAATTTTACATGGCGCGGCCCCGCTGGGCACCGCCGGCGGTTGCGCCCGATCAAGGTCAAGAGTTAAAAAAATAGCCATGTTTCCCCCACTGCACCGACATCATTCCGATGTTGGCAGTCATTGGAGGAACGCCGTGCAAGCACGCGATCTCATGACCAGGGACCTGGTTGTCATTCCGCCTGAGATGCCTGTCGCCGGCGTCGCCGAATTGCTGGCCGGCCGCGGCATTTCGGCGGTGCCGGTGGTGGACGCCGCCGGCACGCCGGTCGGCCTGGTGACGGAGGGCGACCTGATCCGGCGGCTGGCCGACGAGCAGCCTGGGCCGTTTGGCTGGTTCCTAGGCCTGTTCGGCGATGGCCGTCGCCTGGCGGAACGCTTCGCCAAGGCGCATGGCGCCACCGCCGCGGACGTGATGAGCCGCAACCTGGTGACCGTGACCGAGGACGCCTCGGCCGAGGAGGTCGCCCGGCTGATGGAGCAGCATCGGATTCGCCGGGTGCCGGTGCTGCGGGACGGCAAGCTGGTGGGCGTGGTGAGCAGGGCCGACCTGTTGCGTGCCGTCCTGACGGCGCCGCAGCCGCCGGCCGCGGGCACCGTCAGCGACACCCGGTTGCTGCGCAGCGTGCTGGACGCCATGCGCGAGCAGCCCTGGGTGGATACCTTCTACATCTTCCCCGGCGTCAAGGATGCAGTGGTGACCTTCTACGGCTTCCACCGGTCCGAGGAGGCGCGCCGGAGCCTTCTGGTCCTGGCGCAGCAGGTGGCGGGGGTGATCAGCGTGGCGGACGAAACCAAGCCGATGCCGTTCTTCCTGCGCGCCTCGCTTTAGCCAGCGGCGGCGTGGCCGCCACTCTGGCGGCCAAAGTGGCAGCCAGAGTGGCGGCGGCCGGGGCGGCGGTTCGCGCCGCCGCTCAGCCTTCCGTCCCGCCGGGGTGGAAGTGGCCGTGGATCTTGCGGGCAACCGCCGGGCCGATGCCGGGGCAGTTCTCCAGGTCCGGCAAGGCGGCGTTGCGTACCCCGCGGGCACTGCCGAAATGGTTGAGCAGCCGCCGCTTCACCGCCGGGCCAACGCCGGGGATGTCATCCAGCTCGCTCTTGGTGATGGCCTTGGAGCGGCCGGCGCGGTGGGTGGTGATGGCGAAGCGGTGGGCTTCGTCGCGCAGCCGTTGCAGATAATACAGCACCGGGTCACGCGGCGGCAGCTGGAAGGCGGGCTTGCCGGTCTGGTGGAACCATTCGCGGCCGGCATCGCGGTCCGGCCCCTTGGCCACGCCGACCAGCGGCACATCCTCCACGCCCATTTCCGCCAAAATGGCGGCGGCGGCGGAAAGCTGGCCGGCACCGCCGTCGATCAGCACCAGGTCGGGCCAGGTGCCGGAGTCGCGGCCCGGGTCCTCCTTCATCGCCCGGCCGAAGCGGCGCTCGAACACCTCGCGCATCATGGCGAAGTCGTCACCGGGCTTGAGAGCGGACTTGATGCTGAACTTGCGGTAGGCCTGCTTCAGGAAGCCCGGCGCGCCGGCGGCGATCATCACGCCATAGGCGTGGGCGCCCTGAATGTGGCTGTTGTCATAGACCTCGATGCGTTCCGGCGGGGCCGGCAGCTCGAACAGCCGGGCGACGCCGGCCAGCAGCGCCTCCTGCGCGGTGCCCTCGGCCATGCGGCGTTCCAGCGCTTCGCGGGCGTTGGTCTCGGCGTGTTCCACCGCGCCGCGCTTCTCGCCGCGCTGCGGGCGGTGCAACTCCACCTTGCGGCCGGCCCTCAGCGTCAGCGCCTCGGCGATCAGCGCGCTTTCCTCTGGGTCGTGGCTGAGCAGGATCAGCGGCGGCGGCGGCAGGTCGTCGTAGAGCTGGCCGAGGAAGCTGCCCATCACCTCCTCCGGCCCGGCATCGCCCTTGGACAGGAAGTAGGGCCGGTTGCCGTTGTTGCGGCCGCCGCGGAAGAAGAACACCTGTACGCAGCTCTGCCCGGCCAACTGGTGCAGGGCGACCACGTCGGCGTCGTCCACGCCGTCCAGGTTCACCCGGTCACGGCCCTGCATGTAGGTCAGGCCGCGGATACGGTCGCGCAGCGCCGCCGCCCGCTCGAACTCCAGCTTTTCAGCGGCGGCCTCCATCTCGGCCGCCAGGTGCTTCTGGATGCTGGGGGTTTGGCCGGACAGGAACTGTTTTGCCTCGTCCACCAGCTCCCGGTAGTCGGCCCGGCTGACGCGTTCGACGCAGGGGGCGGAGCAGCGTTTGATCTGGTGCAGCAGGCAGGGGCGGTCGCGGGTATCAAACACCGTGTCGGCGCAGGAGCGCAGCAGGAAGACCTTCTGCAACGCGGAGAGCGTTTGGTTCACCGCCCAGACACTGGCAAACGGCCCCCAATAGCTGGCGCCCTTGCGGCGCTCCCCGCGATGCTTGCCGATTTGCGGGTAGGGATGATCCTCGGTCATGACCAGCCAGGGGTAGGACTTGTCGTCGCGCAGCACGATGTTGTAGCGCGGCCGCAGCTTCTTGATCAGGTTGGCTTCCAGCAACAGGGCCTCGGCCTCGCTGCCGGTGGTCATCACCTCCAGGCTGCGGGTTTCGTACACCATGCGCCGCAGCCGCTCCGGCAGCTTGCCGACCTGGGTATAGGCATAGACCCGCCGCCGCAGCGCCCGCGCCTTGCCCACGTAGAGGGCGTCGCCCTTGGCATCCAGCATGCGATAGACGCCGGGCGAGAGCGGCAGCGTCGCCAAGGCGGCCTCGATCACGCGAAGCCCCTCCATGACCGGGGCTTCCGGGGTGATTTCCGCTGCTGGCGGCGCAACGGGGGGCGGCGGCTCGTCGCTCACGGGGCGCCTGCCGCTGGGTCAGGGTGCTGCGGCCGATACGAAGTTCTCCACCGGTTATGTGGATAACCCTGTGGGCGAGACCGGGGGTTGTTGTGCGAAAGGGCCGTCATCCGCCGGTCACAGTGCATTGCACGAAAATTAGGCAATTATCTAAGCCATTGTAATTGCTGAGAGAACTTTGTGGACAGGCTGTTTTTGCGGGTCAAGACAAACATCTTGGTTGACCGTTAGGGTGTTGTTCACGCAGCGGCGGCGACAGTGGATAGTTTCGTCCCTTCGACATTTCATGACCGTGTTCGTTCCACGACGACACCAACGGCCGCAACATCTTCGAATGCCTCGGGCTTTTCGATTGTGACCCGGACCCGGCGCACCCGCGGGTCGGCCAGGGCGGCGGTGGCGAGCCGTTCCGCCAGGGTTTCCACCAGCATCACGTGGCCCTCCGCCACCTCGGCACGGGCCAGGTGGACCAGCTTTTCGTAGTCCACCACGCGGCTCAGGTCGTCCGGGCCGACGCCGCCGGGCGCCCAGGGGTCGTCCACCGCAATCTCCACCCCGACCACGATGCGCTGCGGCCCGCGCTTTTCATGCGCGTGGATGCCCAGCCGGGCATGCATCTCCAGGCCGCGGATGAACACCAGGCGCTGGCCGCCGGCGGCATCGGGGGCGTAGCGGTCCTCGCCGCGCGCGGGTGGGGGGACGCTCATTCGGCGGAATACTCCGGGCCCGGCGCCGGGCCCCATTGCAGGTGCTGGCCACCATCCAACGCGATCATCTGCCCGGTCATCGACGGCAAGGCCAGGATGGCGAGCACGCCGCGGGCGATTTCCTCCGGGCTGGAGGGGCGCTGCAACGGCGTGCCGGCGACCTGGTGGTCGAAATGCGCCTGGGACTGGCGGGGGCCGGGCAGGGCAGGGCCGGGGCCGATGCCGTTGACCCGGATGCGCGGCGCCAGGGCCAGCGCCAGCTGCCGGGTCAGCGACCACAGCGCCGACTTGCTGACGGTGTAGCTGATGAAGTTCGGCGTCAGCGACCAGACCCGCTGGTCCAACAGGTTGATCACCGCGCCTTCGGCATCGGCGGGCAGGCCGCGCGCCAGCGCCTGGGCCAGCACGAAGGGGGCGCGCAGGTTCGGCTCCAGGTGGCGGTCCCAGCTTTCCCGCGTCGAGTCGTCCCAGTCATCGCGCTCGAAGGTGCTGGCATTGTTGACCAGCAGGCCGACCGGGCCGAGCGCCGCGGCGGCGGCGGGCAACAGGGCGGTGACCTCGGCTTCCAGCATCAGGTCGGCCCGTAGCGTCACGGCGCGGCGGCCGAGCGCGCGGACCAGCTCCGCGGTGGCTTCGGTTTCGGCCTGGCTGGTGCCGTAGTGCAGCGCCAGGTCGAAGCCGGCTTCGGCCAGAGCCAGGGCGATGGCGCGGCCGAGGCGGCGGGCAGCACCGGTGACCAGCGCCACGCGGGGCAGCGCCGGAGGAAGGGGAAAGTGTGGCATGCGGCTGAGATAGGGTCGGGGGCGCCCCGCGTCCACCGGTTGCCCCATTGGCTGCGCCCATTGGGTTGCGGCGGCGGGTGCTTCGGCCATAGTGCGGGGCAAGGGAAATGAACGGGAACCACCATGGCGAATGCCACTACCCGGAGGATGCTTGGCGCCGCCGCGCTTGGCCTGGCGGCACGTCCGGCCTGGGCCCAGCCAGCATCGGCGCATCCAGCTTGGCCGAATCATCCGGTCCGCATTGTCGCGCCCTTTGCGCCCGGTGGGAATACCGACCTGGTGGCCCGACTGATCGGCGCGCACCTGGCGCCCACCCTTGGCCAGCCGGTGGTGGTGGAGAACCGGCCCGGCGCCAACACCATCGTCGGCACGCAATCCGTGCTGACGGCGCCGGCGGACGGGCATAGCTGGCTGCTGGCCACCGCTTCCCCGGTGACCATGAACCCGCAGCTGTATCGGCGGCTGCCCTACCAGGCCGAGGACCTGGCCGTCGGCGGGTTGATGGCGCTGATGCCGGTGGTGGCCGTGGTGGCGGCGAATTCGCCGTACCGGACGCTGAAGGACCTGCAAGCGGCGGCGCAGGCCCGCCCCGGCGTGCTGAACTTCGCCTCCGCCGGCAATGGCAACACCACGCATCTGGTGGCGGAGCTGTTCTGCCAGTCCGCCGGCATCAGCATGGCGCATATCCCGTTCAACGGCAGCGCGCCGGCCTTGCTGGCGGTGATGCGGGGCGACGCCCAGGTGTGCTTCGACATCATCAGCTCCTCGATCCAGATGATCCGCGACGGCACGCTGCGGGCGCTGGGCGTCACCACGCCGCAGCGGGTGCCGGCGTTCCCGGAGTTGCCGACGGCGGTGGAGCAGGGTTTCGCCGGCTTCGTGGTGGTCGGCTGGGTCGGCATCGCGCTGGCCAGCCGCACGCCGCCGGCGGTGCTGGCGCAGGTGCGGGCGGCGCTGGCGGGGTTGCAGCTGAAGCCGGAATTTGTCGCCGGCATCGCCAACCTGGGCCTGCTGCCGGACCCGCCACGCGACGCCGCCGGCATCGAGGCCTTCATCGAGGCCGACCGCGACATGTGGGCGCGGGCGATCCGCGCCAACAACATCAGCCTGGATTGAGCGCATGGCCCGCCGTACCGCCATCCATATCGACGGCTTCGGCCACCGCAACCCGATCCCGGCCGCCTGCCGCATCGGCAACATCATCGAAAGCGGCGGCATCCGCGGTGTGGATTCCGAGGGCCAGGTCCCGCCGGGGCTGGAGGACCAGTGCCGGCTGATGTTCGCCAATGTGCGGCGCATCGTGGAGGCCGGCGGCGGCAGCATGGACGACATCGTCAAGCTGACGGTGTGGTTGCAGGACGCGGATGACCGCAGCGCGCTGAACAAGGTCTGGCTGGAATACTTCCCCGACCCGGCCAGCCGCCCGGCCCGCCACACCATGCAGCAGGACATGCCGGCGCCGAAGCTGGTGGACTGTGTCTTCACCGCCGTATTGCCGTAG
Source organism: Acetobacteraceae bacterium (assembly GCA_947371015.1). GTDB lineage: Bacteria > Pseudomonadota > Alphaproteobacteria > Acetobacterales > Acetobacteraceae > CAIMOR01. The sequence goes on along the minus strand of CANBNK010000002.1, from coordinate 104,702 downwards.
CCGCGGCAACCTGCTGCAACTACGCCATCAATCCCCAAGGGAAGGAGATTTCCAATGTTCCTCGAACAACGCATGTACACCGCGCACCCCGGCGGCAAGTTTGCCGAGTGGCTGAAGCTGTACGCCGCCGTGGCCAACCCGACCTCAGCCAAGCACCTGGGCCCGCTGATGGGCGCCTTCACCACCGAATTCGGCCCGCTGAACCGCTTCGTCTTCATGCGCATGTATGACGACCTGGCCCACCGCGACACCGGCATGGCCGCGCGCGAGGCCGACCCCGACTGGGCGACCTTCCGTGGCGAGAGCGGCAAGATCGGCGCGCTGGCGCAGCAGGAAAACAAGCTGATCTCGCCGGTGCCCTGGAGCCCGGTGCAGAAGGCGGGGCAGGCCTTCGTCCGCACCCTGCCGGGCAGCACCATGGTGGTGGACCACCGCACCTATGACTTCCACCCCGGCAAGATGGCCGCCTGGCTGGCCGCCTATGGCGAAACCGGCCTGGCGATTCAGAAGAAGCACCTGGGGCAGTTCCTGTTCATGGGCACGACGGAAGTCGGGCCGATCAACCAGGTGGTGTTCATGTGGGCCTATGAGAGCCTGGCCACCCGCGCCAAGCAGCGCGGCGCCATGGCGGCCGACCCGGCCTGGGGCGAGTTCGCCAAGATGACCGGTGGCCTGGGTGCGCTGAAGCAGCAGACCAACATGATCATCAAGCCGACGCCGTTCTCGGCGATCAAGTAAGCCCGCGGCTTTTGCCGTGCGCCTGGCGCCCTCCCGGTGGAAGCCGGGAGGGCGTTTTGCGTTCTACTCCGCGCTGGCGCCGGAGGAGCGGATGATGGGAATCCACAGCGCCAGCTGCGCGTCCCAGAAGGACCCCAGCTCGGCGGCGGTGCTGCCCTGCGGCTCGACGCCGACATCCACCAGGCGCTGGCGCGTGGCCGGGGAGCGCACCGCGGCGATTGCCGCCTGCTCCAGCCGCTGCACGATCGGTGCCGGCGTACCGGCGGCCATGAACAGGCCGTGCCAGTTATAGGTCTCGTAGGTGGGCAGCCCGGCTTCCTGCGCGGTGGGCACGTCCGGCAGCGCGGCGTTGCGGGTGCGCGTGGTCACCGCCAGCGCGCGCAGCTGGCCGCCGCGGACGAAGGGCAGCACGCTGGGCATGGTATCCACCATCACGTCCACGGTGCCGGCAATCAGGTCGTTCATCGCCGGGCCGGACCCGCGGTAGGGCACGTGGACCATCTCCACCCCGGCCATGCTGGCCAGCATATGGGCGGAGAGGTGGACAATGGTGCCGGGGCCGCTGCTGGCATAGCTGTACTTGCCAGGGTTGGCGCGCAGCAGGGCCACGAGTTCCTGCAAGGTGTTCGCCGGCACCTTCGGGTTCACCAGCACCACATTGGGCACCGAGCCGATCCAGGACACCGGCACGAAGGCGCGGCGCACGTCGAAGCTGATGTTCTTGTAAAGCCCGGCATTCAGCACGGCGGATGACATGGAATGGAAGCTGATGGTGTAGCCATCGGCCGGCGCCTGCAGCATGGCCTCGGAGCCGATGACGCCGCCGGAGCCGCCGCGATTCTCCACTGCCACGGCCTGGCCCAGTTGCTCCGACAGGCCCTGCGCCGCGACGCGGGCGACGAGGTCGGCGGCGCCGCCGGCGGCGAAGGGCACGATCATCCGCAGCGCGCGCGACGGGTAGCTACCCTGTGCCTGCGCGCGGGCAGCGCCGAGGCCGGCGATGGGCAGCAGGGCGGCGGCCTTCAGCAAGGTGCGGCGCATGGGTGGCTCCTTCGGTCGGGCCGCAGCTTAGGGCCTGATCTGCTCGGGCGGAATCGCCGAAGCGACCGGACTGCCGGACCAACCAGGGCGACGGACGGCGCGGGTGGGCTTGTCCTGGCCGCGACGCTGGCGCAGGAATCGCGGCGGGATTGAACGACAGGGCCGCGCCGCCGGGCGACCAGGCACCAGCAAATGGAGGGCGCCATGCCCCAGGACATCACCGACGCACTGCGCGCCCAGATGCGCGCCGAATTGCCGGAAGTGGAGCAGATCAGCGACCCGGCCCTGCAGGCCCAGGTGGTGGAGGCCTGGGCGCTGGCCATCGGGCGGTCCAGCTATGGCTCGATCCGGGATATCCCGCCTTCGGGCAATCCTGGCTCCATGACGCTGCTGGCCGGCGACCAGACCGACCATATCCGCGGCGTGACGCGGCTGGCGATGGTGATGGGGCGCGAGATGGCGGCCTCCAACCCCGCCATGGTGGTGAACCATGACATCGTCATCGCCGGCGGACTTTGCCACGATGTCGGCAAGCCCTGGGAGTTCGACCCCGCGAACCGCAAGCGCTGGGAAGCCGCGCCGCGCGCGACCGGGCTGCCGAGCATCCGCCACCCCGCCTATGGCGTGCACCTGTGCCTGCTGGCTGGCCTGCCGGAGGAAGTCGCGCATATCGCCGGGGCGCATAGCGGAGAGGGCGAGCTGGTGGTCCGCAGCCTGGAAGGAACCATCGTGCATCTGGCGGATATCGGCTACTGGACGCTGGCGCTGGCCGGTGGGCTGGTGAAGCCGGAGACGGTGAGCAGCAAGTATCGCCGCCCGTTGGTGATGTAGGGGGAGACCGCCATGCAACGGCGCGCGATTCTGGCGACGGCATTGGCCGCGCCGATGCTGGCCAAGGCCCAATCCACTTGGCCCAGCCGGCCGATCCGGCTGATGATCGCCTGGCCACCGGGCGGTACGACGGACATTCTGGCCCGGGTCATCGCGCCGCCGCTGGCCGTGCTGCTGGGCCAGCCGGTGGTGGTGGAAAACAAGGGCGGCGCCTCGGGTGCCATCGGCACCATCGACATGCTGCGCCAGCCGCCGGATGGGCATGCGTTTTCCATCGTGACCTCCACGCTGGTCAGCGCGGCGCTGATCACCCGGCAGCCGTATCATCCGGTCAACGACGTCACGCCGATCATGCACCTGTGCAACACGCCGAATATCCTGGCGGTGACGCCCAGCCTGCCGGTGCATTCGATGTCGGAGCTGATCGCCTATGCCAAGGCCAATCCCGGCAAGCTGAGCTTCGGCTCGCCGGGCATCGGCTCGGCGGTGCATATCAGCGGCGAGATGTTCAAGCTGATGTGCGGCGTTGACATGGTGCATGTGCCCTATCGCGGTGGCGGGCCGGCGCTGGCGGACCTGGTCGGTGGGCAGATCCAGCTGATGTTCGGCAATGGCAGCTCCACGCTGCCCTTCGTGCGGCAGGGCCAGGTGCGGGCGCTGGGCGTTACCTCGGCGCGGCGCCAGGCCTTTCTGCCGGACGTGCCAGCGATTGCCGAGTTCGTGCCGGGGTTCGATGTGGTGGAGTGGTACGCGGTGGTCGGGCCGCACGGCATGCCGGCGGATGTGGTTACGCGGCTGAACGCGGCGATATTGCAGGTGGTCGGTTCGGCCGAGGCACGAGCAAAAATCCTGGACATGGGCAGCGAGATCACCGGCGGCACGCCGGCCGAATTCGGCGCCTTCCTGCGCGCCGACATGGAGAAGATCGACCGGCTGGTGAAGAGGGCGGGGATCAAGGAGTGAGCATGTATCCAGACCTGAAGGGCAAGGCGGCGCTGGTGTCCGGCGCCAGCAAGGGCATCGGCCGCGCCATTGCGGAGCGCCTGGTAGCCGAGGGCATGCAGGTGCTGGGTGTGGCCCGCGGCGGCTGCGACGCCCCGGGCGTGCTGGGCCATGCCTGCGACCTGCGCGAGCCCGCCGCCGCCGATGCCGCCGTGGCGCATGCGGTAAGCAAGTTCGGCCGGCTGGACCTGCTGGTGAACAGCGCCGGCGCGACCCGGCGTGGCGACTTCCTGGCGCTGAACGAGGAAGACTGGGCCGATAGCTGGGCGCTGAAATTCCACGCGGCGGTGCGGCTGACGCGGGCGGCCTGGCCGCATCTGCGCGGCAAGCAGGGCAGCGTGGTGCATATCGCCGGCGCCGGCGGGCGGGTGGCGAGTGCCGACTTCACCATCGGTGGCAGCGTCAATGCCGCGCTGATGAACCTGAGCAAGGCGCTGGCGGACAAGGGCGTGGCGGAGGGCGTTCGCGTCAACTGCGTCAACCCCGGCAGCATCCGCACCGACCGCCTGACCGGGCGCATCGCCACGGTGATGGCCGAGCGGGGGTTGGACCAGGCGGCGGCCGCCGAGGCGCTGGCGCAGTCCACCGGGGTGGCACGCTTCGGCGAGCCGGCGGAGATTGCCAGCGTCGTGGCGTTCCTGGCCTCGGCACAGGCGGCCTATGTGCAGGGCGCCCTGCTGGACGTGGATGGCGGATGGGTGCGTGCGGTTTAGATTCGAAAGAGTATTATTTTCATTTTCCAGCCGGTGCGGGCTGGACCTGTCCCTGGGGTTGGATTAGTCGATACGCATGACGAAGCAAGTACCGCGTGGGACTGGCTCCGATGGGTCCGGGCGAAAGCCGGCTGCGTCTCCGCCGGTGCCGGCCTATCGGCGACCTGAAGGGCTGCCGGAACACCTGTTGCTGCTGATGATGGCGTCGTCGCGCCTGATGATGCTGGAAGCTGCGCGCACGGTGCCCGACCTGCGGCTGACCCCGCCGCAGTTTCGCATCCTGAACTACGTCTTCCGGCACCCTGGTACTTCGCTGTCCCAGGTGGCGGTGCAACTGGGCGTGCGGCTGCCCACCGCTTCGGTGATGCTGGTGAAGCTGGCGCAGGAAAACCTGGTGACCCGGGAACGCGACCCCGCGTCCCGCCGCCGCATGCAACTGCAATTGACGGAAAAAGGCATGCGGGTGATGCAGGCGGTGCGCGCCGGCGTCTTTGCCGGGATGGATGCGCGCCTGGCGCAGTTGGACGAGACCGCCCGTGCCGACCTGGAACGGGCGATGCCGGCGCTGGAACTGCTGTTCCGCGACTGACTATTCGGCCGCCAGGCGCTTTTGCGCCTGCAACGCGGCCCAGGCGGCATCCAGACCGCGGCCGAAGCGGCTGCACATGTCCACCACCTCGGTCTCCGAGATGATCAGCGGCGGGGTGAAGGCAATGCGGTCGCCGATGGCGCGGACGATCAGCCCGGCTTCCTCGCATTTCTGCTGCACCAGCAGGCCGACCTTGGCGCTGGCCGGGAAGGGCTCGCGCGTCGGCTTGTCGGCTACCAGCTCCACGCCGGCGATCAGGCCGATGCCGCGGACATCGCCGACCAACGGGTGGTCGCGGAACTTGCCGAGGCCGTTCAGGAAGACCGGCGCCACGTCCCGCACATGGCCGAGGATGTCGCGCTCCTCGTAGATCGCCAGCGTCTCCAGCGCGACCGCACATGCAACCGGGTGGCCGCCATAGGTGTAGCCATGGCCCCAGCTGCCGTTCTTGCGGCTGCCGGCGACCAGCGCCTCATGGATGCGATCGCTGATCAGCAGGGCCGAGAGCGGCTGGTAGGCGGCGGTCAGCTGCTTGGCGCAGACCAGCAGGTCCGGCTGCATGTTGTAGGTCTCGCTGCCCCACAGCGCGCCGGTGCGGCCAAACCCGCAGATGACCTCGTCGGCCACCAGCAGGATGTCGTGCTTCTTCAGAATGGGCTGGATCGCCTCGAAGTAGCCGCGCGGTGGGGTGATGGCGCCGCCGCCGCCCTGCACCGGCTCGCAGAACATCGCCGCGATGGTCTCGCCGCCCTCGCGGGCGATCAGGGCTTCCAACTCGGCGGCCATGCGGGCGGAGAAGGCTTCCTCGGTCTCCCCGGGCAGTTGCGCGCGGTAGTAGTTGGGGTTGGCGATGTGCAGGAAGCGGTCGCCCAGCGGCAGGTCGAAATCCGCCTGCATGTGCGGCTGGCCGGACAGTGACGCGGTGGCCACGGTGTTGCCGTGGTAGCCGCGGATACGGCCGATCAGCTTCTTCTTCTCGGGACGGCCGACCAGGTTGTTGAAGTACCAGATCACCTTGATCGCGGCGTCATTCGCCTCGGACCCGCTGCACTGGAACATGGCGTGGCCCAGGCCGTTCGGCGCCATCGCCGCCAGCTTCTCGGCCAGGCGGACGGCGGGTTCATGCCCCTTCTGGAAGAAGGTATGGTAGTAGGGCAGGGTCTGCAGTTGGCGATACGCGGCATCGGCCAGGCGCTTCTCGGAAAAACCGAGCGAGGCGCACCACAGCCCGGCCATCGCCTCGATGTACTCGCGACCCTCGGTATCCCAGACCCGGCAGCCCTCGCCGCGGGCGATCAGGATGGCGCCGTCGCGGTCGAAGGCGTCCAGGTCGGTCTGCTGGTGGACGAAGTGCGCGCGGTCGGCGGCGTGCAGGCTGTTGCTGGGGGGCATGGGGGGTCTCCGAAAGCGGCGTGATCCGTGCCAGCATGGCGCCTTGAGATTGTGAGAGGCAAGCCGGTGCAGGTTGAAACCGTCATCTACAAGGCCCGGACCATCCTGACGATGGACCCTTCCTGCCCACGTGCGACGCATGTTGCCGTGCGAGAGGGCAGGGTGCTGGCGGTGGGCGACGAAGCGAGTTGCCGCATCTGGGGGCCGGCACGGCTGGATGAGCGCTTCGCCGACCTTGTGCTGATGCCAGGCCTGGTGGAGGGCCACAGCCACGCCACGGCTGGCACCGCCTGGGCCAGCACCTATGTCGGCTACTTCGACCGCACCGACCCGGAGGGCAAGGTCTGGCCCGGCTGCAAGACACTCGCAGAAGTGGTGGCGCGGTTGCAGCAGGCCGAGCGCGCGCTGCCGGATGCCGATGCGACGCTGCATGCCTGGGGGTTCGACCCGATCTACTTCGACAACCTGCGCATCGGGTTGGGCGAGATGGACGCGGTCTCCGCCACGCGGCCGGTGCTGCTGGGGCATTCCAACGGCCATGTGGTCAACGTGAATGGCGTAGTGCTGCGTAAGGCGGGGATTGATCGCAGCACCAACATCCATGGCGTGGTGAAGGACAGCGCGGGCCAGCCGACCGGCGAACTGGCGGAAATGACGGCGCTTTATCTGGCGCGGCGCGCGGCCGGGCGCGGCAGCTACAACCTGCTGGACCATCCGGATGGCGTGCGCCGCTTCGCCCGTGCCGCGAACCGCGTCGGCGTGACCTGCGCGACCGACCTGTTCGCGGAACTGCCGGAAGCGCAGGTGGAGGCGTATCGCACCGCGACGGCCGGCGACGATTTTCCGCTGGTGCTGGTGCCGGCGCTGAATGCGCTGGGGCAACCGGCCGCCGAGGGTGTGGCGAAGATCGCCCGGCTGCGGAAGCTGAACAGCGACAAGCTGCGCTTTGGCCTGGTCAAGCTGATGACGGATGGCTCGATCCAGGGGTTTTCCGGCCGGCTGAAATGGCCTGGCTATGTCGGCGGGCAGCCGAACGGCATCTGGAATATTGGCCCGGATGAGCTGGCCGAGGTGCTGCACGCCTATCACGCGGCGGGCATCCAGTGTCACATCCACACCAATGGCGACGAGGCCAGCGAGGTGACGATCGATGCCATTGAGGCCGCCCTGCTGCGCACGCCGCGCTGGGACCATCGGCACACCTTGCAGCACTGCCAGATGGCGGATGCCGCGCAGTTCCGCCGCATGGCCGCGCTGGGCATCTGCGCCAACCTTTTCGTGAACCACGTGTATTATTGGGGCGAGCAGCACGCCGCCTACACCATGGGCCCCGACAAGGCGCGGCGGATGGATGCGACGGCGACGGCGTTGCGCTCCGGCGTGGCGCTGGCGATCCATTCGGACGCGCCGGTGACGCCGCTGGGGCCGCTGTTCACCGCCTGGGTTGCGGTGAACCGGCTGACCGCCGCCGGCCGCGTGTTGGGGCCGGAGGAGCGCATTTCGGTGGCCGATGCGTTGCGCGCGGTGACGCTGGGCGCCGCCTGGACGCTGAAGCTGGATGGCGACCTCGGCAGCATCGAGGTCGGTAAGCGCGCCGATTTCTGTGTGTTGGGTGAAGACCCCGAGGAAGTGGCGCCGTGGAAGCTGAAGGACGTGCCGGTGTGGGGCACGGTAGTCGGCGGGCGGGTCTTCCCGGTGCCGGCCGCCGCCTAACCGCTCAGTCGGCGCGCGCGCCCACGGTGCGCCACATCAATCCGCCCGCGCGCCCACAGCGCGCGCGACGCCGACCCATTTCTCGCTCTCCCGCCGGTAATAGGCCGCCGACTCAGCCGGGCTGAGTGCCAGGATCTGCGAGCCCGGCAGTTTCTCGGCGGCATCGGTGCCGCGCAGCACCTTGGCCATCTCGGCATTCAGTCGGGCCACGATGGGCGCCGGCGTGCCCTTCGGCGCCAGGATGGTGAACCAACTGGCGGCCTCGAAGCCGGCAAAGCCGCCTTCCTGCACCGTCGGCACCTCGGGGAAGAAGCTGCTGCGCTGGGCCGAGGTGACGGCGATGGCGCGCAGCCGGCCGTCGCGCACGAAGGGCGCCTGGAAGCTCATGTTGTCGATGGTCATCTGCACGCTGCCGGCCAGCAGGTCCGCCATGGCCGGGGCGCTGCCGCGATAGGGCACATGCACCAGGTCCAGCCCGCCGGCGGCGCGCTTGAACATCTCCATGCCCAGGTGGGAAGAGCCGCCGACGCTGTTGCTGGCGAAGGTGTACTTGCCGGGGTTGGCGCGCACCACGGCCACCAGTTCCTGCACCGTTCGCGCCGGGAAGCTGGGGTGGACGACGAACAGGTTGGGGTTCTGCGCCAGCACGCAGACGGTCTCGAAGTCGCCCACGGGGTCGAAGGGCATGTTGGCCACCAGCGCGGCGTTGACCACATGCGGCAGGCTGGCCTGCATCAGCGTGAGGCCATCCGGCGCGGCGCGGGCAACGAACTCGGCGCCCGGCACGCCAGCGCCACCGGCACGGTTCTCCACCACCACCGGCTGGCCCAGCGGCCCGCTGATGCCGGCGGCGACGTAGCGGGCGATGATGTCGTTGAAGCCACCGGCCGAGAGCGGCACGATCAGCCGGATCGGCCGGTCCGGCGTCCAAGGCGCCTGCGCCAGCGCGGGCGTGGCCAGCGTGGCGGCGAGCAGCGTGCGGCGGGCGATCATGGGGCGATGACCTTCGGGAAGATGTTGCCGTAGTGGGCACGCAACTCGGCGATCTGGCCGGCGGGCGGCTGCGCGTAGGCACCGCGGCGGCTGACGTAGCGGCCGCCCATCAGCTTGTTCAGCTTCACCACCGTCTCGCCCTGCTTCAGCAGCGCCACCGCGGCGTTCAGCACCGGCGCCTTGGGGCCGCCGGGCGGGCCGGCTTCATGGATGCCGGCATCGGCCACCAGCACCATGACCACGCCGGCGGCGGGGATCACCACCTCGGCGCCCTTGGCGACGCATTCTGCGGCGCTTTCCATGAACTGGTCCAGGATGCGCTGGCGAACGGGGCCGGGGCGGAAGGCCTCATCCAGGTCCACCAGGCGGTCCACCTTCATCCGCTCGATGCAGGCGATGCGTTGCTGCACCCCGTAGATGCTGATGTTTTCCTGCACTCTATTAAAATGCTTGTCGTTGGCGACGACCATGCCGATGGAGATGCCCATCTGGCACGCCGTGAACAGCGCCGTCTCGCACAGCCCCAGCACGGGGATGGTCGCCAGCTCGCGCGCTGGCTTCAGCCCGGGGTCGGCAATGTTGCCGAGCAACACCGCGTCGAAGCCCTGCGCTTCCGCATGAGCGACGTTCTCCAGCACCTCGATGGTTTCGATGAACTCCAGGCTGCGATACTGGTCGCCGACGCCGCCGCGCTGGGTGATGCCGCCGATCTCGTATTCGGTGCCCGGGTCGGCCGCTTCCGTCAGCATGCGGCGCAGCGCGGCGTTGTAGGCCGGCCAGGCGTTGGGCCTGGTCAAGGACTGGTACCACAGGCGCATCGCATCACTCCCCCGGTTGCGCGAAAGCTAGGCCGTGCGAGACTGCGCGGCAACGGAGGATGCGGGCATGGAAGCCTATGATGTTGTGGTCGCCGGCTGCGGCGTGGCCGGGCTTTCGGCGGCCGTGGCGGCGGCGGAAGGCGGCGCGAAGGTCGCCATCCTGGAACGCGCGCCGCGCGAGGAACGTGGTGGCCAGAGCCGCTACACCGAAGCCTACCTGCGGATGAAGTCGCACACCGAGGTGACGGACGACTTCGAGACCCACCTGGCCGAAAACGGCAGCGGCGCCATCGACCCCGAACTGGTGCAGGAAGCCACGCGCGAACGCGGTGACCGCGCCGCCTATGCCCGCGCGCTGAGCCTGGCGGACCCGGACTTCATCGGCACTTTCGCCGACAAGGCCGGCCCGACCATCGCCTGGCTGGAAGGGCTGGGCGTGAAGTTCGACTTCCTGCCGACGCAGTTCCTGACCAAGTCGCAGCCGCGGCTGCTGCCGGTGGGCGGCGGCCTGGCACTGGTAGAAGCGCTGGCGGCGCGGGCCGAGGCGCTGGGCGTGACCTTCCACTACGAGACCACAGCCAACAGCCTGCTGCAGGACGAGGACGGCACGGTCATCGGCCTGGCGGCCCGGCGCGGCGGCAAGGCGGTGAAGCTGCACGGCAAGGTGGTGCTGGCCTGCGGCGGCTTCGAGGGCAACGCCGAGATGCAGACCCGCTACATCGGCCCACGCAGCGTGTACTTGCGGCCGATCTGCAAGGGCGGCTACTTCAATCGCGGTGAGGGGATCCGCATGGCGCTGGATATCGGCGCCGCACCTTCCGGCGACTTTGGTAGCTTCCATGCCGAGCCGGTGGACCCGCGCAGCGGCGTGTCAGAGCCTTCGGTGTTCATCTTCCCGTACGGCATTTTGGTGAACAAGGATGGCGAGCGCTTCACCGATGAAGCGCCGGGCACGGTGGACGCGCATTATGAACGCGTGACGCGCCGCATCTACGAACAGCGCGACGGCATGGCCTATGTGGTGCTGGATGCGCGGCACCTGAGCATTCCGAATTACCGCCTGGCGATCCGCACCGACCAGCCGCCGGTGGTGGCCGAGAGCGTGGCCGCGCTGGCGGGCAAGCTGGGCGTGCCGGCAGCCACGCTGGAAGCGACGGTAGGGCGCTTCAACGCTGCCTGCGTGCCGGGCGAGTGGAAGCCGTTGGTGGCGGATGGCGTACACACGGAAGGCCTGACGCCGCCCAAGAGCAACTGGGCGATGCCGCTCGACCAAGGCCCGTTCCACGCCTACCCGATCATGTCCGCCAACGTTTTTACCTTTGGCGGCGTCAAGGTGGATGGCCAGGCGCGGGTGCTGGACCATGACGGCAACGCCATTCCGGGGCTGTATGCGGCGGGCGAGGTGATCGGCCTGTTCTGGGGCACCTATACCGGCGCCACCAGCGTGCTGAAGGGCCTGGTGTTCGGCCGCGCCGCGGGCCAGGACATCGCGGGCCGCCGCAATGCCTGACCGTCGCGTCGCCATCGTCACCGGCGCGGCGGGCGGCATCGGCTCGGCCTCCGCGCTGGCCTTGGCGCTGGAGGGCTGGTCCCTGGTGCTGGCCGATGCGCGCGACACCGACGCGCTGCTGGCCGAGGTGCGTGCGCTGGGCTGCAAGGCCATGTCCTGGATGCTGGACGTGACCAGCAAGCCCAGCATCGACGCGCTGGTCACGGCCACGCTCGGCGCCTTCGGCCGCATCGACGCGCTGGTGAACGTGGCCGGTGTGGTCGGCTTCGGCAGCGCCGCGGACATGCCGGAGGAGGAGTGGGACCGCGTGATCGCGGTGAACCTGAAGGGCAGTTTTCTGTGTTGCCAGTCGGTCATCGCGCCGATGCGCGCGCAGGGCGGCGGGCGCATCGTCAATATTGGCAGCATCATCGGCAAGAATGGCGGCAATGCCCGCCCCTGGATCGACCGCGGCGAGCAGCAGCGCAGCAGCAGCATCGCCTATGGCGTCTCCAAGGCTGGGGTGCATGCAATGACCTTCTTCCTGGCCAAGGAATTGGCGGCCGACAATATCGCGGTGAACGCGGTGGCACCCGGACCGATTGCCTCGGCGATGACCACCGCTTTTCCGGACGCGTTGCGCGCGCTGATCCCCGCGGGGCGCATGGGGCGCGCTGAGGAAGTCGCGCGCGTGGTGGCCTTCCTCGCCTCGCCGGAGACCAGCTTCGTCACCGGCGAGATCATCGACGTCAACGGCGGCATGTGGATGGATTGAATGAGCAAGACCAGGATTTGGCACCACAGCTTCACCGTGCTGGAAAAGCTGCCGCCCTATGCGGACGCCATGGCGGCGCACTTCAAAAAGGTGGCGCGGCCGGAGACGGAGGTGGTGTTGCACGGCATGCACGTGGACACCTATCTGACCGACTATCCCGGCAACGATATCCAGTACGGCTACTTCCAGACCCTGCACGCGCAGCAATTCCTGATGGGCGCTGTCGCGGCCGAAGAGCAGGGCTTCGATGCCTTCGCCATGATGACGCTGCCGGAGCCGAGCATCCAGGAATGCCGTTCGCTGGTGGATATTCCCGTCGTCGGCTACGGCGAAAGCGCGATGACGGTGGCCAGCCTGCTCGGCCAGCGCATCGGCATGCTCGCCTTCATCAAGGAAATGCTGCCGACGCTGGACCGCAACGCGGACCGCGTCGGGCTCGGCGCGCGCTGGGTCGGCGCGCATGAGGTCGGCTTCGGCTTCAACGATGTGCTGGCCGCCTACAGCGACCCGGCGCCGCTGCTGGAGCGGTTCCGTGCCTCGGCGCGGGCGCTGATCGCCAAGGGCGCGGATGTGATCATCCCCGGCGAGGCGCCGCTGAACATGCTGCTGAACCGCGCCGGCATCAGCGATGTTGATGGCGTGCCGCTGGTGGACAGCCTGGCGGCCACGATCAAATGCGCGGAAATGCTGGTGGATTTGCGCCGCACCACTGGTGTGAAGCAGGCCAAGCGCGGCTACTTCGCCGCCCAGCCGCCACGCGAAAGGCTGAAGGAGTTGTGGAAGTTCTACGGCCTGGACCGGGTTTCGCCATGAACCGCCGCGCGCTTTTCGCCGCCGCCGGGCTGCCCTTCGCGGCGCGCGCGCAGGAGGCGTTCCCGACCCGCCCGCTGCGCTTCATCGTGCCCTTCGCGCCCGGTGGCAGCACGGACGCGCTTTCCCGCCTCTCCGCGCAGATGCTGAACGAGCGGCTGGGGCAATCCGTTGTGGTGGAGAACATCGCCGGCGCCGGCGGCATCATCGGCGCGCAGAAGGTCGCCGAGGCGGCGCCCGATGGCTACACGCTGATGGGCGGCACGCCGGGGCCCATCACCATCAACCCGCATCTGATGAAGTCGATGCCCTACGACGTGCTGCGCGACCTGGCGCCAGTGGTTTTTGTCGGTGACAGCCCGGGCGTGCTGGTGGTGAACAAGGCGTCGCGCTTCAACAGCATCGCCGACATCGTCGCGGCCTCCAAGGCAACGCGTGGTGGGCTGACCTTCGCCTCCGGTGGTGTCGGCGCCTTCAGCCACCTGGCGGCCGAGCTGTTCCGCTGGCGCAGCGGCGCCGAACTGGTGCATGTGCCGTACCGTGGCACGGCACCGGCGGCGGCGGACCTGCTGGCCGGCCGCGCCGACTTCATGGTGGAGAACTACCCGAGCGTGCAGCCCTGGATCGCCAGCGGCGACTTCCGCGTGCTGGCGGTGGGGCTGGGCAAACGCTTTTCCCTGCTGCCGAACGTGCCGACCATGGCCGAAGCCGGCGTGCCGAATTGCGAGGCTTCGTCCTGGTTCGGGCTGTTCACCCGCGCCGGATCGCCGGCCGCCGCCATCGGCGCGATGAACCGCGCGGTGAACGAAGGCCTGCGTTCACCGGCGGTGCTGGCCAAGCTGACGGAACTGGGCGTGGAAGCCACCGGCGGCACGCCCGAGGCGTTTCGCGCGTTGATCGAAAAGCGCCTGGCCGAGATGGGCCAGGTGGTTCGCGCGGCAGGGATAGAGCCGCAGTAGCACGGTCACGCCCCCTCGGACGCTACAGGTCGGCCTTCCAGATCCACAGGCCGACCAGCGCAGAGACCGCGCCGCCCGCGAACATCACGCCGTCGCTGGCGGCGCTGAGGTCGAGCGCGATGACGCTCCACAGCGCCAGCACCGCCACGCCGACGGCAATGCCGCCGATCAGGGAGGCGCGGCCCTTCTTGATCTGCCCGCCATCCAGCGGCGTCAACGCGGCCATGGCGGCTACTCCGCCGCGATGAAGCGCGGCGTGCCGGCGCCGGGGTTGTCGGTGCTGTGGCGCACGCGCTTCAGGTCGCCCCGCACGAAGCGTGTGTTGTAGCCGTTGAAGATGTGCTGCAGCAGGCCGCACTTCAGGTCCGACGTGCCGAAGAACCAGTCCGCCACCGGGTAGGTCAGGTTGAAGTTGCGTTCCATCATGATGGCGGTGTTGTGGTGCGCGGCGTGGTGGCGGCGAATGCTGTTCACCAGCGGAATGTGCCGCACCAGGCTGTCATCCTTCACGTGGCAGCAGAAGTGGAACAGCTCGTAGTTCAGGTACAGCGCGGTGTTGGTGATCAGCACCAGCCACCCGGCGTTGGGCAGGCCCAGCAGGTGCAGCACGCCCCAGGGCACCAGGCTGATCAGCATGAATGTCACCAGCGCATAGGGCGGGAAGAACACGATGCGGAAGTCACGGCTGCTGTCCACCGTGTACTCGTTCTCGGTGAAGAACTGGTGGTGTGCCAGGGTGTGCCGCTTGTAGATGCCCATCAGCCCAGGGATCGGCCGGTGCATCACGTATTTGTGGATCCACCACTCGAACACGTTGGAAAAGACGAAGGCGCAGGGGATCACCAGCCATTCGTACCAGGCCGGCCCGCTCATCTGCCGGATGCTGTGGAAGATCAGCGCGGCGCCCAGCGCGTAGATCAGCGCGACATGCGCCCAGCCATTGTACAGCGCGCCGATCTTGCTGCGGAAGTCACTGCGAAAAGCCTGTTGGCGGCGCGACAGCCGTTCGGCGCGCGTGGTGGCGGACATCGGCGTTTCTCCCGCTGGGTTGATCCTGATATATCAGCTACGGGCAGTCGCGGTCCAGCGTGGCGCGGGTGAATGCCTCGATGTAGTCCATCAGCCGGTCGGAGGCGGCGGCGGCCTGTTCCGGCTCGCCGGCGGCGATGGCGCGGGCCAGGGCGGCATGCACCTCGGCCGAGGGCGCCAGTTCCGCGCTACGGCGCCAGTGGATGAACCAGAAGCGGCGAGACAGGCCGTGCATCAACGCCATGGCGGCGGCGGCGAACTCGTTGCGCGCGGCTTGCAGCACCGCCTGGTTCAGCGCCTGGTCCAGCCGCAGGAAGGCGGTTTCGTCATTCGCCACCACGGCCGCTCCCATGCCGGCGGCCAGTTCGGTGAAGTGGGCGCGCTGGGCCGGCGTGGCGCGGCGGGCGGCGGTGCGGGCGACCAGTCGCTCGAGCTCGCGACGTACTTCCAGCAGGCGCAACTGCTCGCCGACATCGACGCCGGCGACCACGACGCCGCGGCGCGGCAGGATGCGGACCAGGCCTTCCCGCGCCAGGCGCTGCAAGGCTTCGCGGATGGGGGTGCGGCCGATCTCCAGCCGTGCGGCCAACTGGGCTTCGCTGACCACCTCATCGGGCGGCAGGGCCAGGGTGACGATGGCCTCCTCCAACGCGCGATAGGCGCGCTCGGTCAGCGTCTCGGTGGGGCGAGGCGGGCGGCGCGGCATGGGGGCGTCGGGCATGGCTGGGGCTATGCCTGTCTCATGCCATGGTCGCAACCGTGAAGGGACGGTTGACAGCGTCCCCTGATATCGTCATTGTGCCCGACAACAAATATATCAGCCACGGTGGAACCGCCGGGTTTAGGGATGAGACGTACGAGGCCCTCTCTGGAGGGCAGACGTACATCGAGATGGCGCGGCGAGGGGCAACCTTCAGCCGCGCCTTTTCGTTTTTCAGCCCAGGGCCGCCAACTCGGCATCCAACTCCTCGCTGGTCAGTTCCCAGGCATTGTCCAACTGCGCCACCACGTTGCGCATGAAGGGTTCCACCAGCGCCAGCGCGCGGGCGGTGTCGCCCAGGTGGTCACACAGCAAGGCCAGCGCGAGTTGGCGCGGGCCATCGCCCTCATAGGTCCATTCATAGCCGGCCGGGGAGAACGCCTTCACGTCGAAGCGCGGGTCCAGCGGGGCGCCGTCCACTGTCACCTGCGCGCCGCCCAGGCCGCGGCCACCTTCGTACAGCTTCATGCCGGCGTCCCTCAGTCGAAGACCACGACGGAGCGAATCGCCTCGCCGCGTTTCAGGCTGGCGAAGCCTGCGTTGATATCCTCCAGCCGGATGCGCGCCGTCACCAGGCTGTCCAACGCCAGGCTGCCATCCAGGTAGGCCTGGGCCATGGCGGGGAAGTCCTGTTGCGGGCGCGCACCGCCGTAGCTGGAACGCACGATGCGCTTTTCCTGCATCAGGCTGCCCCAGCGGAAGGCCACCTCATCCGCTACGGCCACCTTGCCGAGCCAGACCACCTGGCCGCCCGGCCGCACCGCTTCCAGGCTGGTGCGGAAGGCGGCGGGGACGCCGGCGGCCTCGATCACCACATCGGCGCCGCGGCCGTCCGTCAGCGCGCGGGCGACCTCGGCGGGGTTTTCGGCGGTGGGGTCGCACAGCACGGTGGCGCCCAGGCTGCGCGCCATCTCGCGCCGGGCCGGGTTGGGGTCCACCGCGATGACCTGGGCGGCGCCGGCCAGCCGGGCGCCCTGCACCGCGGCCAGGCCGACCGCGCCGGCGCCAATGACCATGGCGACCTGGCCCCATTGGACCTTGGCGATATGCGTCGCGCCGCCGAAGCCTGTCATGACCGCGCAGCCGAGCAGGCAAGCGCGGTCCAGCGGCATCGCGGCCGGGACCCTCACCGCCTGCTGCGCCGGCACCACGCAGAACTCGGAAAAGCCGCCGAGGAACATCAACTGGTGCAGCGGCGTGCCGTCGTCGCAGGCCAGCCGGGTGCGGCCGTCGAAATGCGCGGATTTCGGGCCATTGGCCAGGTACTGGGTGCAGAGGATCGGCTGGCCGGAGCCGCAGTAGAAGCACTGGCCGCAATGCGGGTTCCAGCTCAGCACCACCGGGTCGCCAACGGCCAGGGTGGTGACGCCTTCGCCCAGCGCGGCGACCACGCCGGCCGCCTCATGCCCCAGCACCGCCGGCAGCTTGCAGGCGAGTTGGCCCTCGATCACCTCAAGGTCGGTGTGGCAGAGGCTGGCGGCCTTCACCTTCACCAGCACGTCGCCCGGCGCCAGCGGGCCGAGCGTGATGCGCTCCACCCGCATCGGCTGGCCGACTTCCCGCAGCACGGCGGCGCGGGCCGTTGTGGTCATGCGCCGCAGCGCACCAGGCCATCCACCGCCAGGCAGCCCCAGGGGCCGGCGATGACAGGGTTGACCTCGGCTTCCTCGACCTTGTCGCCGGCGGCGGCGACGAACTGGCTGAAGGCGGAGACTGCCTTCGCCAACGCGGCGACATCCGCCTTCGGCGCGCCGCGGAAACCGTCCAGCAGCGGGAAGCCTTGAAGCGAGCGCAGCAACTCCTCCGCCCGAGCCGGGGAGACCGGGGCCAGGTCCAGCGCCACGTCGCGCCACAGTTCCGCCTGCACACCGCCGGTGCCGACCAGTACCATGGTGCCGAATTGCGGGTCGCGGCGGGCGCCGAGGATGATCTCCACGCCCTTCTGCGCCATGCGCTGCACCAGCACGCCATCCAGCCGGGCCTGTGGCGCGAGCTTCGCCGCGCTGGCCATGATCTCGGCGAAGGCGGCGCGCACCGCGGCGGCGTCGGCCAGGTGCAGCTTCACGCCGCCAACCTCGGTCTTGTGGGCGATGTCCGGGCTGTCCAGCTTCAGCACCACCGGGAAGCCCAGGACCCTGGCGGCATCGGCGGCAGCCTCCGCCGTGGCGCAGCGGCGGTCCTCGGCCACCGGCACGCCCACCTTCGCGAACAGCGCTTTCGCCTCGGCCTCCATCAGCACGGCGCCGCCACCGGGCAGCGTGGCTACGGCATCGGCCAGCGCGGCGGCGGGCGGCGCGGCAGGTGCGGCCTGGGGCGCGTAATGCGCGTTCCACAGCTTGATCGCGTTCATCAGCCGCCGCATGGAACGGAACAGCGGCACCACCGGGGAGCCATCCGCCGCCGCCGCGCCTGGCGCTTCCAGCTGCTCGGGGATCCAGGCGACGACGATCGGCTTGCCACCCTTCTCGGACAGCGCCGCGATCTCCGCGATGCGGCCCGGCGTGGTCTGCCAGTGGCTATAGACCTGCGGATAGACGATGACGCCGTAGGCCGGGTCCGCCATCATCGCCAGCACGCATTCGCCGAAGCTGGCGGGGTTGCTGGCAGCCTGGGCGGTCAGGTCGCAGGGGTTGCGGGCAGCGCCGAAATCCGGGATCGCGGCGCGCAGCACCTTGGCGGCTTCCTCGCGCGGCTGCGGCATCGGCAGCGCCAAGGCCTCGGCATGGTCGGCGGCCATGATGCCGGCGCCGCCGGACGCGGTGACGATGGCGACGCCCGGCGCGCTGGGCTTGCCCGCCTTGGCGAAGAAGCCGGCGGTTTCCAGCAGCGCGTCGTAGTCCTCAACCTCGATCATGCCGGCGCGCTTGAACGCGGCGCTCCAGGCCGCGGCGCTACCGGCGAGCGAGCCGGTGTGGGAAACGGCAGCGGCGGCACCGGCCTCACCCCGGCCGAGCTTGAGCACGATGATCGGCTTGCCGGCGGCGCGGGCCCGGTCGCCGAGTTCGAACAGCCGGCGGCCATCGCGCAGGCCTTCCACCGCCAGGGCCACGGTTTTGCACTCGGGCATGGTCAGCTGGTAGGCGGCCAGGTCGCAGACATCCAGGTCGGTGGCGTTGCCGGCCGTGGTCATGTGGCAAACCGAGAAATTGCGCTCCGCCGCCTGCATCAGCGCATAGCCCAGCGCGCCGGACTGGCTGGTGATGGCGACGCCGCCGGCCGGCGCGGTCATGCGCGGGTATTCCGGCATGAAGGTGACGCCGGCCTTCAGCACATGGTCCACGATGCCGAGGCAGTTGGCGCCCAGCAGCGGCACGCCCAAGGCGCGGGCGGTGTCGCGCAGATGCGCTTCCTCCTCGCGGCGTTCCTCGATGCCGGTTTCGCCATAGCCGGAGGCGAAGACGATGACGCCGCCGGCGCCCTTGGCCGCCACGCGCTTCAGCGCGTCCAGCACGCCTTCGCGCGGCATGGCCAGCAGCACGCAGTCGGGCGCGTCCGGCATCTCCTCGATGCTGCCGTAGCAGGGGCGGCCATGCAGTTGCTGGCCGGCGTATTTCGGGTTCACGCCCCAGACCGGGCCCTGGAAGGCGATGTTGTTGGTCAGGCTGCGGGCGCCGAAGCTGGTGGGCGTGGCCGAGACGCCGATGACCGCGATGCTGCGCGGCGACAGCAGCCGCCGCAGGGTCGCGGGGTCGCGGAGTTTCTCAGGTGCGGCCAAGCCACCCTCCCATTGTTTGTTCTCGGACACGCAAACCGTAGCTGCCGCTTTCGCGCGCCACAAGCTAGCCCGCGGAAGCGCGGGAGTTGCGTTGCCCGACGGGGATGGCCTCGGTGCCGATGATGCCCGCGGCCGCCAGCGCGGCGATCTCGGCCGCCGAAAGGCCCAGGATGTCGCCGAGCACGGCGCTGTTGTGCTGGCCCAGCGTCGGCGCCGCGCCGCGCACCGGCAGCGGGCCGCCGCCGGCCGGGCGGAACGGGGAGGAGAGCTGCTGGTGCTGGCGGACGAAGGCGCGGTCCGTCGGCTGGAACACCCCGCGCGCCACCAGATGAGGGTCGGCCTGCAACAGGGCGGGGTGGCGGCAGACGCCGGCGGCGACACCTGCGGATTGCAGGGCAGCCATGGCGGCTTCGTCGCTGCGCGCCATCGTCCAGGCGGAGAGCAGCGCTTCCAACTCCGCCTCCCGTGCGCGGCGGGCCTCCAGCGGCAGGGCAGCCAGGTCTTCCCGGCCCAGCAGCAGGGCCAGCCGCGCCCAGGCGGCGTCGTCCTGCGTCGCCACCACCACCCAGCTGTCCGGTGCCGCGCAGGGGAAGACACCGTGCGGCACCTGCTGCGGGTGCCGGTTGCCCAGCCGTGGGCCGACCGCGCCGGTGACGCTCTGCTCGATCAGGAAAGGCCCGACCAGCGGGAGCATGCATTCCACCTGGCTGAGGTCGATGTGCTGGCCCTGGCCGCTGGCCTTGCGGTGCAGCAGCGCCACCAGCACGGCGGCGGCGGCGTTGTGGCCGCCGACCGGGTCGCCATAGGCCAGGTGGTTGGTCATGGGCGGCCAGTCCGCCTGGCCGGAAACCCCGGGCAGGCCGGAGGCGTGTTCCAGCGTGGAGCCATAGGCCCGCGCTTCCCGCCACGGCCCAGTGCTGCCGAAGGCGGCCATGGAGACCATGACCAGGTCCGGCCTTTCCTGCCGCAGCACCGCGTAGTCCAGCCCCAGCTTGGGCAGCACCTCGGCGGCGTAGTTCTCCACCACCGCGTCGCTGATCCGCGCCAGGCGTTTTACGAGAGCCACGCCTTCCGGCCGGGTCAGGTCCAGCGTGATGCCCAGCTTGTTGCGGTTCAGCGCGTTGAAGCGGGTGTTGGTCTCGTACTGCTTCTCGGCGAAGAATTCGGGGCGCGGGTCCACGCCGCGCCACCAGTCCGGATAGGCGCAGGCCTCCACCTTGATGATCCGGGCACCGAGGTCGCCCAGCATGCGGGTGCAGATCGGCCCGGCCCAACCCATCGAGAGGTCCAGCACGGTGGTGCCGGCCAGCGGCAGGCCCTCGGCGCCGGTGCCCGCAGGGCGCAGCGCGGGCAGCGGGCGGGCATCGTGCTCGCCGGCCAGGGGCGCGCGGCCCTGGCGCAGCGGCGGCGTCAGGGTCAGGTGCTGCGGCAGGGCAGGGGCCTCGAAGCTGGTGCCGGCCACCTGCACCACCCCGAAGGCGCCGCGGGCCCGATGCGGCGCCATGGCCAGCAGCCGCGCCATGTCCGGCACCTCGACGAAGGGCAGCCGGCGGACCAGCGCTTCCTCGAACCAGCTCTGCGCCGTGCGGGTCATCAGGCGCGGGATGAACTGGGCTTCCAGCTCCGCGGCGCGGGCCATGCGCAGCGGGCCGATGACGAGTGTCGGGTCGCGCCCCAGCTCCGGCAGGCCGACCATGTCGCAGAAGCCGCGCCATTGCGCCGGGGTGACGATGGTGACGCCGAGCCAGCCCTCCCGGCAGGGGAAGACGCCCTGCGGCGAGGTGGGGAAGTGCTTGTTGACGCCGTAGCGCTTTACCTGTGCCGGCGTCATCGCTGCCTGGGCGATGTGGTATTCCGCCACGGCAAGTTGCGCGTCCAGCAGGTTGCTTTCCAGCCGCCGGCCGCCGCCTCCAAGCAGCGCCGCCGCTGCGCCGATGAAGGCGGCGATGCCGCCGATGACCCCGGCCGCGCAGCCGCCATGCAGGGCGGGCGGGCCGTCCTCCGGCCCGGTGGTGAAGAACACCCCGGCCATGCCGCGCAGCACCGCATCCGTGGTGGCGAAGTCCCGGTACGGCCCGCTGTCGCCGAAGGGAGACAGACCCAGGCTGACCAGGCCCGGCAGGTCCAGGCCCAGCGGCTGGGCGGCACGCTCGGCGGGCGGGCGGGCGTCCAGCAGCAGGTCGCAGGCCGGCAGCAGCGCGGCCAGCCTGGCGGGCGTGGCGGTGACGCCCAGCTTGTTGGTGTTGGCCCAGGCGAAGACGGCACCCTCGCCGCCGGCCAACGGTGCCTCGCGGCGTAGAGGGTCGCCGCCGGGCGCCTCGGCCTTCCAGACCTCGGCGCCGAAATCGGCAAAGAGCTTGCCGCACCAGGCCAGCGCCATGCCGCTGCCGAGTTCCAGGACGCGCAGGCCGGCGAGGGGCTGGGTGGTGGGAATGGCGGCTTCCTCCGTGTTCTTGCCGGCAGGCTACGGTCTCTCGGACGCTCACGGAAGCGTTTGACCGACCCTGGCTATTGTAGAGCTGCTGGATCAAGCCGCCGGTGAATCCTGCGGCGACGCTCAGACGCCAGCGCCGGGCTGTCAGACAGCCAATTCCTCCAGCCGCTGGCGCGGCCGTACCACCGTGACAGTGCAGGGCGCCTGGCCGGCCACCGCCCCGCTGACGCTGCCCAGCAGCTTGCTGCGCGCGCGGCCGGTGCTGGCACCGATGACGATGTGGTCCACGTTGTTGGTGCGGGCGTAGTCCAGCAGCGCATCGGCCGGGTTGGTGGCTTCCAGCACGTGGAAGGTCACCCGGCCTTCCGGCAGGCGCAGCGGCGCCGCCCAGTGCTTCAGTTCCACCAGGCGCTGGACGTGCTTGTTGTGGCCATGGGCGTCCAGCGTGCTGTCCATGCCCAGCAGCCGCTGCTGCCAGACGTTCAGGCAGGCCACGCGCGCACCCGGCACGGTGGCCAGGATATGCCCGATGGTGGTGCGCAGCGCCTCCGCGACGTGGGGCTTCTGCTCGGCCAGGTCCACCGCCACCGCGATGATGGGCGCGGCGGAGACTTCCTCCGCCACCGGGCGGTTGAAGCGGGGCTGGTAGTCCGGGTTGAAGCGCCGGCGCATGCGGCGGCTCCAGGGCTCCTGTGCCAGCTTCTCGGCGCGCTGGGTCAGCGGCACCTGGGCGGGGTGGCGCAGATCCATGGCCAGTTGCGCGGCGCTGGCGTGGCGGCGCTGCGGCTCCACCTCCAGGCAGCGCAGGATCACTTCCTGCAGCCAGGGCGGGCAGTCCTTCCGCAGCTTGCGCGGCGGTATCGGGTCCCACCACAGCCGGCGCTTCAGGCCGCTCAGCCGCTGCGGGTCGCCGAAGGGGCGCTGGCCGGAGGTGAAGAAGTACAGCATGGCGCCCAGGGCAAACAGGTCGCTGCGCGGCTCGCTGCGGATGCCCATGATCTGCTCCGGCGCCATGTACGGGGCGGTGCCGTAGGGCAGGCGGAACTCCTCCTCCATCAGATCCGGCAACTGGTCGTGGCGCGAGAGGCCGAAGTCGATCAGCACCGCCTCGCCCGTGGGTCGCATCAGGATGTTGGAGGGCTTGATGTCCAGGTGGACCACGTGCTGGCGATGCAGCGCGTCGATCGCGTCCGCCACCTTGGCGCCGATCTCCGCGACATCCTCGATCGGCAGCGGCAGGTGGTTCAGCTTGGCCAGCAACGTGGCGCCGGGCACGTGCTCCATGACGATGTAGGGCTGGTGCTCGAAATCCGCCGTGGCGATGGTGCGCGGCACGTGCGGGCCGTGCAGCCGCGGCAGGATCATCGTCTCCATCTCGAAGGAGACGATGGCCGCGGGGTCTTCGCCCTCGAACAGGCGGGGCACCTTCATCAGCAGCGGCTCGGGGTGGTCGGGGTGGGTGACGCTCCACAGGATCGCCATGCCGCCATTGTGCAGTAATTGGCCGATCTTGAAGCCATCCAGCACAGCGCCGCCGGCCAGGCGTGCCCGCGCCATGACTACAGCCCCCGGTACAGGCGCGCGGCCAGGCTTTCCGGCAGGCCGGCGTCGCGGATCTTCTCGGCCGCTGCCGCAACGTCATACGGCACGCGGTGCCAGGTGAACTCGCTGTTGGCGGCATCCAGCAGGCCGTAGCAGGCGGCGGGGTCGCCGTCGCGCGGCTGGCCGACGGCACCCAGCACCGCCAGCCATTGCCGCGGGCGCGGCAGCGGCACCGGCACGGCACCAATGGGGCGGAAGGCTGTCAGCTTGTCGGTGGCGGTGATGCCGTAGAGCCGCGGGGTATGGACATGGCCGCAGAAGGTCAGCCGCTGGCGCGTGGCCACCAGGCTGCGGCGGGCTTCCTCCTGCTCAGTCACGTAGTGCCAGGCGGCGGGGTCGGAGGCATCGGCGTGGACATAGAGCCGGTCCTCCTCCTCCACCTCCAGCGGCAGCGCCTTGAGGAAGGCCAGCGCTTCCGGCGAAAGGCGTTGCCGGGTCCAGGCGATGGCGGCGGTGGCGGTCGGGTTCAGCCCACCCGGCCCCTTCCAGGCGGCTTCGTCGTGGTTGCCGGCGATGGCGATGGCGCCCTGTGCCACCAGTTCCTGCACCTGCTGCATGACCCAGGCGGGGTCGGCGCCATAGCCGACATAGTCGCCCAGCAGCACGATGCGGTCCGGGTTGTGCTGGCAGGCGTGCTCAAGGCAGGCCGCGAAGGCTTCACGGTTGCCATGGATGTCGCTGAACAGCGCAATCCGCATCACTTCCCTCCCTGGGCCGCGGGCGCTTTGGCCGTCGGCCTAATGGCGCTTGCCCTGCGGCCAGTAAGCACGCCGGCGCGGTGGCGTCGATTGCGCGGCGTGCTGCCGGCGAACGGCAGCGCGCGCGCGTCAGATCGCGTGGTGGTTGCTGGCGGCGTCGGTGATCCGGTCCGCCACCGCGCGGACGCCCGGGGTGTTCCTGGCCAGCGCGTGCAAGCCTTCGCGCACCGCAGCGGAATGGCAGAAGCCGTACAGCGAGATCTCGGCGTCCACCACGTCGAAGAACACGTAGGGGGCATCGGCCCAGGGCAGCCGGGCGACCTCGGCGGCGAAGCGGCTGCGGATCTCGGCATCGGTGGCGGCGGGGGGCGGCACCAGCAGGGCGCGCAGCAGGTCTGCCCGGCTGACGATGCCAACCAGCAGGCCATCGCGCACCACCGGCAGCCGGCGTACCTTGTGCTGCTCGATCAGCAGCGCCGCGTGCTCGGCGGTGGTGTCCTCGGTGACGGTGATCAACTTCGCTTCGTGCGTCATCACATCCGCTGCCGTGGCACCATGGGCGCGGGCGTATTCGGCGGCGGCGCGGTCGCGGTCGTAGAACAGCGCGTGCAGGAAGCCGCCGGCGGGTACGTCGTTGACCGCCAGCCGATGGATCAGGTCGGCTTCGGAGACGATACCGAGCAGCATGTTCCAGCTATCGGTCACCGGCACCGCGGAAATGCCGCGGTCGGCCAGCAGCCGGGCCACCGCCAGCGCCGGCGTGTCGGGCGGCACCGCGATGACGTTGCGGGTCATGATGTCACCGAGCTTCATCGGGGCCTCCTGGGGTTCCGGGTAGGGGAACCCTAGAGGGCCGTGGCGCCGGCCGCCTTGCGCCGTATCAAGTCTGCGGTTTGCGGGCCCGGGCAGCGCGTTTCTGTGCTTCGGTGCGCTCATCGCCCAGGGCCTGGCGGATGCGCAGCTCCTCCAGGTCCAGCTCGGTCTCCAGCCGCACCATCACCTCGGCCTCCACCGCGCCGCTGGCGTGGTGGGCGATCAGGGCGTCGCGGCTGGCTTCCAGCGCGGCCAGGCGGATGGTGCGGCGGGCGGCGCGCTCGGCCGCCGCGGCGCCACGGTTCTGCGCGGTGCGGTGCAGGTGGCCGGCGCGGTCGCGGAACTCGGCGACGATGTCGGCGGCGATGGCGCCATCCAGCGGGTCGTCCAGCCGGGCCTCCACCGCCGCGAGCGCGGCCTGGGCGGCCAGGCGGCGGCCTTCCGCTTCCTCCGGGTGGATGCCGCCTTCATGCGGCGGCTCCTCGGCGCGCAGCCAGCGGATCAGCGGTTCCAGCGTGGTCCCTTGCAGCACCAGCGTGCCGAGGATGGCGGCGAAGGCGAGGAAGACGATGAGGTCGCGGTAGGGGAAGTCCAGCGGCAGGGCCAGCGCCGCGGCCAGGCTGACCACGCCGCGCATGCCGGACCAGCCGATGATGGCGACGTGGCGCCAGTTGGCCTGGCCTTCGTGCCGGCGCACCGCGGGCACCACATGGGTGGCGAAGCTGCCGGGGACCAGCCAGAGGAAGCGGCTGACGATCAACGTGCCGGCCATGGCGGCGCCCAGGCCGAGCAGATGCCAGGTGCTGCCATGGCCGTCGATGCGGGTCAGGATCTGGTTCAGCTGCAGGCCGATCAGGATGAAGACCAGGCTGTTCAGCAGGAACTCCACGAACTCCCACACCGTGCGGGTTTCCAGCCGCACCTCGCCGCTGAAACGGTGCTGGGCGCGGCCGAGCACCGCGCCGGTGGTGACCACGGCCATCACGCCGGAAACGTGCACTGCCTCGGCGATCAGGTAGCTGGCGTAGCAGGCCAGGAAGCTGGCGACGGTGACCAGCAGCACGTCCTCCAGCCGGATGGCGGCCCAGACCGCGGCGCGGCCGACCACCCAGCCGAACGCCATGCCCCCGATGGCGAGCAGCAGAAACTGCGCAAAGCCCTGCATCGGGGAGACGGCGCCCGCCGCGACGGCGCCGACGGCGAGCTTGTACAGCACCAGGGAGGCAGCGTCGTTGATCAGGCTCTCGCCTTCCAGCACCGTCACCACGCGGCGCGGCAGGCGCAGGCGCTGGAGCACCGCGGCGGCGGCCACCGCATCCGGCGGCGCGACGATGGCACCGAGCGCCACGGCAGCCGCCCAGGGCATGTCCGGCACCAGCCAGCGGGCGACGACGGCTATGCAGGCGGCCGTGAACAGCACGCAGCCAACCGCCAGCAGCATGATCGGCCGCAGGTTGGTACGGAAGGCGCGCCAGTCGGTGCGGTAGGCGCTGCCCTGCAGCAGCGGCGGCAGGAAGAAGGCCAGCGCCAGTTCGGGGTCCAGCCGCACCGCTGGCAGGCCGGGGATGAAGGCCAGCACCATGCCGCCGAGCACCAGGATGACCGCGTAGGGCAGCTTCAGGTGGCGGGCGACCAGCGCGAAGCCGACGCAGGCGGCCATCAGGGCCAGGACGGCTTCGACGATTTCCAAGGTGGCACCTGTTCGGCGGGGGGGGAGACCATTGCTTATGTCGCAACCGCCCCGCCCGATGCCACCCCCCCGAATGACGCGCCCCCGAATCGTGCGCCCCCGCTGCACGCTCCCCGAATCACGCTCCCGGCGCGCGATGCCGGTTCAGGCCGGAACGTCGCCGGCGATCTGGACCCGGCGCATCAGCCGGCGCTGCGGGCCGGTGTCGTTCAGGGCGATGTGCAGCACCGCGCGGTTGTCCCAAAACGCCATGCTGCCCGGGCGCCAGCGGAAGCGGCAGGTGAAGTCCAGCCGGTGGCTGTGGGCCATCAGGAAGTCCAGCAGCGGCTTGCTCTCGGCCTCGGTCATGCCCTCGAAGCCCGTGGTGTAGCTGGCATTCACGAACAGCATGCGGCGGCCGGTTTCCGGATGGGTGCGGACCACCGGGTGCAGGCTGCGGGTCTCCACCCAGTCCGCGCCGTCCCGCACCTTGGTGCTGCGGCGGGCGTTCATGCCGGCTTGCGGGCCGGCGACCATGCGGTCGGTGTGCCAGGCGCGCAGCCCCTCCAGCATGGCCTTCATGCCGTCGCTGAGGGCGTCATAGGCCGCGGCCTGGTGGGCGAACATGGTGTCGCCGCCGCAGGCCGGCACCTCGATGCCGTGCAGCAGGGCGCCCATCGGCGGGGCGGCGCACATGGTGGTGTCGGCGTGCCATTGCTCACCGACCACGGAGGCGTCGTGCGGTTCGCGCTTTACCCAGACAATCTCGGGGTCGGCGCTGCCGGTGCCGCGGAAGTTGGGGTGGATGAACAGCGGGCCGAAGCGGCGGGCGATGGCCTTGTGCGTGGCGTCGTCGAAGGCCTGATCGTGGAAGAACACCACGCCATGCCTGTTCAGCGCCGCGCGGATCTCGGCCACGGCGGCATCGGTCAGGTCCCGCGCCAGGTCGATGCCACTGATCTCCGCGCCACAGGCGCCGGAGAGCGGCGCCACTGAGATCGCCATGCCGGTTCCTCCATCCCTTTAGCGGGATGGTGGCGCGGATTCAGGGCTGACGGCAATGACTGCCGGGCGACACGGGGCTGCTTTCGCGCGCCTGCGCCTCGGCCGACGCCCAGGGTCAGTCCGCAGTCGCGCCCGAAGCGCGGATGACCTCGCCGAGGCGCTGCGTGTCGGTGGCCTGGCGGGCGGCCAGGGCCTGCGGTGTGCCGGGCAGCACCTCGAAGCCCTGGGCTTCCAGGCGGCCGCGCAGGGTGGGGGCATTCAGCAGGGCAGTGACTTCCGCGTTCAGCCGGGCGATGGCGGCGGGTGGGCTGCCGGCGCGGGTATAGAGCCCGGCCCAGATCGAGCTGGTCAGGCCGGGATGGCCGAGTTCGTCCAGCGTCGGCACGTCGGGCAGCAACGCCAGGCGGCGCTCGCTCATGGCCGCCAGGGCGAAGACCCGGCCGGCGCGGAGCTGGCCGAGCACATCGGCCACCGACGGGAACATCAGGTTCAGCCGGCCGCCCATCAGGTCGTTCAGCGCCGGCGCCTGGCCACGGTACGGCACATGCGTCAGCGCCAGGCCAAGGGCGCGGCCGAACATCTCCCCGGCCAGATGGGTGGGGGAGCCATTGCCGGAGGAGCCGAAGGGGGCGGGTTCCCGGCGGGCCTTCAGCGCGGCGAGCAGGCCGGCGAAGCTGCGCTCGGCCGGCCAGGAATCGCCGATGGCGACGATCTGCGGCTGGCTGGTGATGAGCGTGATCGGCGCATGGTCGCGGGCGGGGTCGTAGGGCAGGCGGCCCTGGTACAGCGTGACATTGGCGGCCTGGGTGCCGTTGCTGCCCATCAGCAGGGTGTGGCCATCCGGCGCGGCATGCGCCACTTCCGCCGCGCCGATGGTGCCACCGGCGCCAGGGCGGTTTTCCACCACAACCGGCTGGCCGAGTGCCGTGGCCAGCCCTTCGGCCAGCAACCGGGCCTGCACGTCGAAGCTGCCACCGGCCGGGAAGGGCACCACGATGCGCAGGGGGCGGCTGGGTTGCCACGCGGGTTGCGCCACCGCCCGGCCGATCACGGCGGGTGCGGTCAGCAGGGTGGCAAGCAAGACGCGGCGGGGGATCATGCGGCGGTGACCTTGGCCAGAAAGGGCAGCACCAGGCTGTCGAACACTGCTGGTTCGCTGCGTGACAGGGCGTGGCCGCCGCGCGGGGTGAAGGCGGCCTCGGCGCCGGGGATGTGCTGCACCAGTTGTTCAGAGAAGTAGCGCGGCGTCAGGATGTCGTCATCGGCGACGATGACGCGGACCGGAATGGCGATGCGGTGCATGTCGGCGCGCCGATCGAAGGCCAGGATCGCGTCCAGCCGGCTGCCCTGCACCGCCGGCGGGCCGAGCGCCGCCGCGCTGGCGGCTTCCTCGGCGGCCAGTTCGGCATCCCGTGCGTTGATGACGTAGGGCGGGTAGAGCAGCAGCGTCGAGAAGCGGGCATAGGCCTCGGCGCTGATGGCGTGCAGTCCGCGCCGAACCTCGAACAGCCGGCGCCGATAGGCGTCGCCATGGCTGGTGGAGGACTGGATGACCAGCGAGGCGATGCGCGTTGGGTGGTCCAGCGCCATGGCCACGCCGATGGCGCCGCCGGTGGAGTGGCCGACGACATGGGCGCGCTCGATGCCCGCATGGTCCAGGATGGCGACCAGGTCGGCGGCCATCTGCTCGACGCTGCGGACCTGCACCGGGCTGGAGCGGCCGGTGCCGCGTTGGTCGAAGGCCAAGCATCGGTAGTGCTGGCTGTACAACGGCATCTCGCGCTTCCACCAGGAAGCGGCGCCGCCGAGGCCAGCGGCGAAGACCACCGGCGGGCCGGCGCCGGCGAGGTCGTAATGCAGGTCGCAGCCGTCGTGGCGGACCACGGGCATGCGCGTACTCCTTCTTTGGGGTGGGGCTGTTGGCCCCGTCCGGCGTCCCTGTCCGGAAAGGGTGGCGCGCATTGTGCCGGCTGGCAACGGCCAAGCTGGGCGGGGATGCGCTGATTTGCCGCGCTGGACAACCCGCGCCAGCGGCACCCCAGCTCCGCGGCGGGTCAATCGATGGCGGCGGCGGTGATCGGCACCGCGGCGGTGCTGGCCAGGCGGCGGCTGGCGCCGGCAGCGGCCACCAGCGCGGCGGTGGCGGGATGAGCCTGGCGGCGCAGCAGCGCCGTCATCGGCCCCGATTCGACCAACTGGCCGTCATGCAGCACCGCCAGCCGGCCGGCGTGGCGGGCGGCCAGCGGCAGCGGCTCGCCCAGCATCAGCCAGGCGGCGCGGCCGCGCAGGCGGGCCAGCAGGGCCAGCAGCTCGGCGGCGTCGGCGGCGGGCAGGCCGGCGGTCCAGTCCTGACTGAGGATGACCAGCGGATTGGCGGCCAGCGCCAGGGCCAGGGCGGCGCGTTGGCGCTGCGCCGGGCTGAACTGCGCCGGGGTCTGCCAGTCGAGCGCGGGGTCCAGGCCGCAGGCGGCAAGCAGATCGGCGCCGCGGGCCGCTGGCTGGCCCAGGCTGTGCAGGCGCTGCTCCAGCGCCCGGCGCAGGCTGCGACGCGGGTCCAACGGGGTGGCGTGGTCCGGCAGCAGCAGTTGCAGCCCGGCCAGCTCGGCGGCGCTGCGCTGGGCGGCGGGCCAGGGGATGGCGTGGCCATCCAGGCCCAACAGCCCCGCCGGCGCCGGGCCCAGCCCCGCGAGGGTGAGGGCGAGGTGGCGGCGCTCGGCCGCGTCGCCGCCGAGGACGGCAAGCGTCTCACCGGCGGCGAGGTTGAGTGGCAGCCCCGGCACCTTGTGCAATGCCAGCGCCATGCGGCCGGGCGGCGCCTCGGCGGGGCCGGCGGCGGGCAGCCGGGCAGTCGCGACCACGGCGCTGCCGGCACGGCTGCGCAGCAGCCGGGGGAAGGGCTGCGCCGGGCCGGGGGCGAGCCAGGCCTGCTCCGCCAGGGCGGCGGCCAGGTTCAGGTCCTCGGTCAGCAGCAACAGGGCCATGCCGGCCTGCCGGGCGGCGCGCAGCGTGGCGACCATCGCCTGCTCGGCCAGCGGGGGCAGCGCCATGGCCTCCAGCGCCAGCAGCCGGGGCTTGGTGGCCAGCGTGGCGGCCAGGGCGGCCAGCCAGGCCTGGCTGGTGGGGAGCGTACCGACCAGGCGATGGCGCAGCGCCGACGGCAGGCCCAGGCGCGCCAGGTCGGCGGCGGTCAGCGCCGGGCATTGCGCCGCCAGCGGGCGATGCGGCTCCAGCGGCCTGAGCTGC
Organism: Acetobacteraceae bacterium; assembly: GCA_947371015.1. Classification (GTDB taxonomy): domain Bacteria; phylum Pseudomonadota; class Alphaproteobacteria; order Acetobacterales; family Acetobacteraceae; genus CAIMOR01. Next base: position 73,871 of record CANBNK010000002.1, on the reverse strand, counting down.
GCCGCACCTGGGGGCAGCGGCCAGGGCCAGTGGCTGGCCAGCACCGCCAGCGCGGCACCGGGGGGGAGGATGGGTGCCTCAGGCATCGGTTGGGTCCTTGGCGCCGAGCAGGAACAGCCCGGCGGCCAGGCTGCACAGCCAGAGCACCGGCAGCAGCACCGCCTGTGCGTCGTGCGGGCCGCCATTGCCGCGGCCGAGCAGCAGCATGCCGCCCCAGTCGTCCAAGGGCTGCAGCGCCATGCCGATGGAGGACAGCATGGCCAGCGCCAACAGGAGCAGCGCGGCCTGCCGGGCGGCGGCGGCCAGCAGCGGCGCCATTGCGTGCGGCAACAGGGTGAGCGCCAGCGTCAGGCCTCGCTCGCCGCGCAGCTTGGCCTGCATGGCAAAGCCCTGGGCGGAAAGCCGCGTGCCGGTGACGCGGCCGGCCTGGTACAGCCCGGCCAGCGCTGGCAGCAGCAGGGCCAGCCACCAGGCGCGGGTGGGCTCCTCGGGTTCCATGCGCGCGGCCAGCAACAGCGGCAGGGCGCCGAGCGTCGCCAGCAGCGGTGGCAGGCCGCGGGTGCCGCGATGCAGGCCGGCAGCAAGCCCGGCCAGCCCGCCCAGGGGCAGCGCCAGGACCACGGCGGCGGCCACCGGCAACACCAGGGGCCAGCCACCCGCCATCAGCCGCGCGAGCTGGCCGGTGCCCGACCAGGCGTGCGGCAGCAACGCCAGCAGCGCGGTGCCGACATGCAACAGCACCAGCGCCAGGCCGAGTTGCCGCAGGGCATGGCCGCCCTGGCGGGGCGCAGGCGCCGCCCCAGCCGAGGCGTCGCCGCGCGGGTCCGGAGTGATGTCACCAACGCGGCCCGCCAGCGCAATCTCGACCAGGCGAGCCGCCAGACCGACGCCCAGCGCCAGGGCCAGCCACGCGCATAGCAGGGCCAGGCTTTCATCCGGCCGGCGCCAGTGCTTGGCCTGGACCAAGGCGGCAGCCAGGCCGCCGGTGCGGCAGTACAGCTCCAGCGGCAGTTGCACCGCCAGCAGCGCGGCCATCCCGGCATGGGCGTGGCGCAGCACCGCCAGCATTGGCCGCCCGGTGGCGGCGCGCCAGGGCAGGGCGTAGGCCAGGGCGGCGGTCCAGGCCATGCCGGCAACCGTCATCGTCGGCCCAGGGGTCCAGGCAAAGGCCAGTTGCGGCGCCAACGCCCAGGCTGGCAGCGCCAGCGCCAGGGCGCCGAAGCCAAGGCCACGGCCGGGGGCCAGCCAGGGCAGGCGCAGCAGCAACGCCGCCAGCGGCACGCCGAGCAGCATGCCGAGCCCCAGCAGCCGCAGCGATGCCAGCATGGGGTCGGCTTCCAGCAGTCCGGGGAAGTGCGCCATGGCCGCCAGGGCGGGCGCGGCGCGGACCGACCATTCGGCGGGCGGGGTGGCCAGCAGGAACAGCAGCAGGGCGCCAAGGGCCAGGCCCAGGCCGGCACGCAGCATTGCGCGGATCACTGCCAGCATCACCGCTCCCCTTTATTCCGCCGAAGCCACGCGGCCTGGGCACCCCGGCCGTGGGCGCTTGTTTCCCCGGCCTGGCGCGCCCGCGACCGGCGAACGTCGCGCCAACGGGGTTTAGCGCAATGTTCCGGGACTTGGCAGGGGGGCGCCGGCGGGCTGTGGCGCATAGGGAATGGTCAGGACCAGCCGATTGCCGCCGGGCATCCGCTGATACCGGCTCTCCCGCGCGTAGCGACGCAGCAGCACCAGCCCCAGTCCACCGGGGGCAGCCTGCTCCAGCGAGGCGCCATCCGTGCGGGGCGCTGCGGTCGTGGGGTCGAAGGGCGGGCCGTTGTCCAGGATGGTCAGCTGGCAACCATCCGGCAGCGCGACAGCGGCCAGTTGGATGAGCGGCGCGCCGACTGCGGGGGCGCCGTGCATGATGACGTTCATCACCAGCTCCTCCAGCACCAGCTCCACCCGGCCGATGCCCGCTTCCGGCGCGCCCTGCGCCGTCAGCCAGTCGCTGAGGGCCTGGCTGCTCTCGGCCAGGCCGGCGGGGGTGGGGATGACGTCGCGCTGGAAGCCGGCGGCGGTCATTCCGGCAGCTGGGCCATGGCCTCGGCTTCGGTGGCGACGATCGGCATCAGCTGATCCAGGGCGACGGTCTCGAACACCTCCGCCACCGCGGCCTGGGCGCCGAACAGCACCATGACACGGCCGCGACGCTGCACCACGCGGGCATTGGCGATGAACAGCCGCAGCGCGAGCGAGGCGCAGAACGCAACCTGGCCAAGGTCCACCAGCACATGGCGCGAGCCGGCGCTGACGGTGGCGGTGAAGGGCAGTTCCAGGCTGGCCAGCGCGGCAGCGTCCAGCCGGCCTGCCAAGGTGATTCGGGCTACCCCGGGGGCGGTCTCGGCCACGGTCAGGCTCATGCGGTGCTGCTCCGGTTCGTTGGCCGGTCAGCATGCCTTGGCCGTGGCGCTGCTGTCGATGCTGCAGCGGCCCTGCGCTGTTGGCAGTCTGGGCGTCCCAGCGGCACGGGGTCCTGGCTGGTGCCGCGGCGCCTTGCCAGCCGCGCCGATGGTGTGGTGGCGGCGTCATGCCGAAGGGCTGCGTTCCCTCCGGCGATCGGCGGCTTTGCCCGGCTGGACAGTCGGTGTCAGGCCGCGAACAGGGTGACGTGGACCCGGCCGGTGCCGGCATGGTTGGGGCGTGGCACCAGGGCGGTGACGCGGCCGGGCAGGGTGTGCCCGTCGGCCAGGTATTCGCCCAGCGCGGCACGTTCCGCCGGCGGGACGCGGCCGATCAGCCGGCCGGCGGGCGAAAACGCCTCGACATCAGTACCGCCCCGGCGGGCTCGGAGCACCAGCGCGTCGCCCAGGCAGGGCGGTGGTTCGGTGGCATCAGTCAGGTAAGTCAGCAGCTCGGTTTCGGTCATCTCGGCGAATCGCCCCCCTTGGCGTGTCGACGGGGGGCTTTTGCGGCGCCCCGGTCGCTGCTTCCAGCGCAGGGCGATGACAGCGGTTGCCGGTGGCGGGAAGTTGACATGCCGGCGACGCAGGGGGGCTTGCTACCGGTTCGTTCAGCTTTATGCCGCATGGCCAATGGCCGGCGCAAGCCTTTGACGCCGGGCCCAATTCAGCCGGCGGCGACCACCTCGGCCACGTGGTTGGCCAGCGCCAGGGAGGCGGTGAGGCCGGGGCTTTCGATGCCGAACAGATGCACCAGGCCGGGCACGCCATGGTCGCGCGGGCCTTGGACCATGAAATCCTGCGCCGGGGCGCCGGGGGGCACGGTTTTTGGTCGAATGCCGGAATAGCCAGGCTGCAAGGCGCCATCCGGCAAGCCGGGCCAGTAGCGGCGGATCGACTCATAGAAACTGTCGCCGCGGCGGGGGTTCACCTCGTAGTCCAGCGTCTCGACCCATTCCACATCCGGCCCGAACCGGGCCTGGCCGCCGAGATCGATGGTCAGGTGGGTGCCGAGGCCGCCGGGCACCGGCACCGGGTAGATCAGCCGGCCGAACGGGTTCTTCGTGGCCAGCGAGAAGTAGTTGCCCTTGGCGTACCACATGCCCGGCACCTGCGCGGGCGGCATGCCCTGGATGGCGCCGGCCAGCTTCGGCGCGTGCAGGCCGCCGCTGTTGATCAGGGTGCGGCAGGACAGCCGCATCGGCTCGGCGCCGCCGGTCTCGATCTCGATGCCCGAATTGGCGACGCGGCCGGCCAGGACCGGGGTGTGGAAGACCAAGGTGGCGCCGGCATTCTCGGCATCGCCTTGCAGCGACAGCATGAAAGCGTGGCTGTCGATGATGCCGGTGCTGGGCGAGAGCAGCGCCGCGGTGCAGTACAGCGCCGGTTCCATCGCCAGGGCTTCGTCGCGGCCCAGCAGGTGCAGTTCCACGCCGTTGACCGCGGCGCGGGCCTGGATGGCGACCAGCTTGGCGGCCTCGGCTTCATCGGTGGCGACGATCAGCTTGCCGCAGTTATCGTGCGGCAGGCCGCGTTCCCCGCAATAGGCGTAGAGCAGCTTACGGCCCTCGACGCAGCTGCGCGCCTGGAGGCTGCCAGCGGGGTAGTAGATGCCGGCGTGGATCACTTCCGAGTTGCGGGAGGAGGTCTCGGTGCCGATGCCCTCGGCGGCTTCCAGCACCAGAACTTCCCGCCCCGCCAGCGCCAGGGCGCGGGCCACGGCCAGGCCGACGACGCCGGCGCCGACGACGACGCAGTCAACCTGTTCCATGGGTGGTTCAGCGCCCCTTGAAGACCGGCTTGCGCTTTTCCTTGAAGGCGGCCAGGCCTTCCTTGATGTCGTCGCTGTTCTTTGCGGCCTTCATCCGGGCTTCCAGCGCCGGCACGTCCAGCGCGCCGTGGCCGAGTTCGTTGATGGCGCGCTTGGCGCCCTGCACCGCCAGCGGGGCCAGTTCGCCCAGCCGCCCGGCGATAGCGTCCACCTGCGCGTCCAGCGCATCCGGCGCCACCACGTCGGTCAGGTAGCCGATGCGGAGCAGTTCCTCGGTGGATTGCTGCTCGGCCAGCATGAACAGCCGCTTGGCGTTGTTGAGGCCGAGGCGGGAGACATAGCGGCGGAGCCCACTCTCATAATAATGCACGCCGATGCGCGCCGCCGGCATGAACATGACGGTGGCGGGGGTGACGCCGATGCGGAAGTCGCAGGCCAGCACCAGGTCCGTGCTGCCGCCGTACACGCCGCCATGCAGGCGGGCGATGGTCGGGATCTTCAGCATTTCCAGGCGGTTGATCATGTCCTCGAAGGTCGCGCCGGGCGTGTCCTTGATGCCGCCGGCCGCGGCCTGGGCATGCATGGCGCCGAGATGGGCGCCGGCCGAGAACGACTTGCCCTCGGACGCGATGACCAGCACGCGCACCGCCGGGTTGGCCTCGACATCGGCCAGGAAGCCCATGATGGCGAGGATGTCCTCCGGCTGGATGCGGTTCATCACCTTGGGGCGATTCAGGTGGAGCGTGGCGCGGCTGCCCTGGATGCTCAGGGTGGGCTGGGTGCCTTCGTCCGTGGTCTGGGCAGCGGCGCTCATGGGGATCCCTCCGGGTTTCTCGGAGCGTTTTGCCGGGGGAGGGCTGGCGAAGCAAGGTCGGCGGCGGCAGGATGTGCCCAACCGACGGAGGAACCTGGGCCATGGCCGACCTGCCCAAGCATGTGGACATCCACGAGGAAGGCCCGCGCGAGGGCTTCCAGATCGAGCCCGGGCCGATTCCGGCGCCCGACAAGCTGGAGCTGATCCATGCGCTGGCGGAATGCGGGCTGCATCACATCCAGGTCTGTTCCTTCGTCAACCCGCGGCTGGTGCCGGGCTGGGCGGATGCCGAGGCGGTGTGCGAACAACTGCAAACCAAGCCCGGGGTGGACTACACCGCGCTGTGGTTCAACGAGAACGGGCTGAACCGGGCGCTGGCCTTTGCCGACAAGCTGGTGCTTTCCGGCAGCATTTCGCTGGCGGCCAGCAATGCCTTCACCCAGAAGAATCTGAACCGCAGCCACGCCGAGAACCTGGCGGCGATGCGCAAGCAGACCGAGGTGCACCTGAAGCACAATATCGCGGTGACGCGGGTGGGTGTGATGGCGGCGTTTGGCTGCAACTACCAGGGCGACATTTCGGCCGAGCAGGTTGTGGCCACGGTGGCGGACGGCATGGCAATTGCCGCCGAGCATGGCTGCACGATCGAGAAGATCAGCCTGGCGGATACCATGGGCTGGGCGACGCCGATCCGCATCGAGCGGGGCGTGGCGGCGGTGCGGGAGCGTTGGCCGGGCATCGCCATCGGCCTGCACCTGCACGACACGCGCGGCCTGGCGGTGGCCAATGCCCATGCCGGTCTGCGGCTGGGGGTGACGCAGTTCGACACCACCGTGGGCGGGCTGGGCGGCTGCCCCTTCGCCGGGCAGAAGGGCGCCGCGGGCAATATCTGCACCGAGGAACTGGTGCTGCTGTGCGAGGAGATGGGCATCAGCACCGGGGTGGACCTGGACCGGCTCATCGAGGTCGGGCGGATGGCGGAGCGGATCGTCGGGCACATGCTGCCGAGCGAGTTGATCCGGGCGGGGTCGCTGGGCGCGTTCCGGCGGCAGGCGGCGTGACATGCCTGCAGTCGCCTCCCGGGCGCACCCGCGCCCTTGGTTTTCCTGCTGCATGACGCGATCTGCGCTGACGCTCTCCGCTCGGGTGGCCGGCCTGGGCTTGCGGCAACGGCCATCGCCCTGCCTGTGGGCTTTGGCATGAGCGCGCAACCGCTGGCCGGGCTGAAGGTCCTGGAGTTCAGCCACACCATCATGGGCCCCTGCGCCGGGCTGTTGTTCGCCGACCTGGGCGCCGAGGTGGTCAAGGTGGAACCGGCGCCGGCCGGCGACCATACGCGGAAGCTGCCGGGGTTTGCCGCCGGCTTCTTCGCCGCCTTCAACCGCAACAAGCGCAGCATCGCGCTGGATTTGAAGAGCGAGGCCGGGCGCGCCGCGGCGCATCGGCTGGTGGCGCAGGCCGATGTGGTGCTGGAGAATTACGGCCCCGGCACCATGGAACGCCTGGGCTGCGGCTGGGAGCAGTTGCGCGCGGTGAACCCGCGCCTGGTGTACCTGGCGCTGAAGGGCTACCTGGCCGGGCCGTATGAGCATCGGCCGGCGCTGGACGAGGTGGTGCAGTTCCAGGTTGGGCTGGCCTACATGACCGGGCCGCCGGGGCGGCCTTTAAGGGCCGGGGCTTCGATCATCGACATCCTCGGCGCGGTCTTCGGCGTCACCGCCGTGCTGGCGGCGCTGCGCGAGCGTGACCGCACCGGCGAGGGGCAGCGGGTTTCCTCCGCATTGTTCGAGAGCGCCGCCTTCCTGATGGGCAGCCACATGGCCGGCTTTGCGGCGACGGGCGTGGAAGCACCGCCGATGCCGGCGCGGCGCGGCGCCTGGGGCATCTACGACGTGTTCCAGACCGGCGGCGCGGGCGAGCTGTTCATCGGCGTCACGTCGGACCAGCAATGGCTGCGCTTCACCGAGGCGTTCGGGCTGAACGTGCTGGCGGCGGACGAACGGCTCAACACCAATGCCAAGCGGGCGAAGGAACGCGCCTGGTTGATCCCGGCCTTGCAGGAGGCGCTGCTGGCCTTTCCGCAGCCCGAGGCCGAGCGGCTGTGCGAAGCCTGCGGTGTCAGCTTCGCTGCCGTCGGCAAGCCGCGAGACCTGTTCGAGGATGCGCATTTGCTGGCCAGTGGCGGGCTGTTGCAGACGGCGATTTCGGCATTGGGCGGTGGCGAGCAGTTCGGCCTGCCCAACCTGCCGGTGGAGTTCGGCGGCGGGGCGCGGACCACGCTGCGGCGGCAACCGCCGCGCATGGGCGAGCACAGCCTGGAAGTGTTGAGCGAGGCCGGTTTCAGCACGCATGAGATCGCGGAACTGCAGGCAACAGGAGCGGTGGTGGCCCATGCTGCGTAGGACATTGCTCGGCGCCGCGTTGGCGACGCCCGCCCTGGCGCAGGCGCCCTGGCCAAACCGGCCGATCCGCATCGTGGATATCTTCTCCCCTGGCAGCGCGACCGATGCGGTGCTGCGCGTGCTGACACCGCACATGCAGGAAATCCTCGGCCAGCCGGTGGTCATTGAGAATCGCGCCGGCGGCAGCGGCACCGTGGCCACCGAATACGTGCTGCGCGCGGCGCCGGATGGCTACACGCTGGGGCTGGGCGCGCTGCCGGTGCATGTCGGCAATCCGCTGCTGAAGCGGCTCAACTTCGATACCAACGACGCTGTGGTGATGGTGCTGATCGGCACCAACCGGATGATGCTGGTGAGCCACCCCAGCATTCCCCCGCGCAACCTGCAGCAGTTCATCGCCTATGCCCGCGCCAATCCGGGCAAGCTGAGCTACGGCAGCGGCGGAAACGCCACGCCGCAGCAGTTGGCGATGGAACTACTGAAAATCCGCGAGAAGCTGGATATCGAGATGGTGCCCTATCCGCGCACCGGGCTGATCCAGGATTTGCTGACCGGGCGCATCCAATGCGCCTTCTATGTCGGGCCGATGGATGTGATCCAGTCCGGCGGGCTCATCACTCTGGGCATCGCGGGCAGCCAGCGCAGCCCGGAGTTGCCGGATATCCCGAGTTTTGCCGAACAGGGCGTGCCGGACTTCGAGAGCAATGGCTTCTTCACGCTGTACGGGCCGAAGGGCACGCCGGGCGAGGTAGTTGCGCGCGTGAACGCCGTTGTCAATCAGGCGCTGGCGCGGCCGGAGTTGCGGCGGGCGTTGCTGGACCAGCAGGTTGTGGCGCGCGGCGGCACCCCGGCCCAGGCGGTGGCGCATATCCGCGACGCCTATGGGCGGGCGGAGGCGATCATCCGCGACGCCGGGATCAAGGCGGAATAGTCCCTGGGGTCGGCCATCAGGCGAACCTCGGCAACCCCGCGTTCGGCTGCAGGCCGAATGTCGGGGCGCTGGAAGCAGGTCGCCTCGCCCTACGTCCGCTGCGTGCGCCAGGCCACGATCGCGCCGGTCAGCGGCAGCACCGCCAGCACCGCGAAGGCCAGCGCATAGCTGCCGACCACGCCGACCAGCGCCGCCGCCAGGCCGGGGCCCACGACCACGCCACCGAAACTCAGCACCAGCACGCCACCGGCGGCTTCCCCGGCGCGGCCGGGCGCGGCCATGCGGGCGGTCTCGGCCATCAGCACGCCATTCCAGCCGGAAGCGCAGAAGCCCAGCCCGGTGAACAGCGCCAGCACCGCCGCCTGCGGCCAGGTCGGCGCCAGCGGGATCAGCAGGGCGCAGCCCACGGTCAGGCACCCAATGGCCACCAAGGTGCGAAGCCCGCTGCCGCTGCGGTCCGCCACCCAGGCCCAGGCCAGCCGCGCCACAGCGCCCGCCGCCTGCACTACCGCCGTGGCCAGGCCGGCGGCCACGGGGGACCAGCCGAACTCCGCCACCAGCATGGTGACCATGAAAGCGCCCATGGCCAGCTGGATGCCGCTGTAGCAGCCGCCGCAGACGGCGAGGCCCAATAGCCCCGGCTGTTCCCGCAGCGCCCGCAGCCCGGCGCCGCTGCCCGCCCGCAACGGGGAGGTGGGGTCGCGCTCGGCGTCCCAATGTCGGCGCAGCGGGGTATAGGCCAGGGTGACCAGGCCGATGGTGGCACCGGCCAGCACCGCCGCGCCCTGCCAGCCCAGCCAGGCCGCCAGCGTTGGCAGCAGCAGCCCTGCCAGCGCCCCGCCCAGCGGCACGCCGGTCTGCTTGATGGCGAACACCATGTTGCGCCGGGCCGGCGGCGCCAGCCGCGCCAGCACCTGCGTCGCGGAGGGATTGGTCAGGCCATAGCCCAGCCCGGTGGCCAGCGAGCCCAGCGCCACGCCGGCAAGGCCGCCCAGCGCGATGGCCAGGCAGGCGAAGGCGGCACTGGCGAGCGCAATCTGCGTGCAGCGCGCCGGCCCCCAGCGCCGCAGCGCACCGCCAGCCACCGCCGAGGTGAAGGCCGCGGCGCCATAGACCAGCGCCATCTGCACGCCAATGAGTTGCGCGCCGACGCCCAGCGTGGCGCTGGCCTGCGGTGCCAGTACTGGCAGTACGAAGACGGTGAAGGTGGCCAGCCCCTGCGCCGTGGTGGTGGCCAGCAGCGCGGTGCCCAGGCTGGCGGCGCGGCTCATGCCGTGCCGAGGAACTGGCGGATGCGGTCGTATTTCTCGTGCACCTCGCCACCCAGGTTGAAGGTGCCGGAACAGCGCAGCACCGGCTTGCCATCCGCGGTGACTAGGCACTGGCTAAAGGCGGTGGTGCGGCCGACGCGGAGCACCTCCGGCCGGGTCTGCACCCAGGCGCCAATCTTTGCCGGCGCGAGGAAGTCGGTCGCCAGGCTGACGGTGACGACGAAGCGCGAGAGCTTGGCGACGTAGTTGGTGCCGCCGGTCAGCACGATATCGGCGAAGCTGGCCAGCAGGCCGCCATGCGCAACTTCCTGCGGGTTGCAGTGCCGCAGTTCCACCCGGAAGCCGTAGAGGATGCCGTCGGCACCCTCCGGCATGGCCCAGAGCGGGCCGACCAGGTTGTTGAAGACGGGCTTGTCGTAGCCGGGGAGTTGCCGGAATCCCGGCGGGGCAGGGCTGTCATGGGTCACCCGGGCAGGATAACCCAGGCCGCTACTTCTTGATATCCGCCGCCACCAGCACGGTGTGGCCTTCCGGCGCCAGCAGTTCGGCCAGCGCCTTCAGCCCGGCGACGCCGCAGGCGATGTCCTGTTCGCCATTGCCGCCGGACAGGCCGATGCCGCCGACGACCTCGCCATTCACCACCACCGGGAAGCCTCCGACGAAGACGGCAAACTTGCCCTCGAAGCTCCATTGGATGCCGAAGGCCTCGTTGCCCGGTAGCGCCGGCCCATTGGGCGGGGTGTTGAACAGGTGGGTGCTGCGCTTGTGGCCGGCACTCGTAAAAGCCTTGTTCCAGCTGATCTGCGGGCCGGTGACGCGGGCGCCGTCCATGCGTTCCAGTACGATCGGGAAGCCGCCTTCATCCGTCACGCAGCACGTCTGTGGCACGCCGAGGCGCGCGGCTTCCGCCAGCGCGGCGGCGACCATGGCGCGGGCCTCGCGGGCTTCCAGCTTCAGGGCTGTTTTCATGGGCGCGGGGCTCCGGGCTTGGGCGGGGGTGGCGGCCAGGAGACGCTGACATCGCCGAGAACGAAGGTCTGGCAGGCCATGCGCCAGCCTTGGACGAATTGTTCTTCGCTCAGGTGCTTGCGCTCCTTCGGCTTGATCGCGTCGGTGTTCTCGCGGCCCACTTCGATCAGGCATTTGCAGGTGCCGCAGAGGCCGCCACCGCATTTGAAGGGAATGCCGCCTTTCTCGCGGATGGAGATGCGCAGCAGGCTGGTCGGCTCCTCCGGGGCGGGGGCGACCTTGCCGGCATTGGTCAGGAAGGTGACCTGCGGCATCAGGCGGCAACCGCACGCGGTAGCGGGACGGGGTCCAGCGCCACCTGCATGGAGCCGAACTTCACCAGGTGCTGCAACTCGCGCCGCGCGGCTTCCAGCGTGGCGAAGCTGGGGAAGAACTTCACGGGTACCTTGTTGACGGTGGGCGGCGTGCCTTCGTCGATGACGTGCAGGCGCTTGGCATCGCCCAATTCCGCAATGACGAAGCGGGCGCGGACGGCGCCGCAGAACACGTAGTCATAGGCTTCCACCGGGGTCACGCCGGCGGCGATCTCCGTGCGGTACTGGCCGGGCTTGCTGGTGAGGATGGCGTACATCAGGCGCGGTCCTGCGTCAGTTCAAGGTCTTGATGCAGCCAGAGCTGGCAGCCCAGCCGCCAGCCCTGCGCCAGGCGGTCGCCCAGCACCTTCACTTCCTTCCAATTCGGCTCGGGCAGGTGTTCGGCCCCGGCCAGTACACGGCTGGCGCAGGTGCCGCACTTGCCCATGCCGCACTTGTACTTCAGGTGCGGGAAGGGGAACTTCTTGATGCCGGCGCGGACCACCAGGTTGGTGTTGGCCGCCACCTCCTCGGTGAAGGCCTGGTCGCCGACGCGGAAGGTGACGGAGGGCATGCGGTTCCTCATGAATGCGGCACGGGGCCAAGCCCCGGGCCGAGGCGCCCGCCACCAATCTCGCATAAGGCTAGCGGCCGGTTGGCCGCGCCCGCCGCTTGCGGGCGGAAAAGGCCTGATTTTGCGGGCAACCTGGTTGCCCACAAAATCAGGCGGCCATGTCCAGCTCGGCCAGGCTGAGGTCCTTGGCCACGTAGTCGTTGTACAGCGCCGTCGTGTACAGTAGCCGCATTTCGGCGCCGATCTCGCAGATCTTCAGGCACTTCTGCTGCAACTCGACCGTGGTCGCGTGCTCCAGCACGATCTGGTAGCCGCGCTCGCCATGGATCTCGTCGGAGACGATGTGCAGGTCGAAGAACTCGACCTCCTCATCGGTGAAGCCGTACTTCTCGCGCAGCGTCGGCGTCTGGCGGCGGTAGATGCTGGGGACCTGCGATTCCAGGCCGACGACCAGGCCGGCGACGGCGACGATCGGGTCTTCGCGCATGGCCACGCAGTAGCACCAGGCCTGCAGGGCGCGGGTGGTGGCGGACATGTTGTTCTCGTCCTTCACCCGCTCGCGCGTGGTGCCGCAGGACTCGGCGAAGCGGATCAGCAGGTCGGTGTGGCGGTCGCCGCCGATCTCTTCCTCGTACATGTTGGCCAGCAGGAAGTCCTTGGCCTCCTGGTACTGCGCGGGCATGCGGCCATAGACGTAGCCGAGGTAGTCGGCGAAGGGGCCGACATAGTGGTAGTGGTTCTCGGCCCAGCGGCAGAGATGCTCACGCGAGAGCTTGCCCGAGGCCCAGGCGACGCTGAACGGCGAGGTGTTCGCGCTGCGCCCCTTGATGGCGTTTTCCAGCGCGGTACGGAATTCGTCCTGGTTCATCAGCGCGGTCATCGCGGGCTCTCCTGCGGGTGGGGTGGGGCATCGTCGTATACGGCGATGGCCCCGTCAATCGGTTTTTGCCGCCGTTGGGGCTGATGCGGCGGCCTGCCGTATACGGTGAAGACGATCAGCCATGGCTCAGCAGCGGCGTGCCCACCGTGCGGAGTTCGTCGCCCACGGCCAGCAGCGCGGCGTGGATCAGGCCGCGCGCCAGCAGGGCTTCCGCCATCGCCTCCCCGGCCGCGAGCGCGGCGGCGACGGCTTCCGCCGGCAGCGGGCCGACCGCGATGGTGACCAGCAACGCACCCAGGTCGCTGTCGGGGTCCAGGCTGCGCGCCGGGGCGCGGCTGATGGCGGGGTGGGCCACGTTGCAGGCATTGGCGATGACGGTGGCGGCAGCATCGGCCGCGGCGGCATCCCGCGCCAGCACCGTCACCGCATCGGCGATGCCGAGCGAGAAGCTGCGGCCGGGCCAGCCTGACGTGGCGATGCCGCGAACCGGGTCTTCGGCCCGCACCCGTACCAGGCCCTCCGGCGCGGCGTGGGCCAGGTGGCGGACCAGACCGATATGCAGGCGCTGGCCGGGGGCCAGGTGCAGCGCGATGTCGCCGCCATTGTTGACATAGGCGGTGGCCAGGTCCGGCGTTTCCGCCAGCGCGTCGCGGATATGCTCGGCGACGGCGCCAGCGACGGCGGCCATGGGGGTGATGAAGCCGCGCCGGTGCGGCCAGCACGCCGCAACCATGCGCTGCGCCACCGGATGCCGCGCCTCCGGCATGTCCACCGCCAGCGGCGTGCGCAGCAACGGCAGTTCCGCCGCCAGCGCGCCGAGCAGCCCGGCGAAGACGGCTTCCGCGCGGCTGCGGGCCTCCGCCATTGCAGCGCGGGTGCCGGCGAGGCCGATGACGATGTCGATCGGGCCTTCCTGCAAATGCAGGCGGCCGTCGGGCAGGATTACGGCGCTGTGGGCCACGGGTTTTCCGGCAGAGCCGCGTCGTGGCGGGCGGCGGCGCCGTAGTCGGCCAGGATGCGCGCGGCGGGCTGGATGTGCTGCATATGCCCGCCCAACGCGGCGTAGGTCGCGGCGTTCAGCGTGAACTCCAAGGGCGCCACCAGCGCGGGCGTGGGTACATACCCAAAACTGTCGCGCGGCATGCTCAGCACATCCGCCATGATGGTGATGCCGCCGCCGGGCCAGAGGTAGCAGGGCGCGCCACCCATGGTCACCCGCACCTGGCCGGCCTGTACCGCGCGGGTCAGCAAGATCGGGTTTTCCGTGATCCCGGCGCGCAGCGAGCCGCCGGCACCGGCCATGAACAGTATGCTGGTCAGCGCCGGTTCGCAGTTCTCGCCGATGCGGTCCACCACCAGTTGCACCGCGGGTGGCATGGCGGCTTCGCGCGGCTTCAGTTCCTCGTCCAGCACGCAGTATAGCGCGTCCTCCCCGGTGGTGCTGGTCAGCAGCAGGCGCAGGCCGGGGCGGGCCACCTTGGGGTCGATGCTTTCGATGATGGATAGCGGCTCGGTGATGTCGGTGCCGCCCCAGCCGGTGCCGGGGTTGGCCACCTGGAAGTAGCGCCCGGGGGTGGAGCGCCGGCCACGGACGCGGATGCCGGCAGGCGGGATGTCCAGGCACTTGCCGGCCTGGTGCTCGCTCAGCACGCCGGTGATGTGGTCGTCCACCACGATCACCTCGTCCACATGGCCGTGCCATTGCTGGGCGAAGATGCCGATGGCGGCGCTGCCGCAGCCGACGCGCATCCGCGCTTCCGGCCGGCCGTTGACGATGGGCTGGGTCCCGGCCTGCAACAGGATGGTGGCGCCGCCGTCGATCGTCACCTCCACCGCGCCGCGATTGGCCAGGGTGAGCATGGCGGCGCAGGTGGCGTTGCCCTCCTTCTTGCTGCCGCCGACCAGGTGATGGACGCCACCGAGCGAGAGCATCTGGCTGCCGTATTCGGCCGAGGTGACGTGGCCGATCTGCTCGCCGTTCACGCGCACGGCGGCGGTCTCGTCGCCCAGGTGGCGGTCGGTGTCGATTTTCACCTTGAGGCCGCAGTAGCTGAACATGCCCTCAGTGACGACCGTAACGGTGTCCACGCCCTCATGCGTGGAGCCCACGATGAAAGGCGCGGGCTTGTAGTCCGGGTAGGTGGTGCCGCTGCCGATGCCGGTGACGAAGCTTTTTTCCCCGGATTCCAGCAGCACGAGGGGATCGGTGCGGATCAGGTCGCCGTCCTTGTTGGCGTAGCGGGCGCAGGCGCCGGCGCGGCCGGGGCGGATGCGGCACAGCACCGGGCAGGCGTCGCAGCGGATGATGCCCTCATTGCCCTCGCGGGCGCCGAACAGGGCCGTACGATCAGTGGCCACGAAGAGCCTCCAGCACGCGATGGGGCAAAGCGGGCACGCGGCGCAGCGTGGCGCCGGTGGCGTCGCGGATGGCCGAGAGGATAGCCGGGGCGGTCGGCACCAGCGCCGGCTCGCCGATGCCCTTGGCGCCGAAGGGGCCGAGCGGCTCGCGCGCCTCGATCAGGATGGTCTCGATCTCAGGCACGTCGCCGATGGTGGGGATCAGGTAGTCGTGCAGGTTCTCGGTGCGGCCGGGCAGGTATTCTTCCATCAGCGCCAGGCCGATGCCCTGGGCGATGCCGCCCTCCACCTGGCCCTGCACGAGCAACGGGTTGATGGCGCGGCCGACGTCATGCGCGGCGACGATTTTTTGCAGGTGGATGGTGCCGAGGTCCATATCCACCTCAAGCGCCGCGAGTTGCGCGGCGAAGCCATAGGTGGCGTAGGGGATGCCCTGGCCATCCGCGTCCAGCGGCACAGTCGGTGGATCGTAGCTGCCGAGCCCCTCCAGCGTGCTGTCCAGCCGCAGCGCCTCGCCGTTCACGCGCAGCGTGCCGTCCGAGAGGGTGAGGCGGGCCTCGGCGCCGGCATTGGCCCGGCGGAGGATCTCGCCGCGTAGCGCCGCGCCGGCGGCCTGGGCCGCGCGGCCACTCACAAAAGTTTGGCGAGAGGCGCTGGTCTTGCCGGCATCGGCGGTCAGGCCGGTGTCGTAGAGGACCATGTGCAGGGCGGATACCGGCAGGCCGAGGGCCTCGGCGGCGATCTGGGCCAGCACGGTGGTGCTGCCCTGGCCGATATCCACGGCGCCGTTGTGGAAGGTCAGTCGGCCATCGGGCGCCAGGGTCAGCCGCATGGTGGAGGGGTTGGACATGCCGGTGTTGCCGATGCCGTACCACATGCAGGCAACGCCGACGCCGCCACGCGTGCGACCGGTGGTGCGGCGGGCGGCACGCAGCGCGTGCCAGTGCGGGCGCAGCGCCTCCAGGCATTCCACCAGGCCGACGCTGTGGTCCAGGCGTTGCCCGGTATTGGTGGTATCGCCGTTGCGCAGCGCGTTCAGCAGGCGGAACTCCAGCCGGTCCATGCCGGCGGCGTCCGCCAGCTGGTCCCACAGCATTTCCTGCGCAATGGCCGCCTGCGGCACGCCGAAGCCGCGGAAGGCGCCGCTGGGCGGGTTGTTGGTCAGCACCGCCCGCGCCTGGCTGTGCACGAAGGGCAGGCGATACGGTCCCATGCAATGCACCGGCACGCGGCCGGCCACGGTTGGCCCCCAGCTGGCATAGGCGCCGGTGTCGTAGTCGGCCTCGAACTCGAAGCTGGTCAGCCGGCCCTCGGCGTCGCAGCCGGCGCTGGCCTGGATGCTGGCGGGGTGGCGCTTGGTGGAGGAGGCCAGGCTTTCGCCGCGCGACCACACTGCGCGCACCGGGCGGCCGGTCAGCCAAGCGGCTACCGCGACCATGGGCTGAAAGGAGACGTCCAGCTTACCCCCAAAACCGCCGCCGCAGGCGCTGGGGATGATGCGGACGGCCTCGGGTGCGATGCCTAGGACGCCTGCGACCTCCTCGCGGTCCATGTAGGGCGCCTGGGTGCAGCCATGCACGTGAATGGTTTCGCCATGGCGCTCGGCCCAGCCGGCCTCGGGTTCGATATAGGCGTGCTCGACGAAGCCGGTGGTCCATTCGCCCTGCGCGATGTGCGTGGCAGGAGGCGGGGTCTCGCCGCTGCGCAGGCGGCCGGTGGTCAGGATGTTGTCCGGCCAGCGTTCATGCAGGGCGGGGCCGCCGGGCGCGGCGGTGGCGGTGAGGGGTGGCAGTTCCTGCCAGGTGATCGGCAGGTCGTCCCAGCGCACGGCCTCCACCGCTGCACGCTCGCCGAGCAGTGCCGCCACGCAATCCCCGCGATAGCGCGCCAGGCCAGGCGCGAACACTGCCTGGTCCTTGATGTCCGGGTAGATGCCGAAGCCGTTGCGGCCGGGGATATCGGCGGCGGTCAGCAGGCGTACGGGCAGGTGGGATGCGTCGCCGATGCTGAAGCGGGCATGCGCGTAGGGGCTGCGGATCGGGCGCAGCCACAGCGCGTCCGCGGGGGCGTCGTCGGCGCCGAAGCGCTCGGTGCCGTTGAGCTTGGGCAGGCCGTCCAGGCGGGGGATGCTTTCGCCGACCGCGCCGACCGCGCCGGCCAGCGGGGCGGTGGCGGTGCCGAGGGCCAGCACCGCGGCGGCCGACGCTGTGGTGGCGCTGCCCGCCGCCAAGACCGCGGCGATGATGCGACGATAGCCAGTGCAGCGGCAGAGCACGCCGCCCAGCGCGGCCTGCACCTGTGCTTCATCCGGGTGCGGCGTGGTGGCCAGCAACTCGGTCGCCGCCATCAGCATGCCCGGGGTGCAGATGCCGCACTGCGCCGCGCCATGGGCGTGGAAGGCGGCCTGCAACGCGGCACCCAGCGGGGTGGCGGCCAGGCCTTCCACCGTGGTCACGGCGCGCCCCTCGGCCTGGGCCAGCGGCACCAGGCAGGCACAAACCTGGGCGCCGTCCAGCAGCACGGTGCAGGCGCCGCAGTCACCAGTGTCGCAGCCCACCTTGGTGCCGGTGAGGCCGCAGGCGTCGCGCAACGCGGCGGAGAGGCGGGTGGCGGGGGCGGCGGCGACCAGCTCGGCGGCGCCGTTGAGGGTGAGTGCGATTGTCATGCCAGGCTCTCCACCAGGCGCTGCAGCAGCACCAGCGCGGCGTGCCGGCGATAGGCGGCGCTGGCGCGGACGTCGTCGATGGGGGTCAGCGCGGCCAGGTGTTCCGGCAGCAGGCGGGCGGGGTCGGGCGGGGCGTTCAGCAGGGCGGCCTCGGCCAGCGGCAGGCGTTGGGCGGTGGCGGAACAGGCGCCCACCGCAAGCCGGGCATGGCGCACCACGCCGCCTTCCAGTGCCAGCGTGCCGGCGACCATGGCGATGGAGATGACCAGGTGGCTGCGCGCGCCCAGCTTCATGAAGCCGCCCATCGCCCCTTCAGGCGGGTGCGGCAGCAGCAGTGCGGTGGCGATCTCCCCGGGCGCCAGCGCGGTGCGGCGGTTGCCGAGCAGGAACGCCGCCAGCGGCAGCACCCGCCCGCCGGCGGGGCCGCTGAGTTCCACCTGCGCGTCCAGCGTCAGCAGCGGCGGCGCACCGTCCGCAGCCGGGGAGGCGTTGCAGAGATTGCCCAACAGCGTGCCGCGATTCTGTACCTGGGCGCCACCGACCTGGCGTGCCGCCTGCTTCAGCCCGTCGAAAGCTGGTGGCAGTTGCGTGGCGCAGAACTCCGTCCAGGTGGCCAGCGCGCCGATGCGCCACCCCGTCGCGGTTTCGGTAATGCCGGCAAGGGCTGCGATGCCAGAAAGGTCCAGCAGTGGGCGGTTGTCGCGCTTCAGCCAGACCTCGGCGCCGGTGCGCGCGGGGAAGACATCCGTACCGCCGGCCAGCACCTGGCAGCCGGGGGTCGCCGCCAGCATGGCCAGCGCGTCGTCGAGGGTGCGGGGGCGGAGATAGCCATCCATGCTGGGGCAGCCGATTGTTTGCAGGCTAACGATAGCCAGCCTGCCGGCACCCCGCCAAGTCTATTCCATCCGGCGCAGCAGCGTGCCGACCCGCGCGGCATCGGCCGGGCCGAGCGGCGCGAGCGTGGCGGCGGTGATGCCGCGGGCCTTCTCCACCCAGCCGGGCAGGGCGGCCTCGGCGGCCGGCGTCAGCGCCACCCGCAGCAGCCGGGCATCGGCGGGGTCGCGGTGGCGGGTGACCCAGCCGCGCGCCATCAGTCGGGCGACCACGCCCTTCACCGTCGGCGGGTCCATCGCCAGGCCGCGGCCCAGCAGGTTCTGCGAGAGCGGCCCCTGGCGCCACAGCGTGACCAGCGCGGCGAACTGCATGGAGGTCGGCCCGTCCTCCCCCATGATGCCCTGGAACAGCGCCAGGTGGCGCTGGTAGGCGCGCCGCAGCAGGTGGCCGACCTGGTCTTCCAGCTGGTAGTCGGGGGCGGGGGACGTTCCCATGCTTCGTTTCTAGGCTTACGGTCGGCCCGAGGCTAGCATTGAGGCTGAAGGAGACCCGACCCATGGCGCTGGAACCAACCGCCGGCCCGCAGCAGGGCCGCACCCTGGTGCGCAATGCCGGGCTGATGCTCTCGGGCGATGTGGACCGGCCGCTGCTGGAGGCGGATGCGCTGGTGATCCAGGACGGCGTGATCGCCGCGCTCGGCCGTGGGCATGAGCTGATCGCGCATGGGCCGTTCGACATGGTGATCGACGCGCATGGCTGCGCCGTGGCGCCGGGGCTGATCGACAGCCATGTCCATCCGGTGTTCGGCGATTGGACCCCGCGGCAGAACCAGATGGGTTGGATCGAGAGCTTCCTGCATGGTGGGGTCACCACCATGGTGAGCGCCGGGGAGGTGCATCTGCCCGGACGGCCGAAGGACATCGTGGGCCTGAAGGCGCTGGCCATCACCGCGCAGCGCGCCTTTTCCAACGCCCGCCCCGCCGGGGTGAAGGTGATCGCCGGCGCCCCGGTGCTGGAGAAGGGCATGGTGGAGGCCGATTTCGCCGAGCTGGCCGCCGCCGGCGTGACCCTGCTGGGGGAGGTTGGCCTGGGGAGCGTCAAGGCCGGCTACGAGGCGCGGGAGATGATCGGCTGGGCGCGCAAGCACGGCATCCAGAGCACCATCCATACCGGCGGCCCCAGCGTTCCCGGCAGCGGCTACATCGACAAGGACACCGTGCTGGAAGCTGATGCCGACATCATCGGCCATATCAATGGTGGGCATACCAGCCTGTCGGAAGCGCATGTCTGCGAGCTGTGCGAGCGCAGCAGCCGCGCGATCGAGATTGTCCACAACGGCAATGAGCGGGTGGCGGTGGCCGCGGTGCAGGCGGCGCGGGATTTGGGCGTGCTGGGGCGAGTCATCCTGGGCACCGACAGCCCGGCGGGGTCCGGGGTGCAGCCGCTGGGCATCCTGCGGCTGATCTCGCTGCTGGCCGGCTTCGGGCGTATACCTGCAGCGCAGGCCATTGCCCTGGCCACCGGCAATACCGCGCGAATCCGCAACCTGGATGGCGGGCTGCTGGAAGTGGGCCGCGCCGCCGACCTGGTCTTCCTGGACCGCGCGCAGCATTCCGCCGGGCGGGACATGCTGCACAGCATCGAGCTGGGCGATATCCCGGGGGTCGGCATGGTGATGATCGATGGCGCCGTGCGCTGTGGGCGAAGCCGCAACACGCCCCCGGCCGAGCGCGTGCCCGAACTGCTTAAGCATTAGAGAGGAGCGCCACCGATGCCCGCCATGATCCGCAAGCTGGTGACGCTGCTGGACGAGACCCACCTGGAGATGGGGCGCACCGTTTCCCCGCCGATTCGCCGGGCGGTGGCCTGCGCCGTCATCCGCAACCCCTTCGCTGGACGCTACCAGGAAGACCTGGCCGAGCTGGTGGCGCAGGGCGAGGAGTTGGGCGCCCTGCTGGTTGCGCGCGCCATTGCCGCGCTGGGCGTGCCGGGGAGGGCGGTGGAGAGCTACGGCAAGGCCGCCGTGGTCGGGGAGAATGGCGAGTTGGAGCACGCCGCCGCGCTGCTGCACCCAAAGATGGGCGCACCGGTGCGGGCGGCGCTGGGCGGCGGCGCGGCGCTGATTCCCTCGGCGAAGAAGTCGGGCGGGCCGGGCACCGCCATCGACGTGCCGCTGGGCCACAAGGATGCCGCCTTCGTGCGCAGCCACTTCGACGCGATGGAAGCGCGGGTGCCGGACGCGCCGCGGGCCGATGAGATCCTGGTCTGCGTTGCCTTGACCGTGGGCGGAAGGCCGTTGCCCCGCATCGGTGGGCTGACGATTGCCCAGATAGAAGGCAAGGATGGGTTGCGTTAGGCAGCCCCGCTACACGCGGTCAATTCTGTACTGGGGTTCACAAGCATAAAGGCCGCCGGAAGCCATGCGCTGGCCTTGCATCCCGCCTGCGCCCCGGCCATACCTAGCTCCAACGACGGCTGCCATTGCCTCAACCAGGCAGGCCGTGACTGGGGAGAGCGATCCGGGTGTCAGACACCATCCTGGAAACCGAAGGACTGACCAAGGAGTTTCGGGGCTTCGTCGCGGTGAGCGACGTGGCGCTGAAGGTCCAGCGCGGCAGCATCCATGCGCTTATCGGCCCCAACGGCGCCGGCAAGACCACCTGTTTCAACCTGCTGACCAACTTCCTGCCGCCGACGCGCGGCAAGATTACCTATAATGGTCGCGACATCACCCGCATGAAGCCGGCCCAGGTGGCCAGGCTGGGGTTGATCCGAAGCTTCCAGATCTCGGCGGTGTTCCCGCACATCACGGTGCTGGAAAACGTACGCGTGGCGCTGCAGCGGCAACGCGGCGGCAGCTTCGACTTCTGGCGCAGCGAATCGCTGCTGCGGCAGTATGACGACCGGGCCATGCAACTGCTGGGAGAGGTCGGCCTGACCGACTACGTGAGCGAGCTGGCCGGCAGCCTGCCCTATGGCCGCAAGCGCGCGCTGGAGATCGCCACCACCTTGGCGATGGACCCTGAGATGATGCTGCTGGACGAACCGACGGCCGGCATGACGCATGACGACGTGGATCGGATCGTGGCGTTGGTGAAGCGCGTTGCGGTCGGTCGCACCGTGCTGCTGGTGGAGCATAATTTGAAGGTTGTCCAAGGCCTGTGCGATCGCATCACCGTGCTCGCGCGCGGCCAGGTGCTGGCCGAGGGCGACTACGCCAGCGTCTCCGCCAATCCGGAGGTGATCGCCGCCTATCTCGGCACCGATCCGGCGACTTCGGGGGCTGTTGCGCATGTCTAGCCCGCTGCTCGACATCAAGGACCTCGAGGCTTGGTACGGCGAAAGCCACATCCTGCACGGCGTCGGGCTGGAGGTGCATCCGGGCGAGGTGGTGACGCTGCTTGGCCGCAATGGCGCCGGCAAGACCACGACGCTGCGGGCGATCATGGGCCTGGTGGGGCGCCGGAAGGGCAGCATCCGCTACAATGGGCGGGAGATGGTGGGGCTGCGGCCGGACCTGATCGCGCGCACCGGCATTGGCTATTGCCCGGAAGAACGCGGTATCTTCGCCAGCCTGAACGTAACCGAGAACCTGATGCTGCCCCCGGTGGTGGCCGAGGGTGGGCTGGACCTGGACACCATCTACAAGCTGTTCCCCAACCTGAAGGAACGCGCTGGCAGCCAGGGCACCAAGCTTTCGGGCGGCGAACAGCAGATGCTGGCCATTGCGCGCATCCTGCGCACCGGCGCCAAGCTGCTGCTGCTGGATGAGCCGACCGAGGGCCTGGCACCCGTCATCGTGCAGCAGATCGGCGCCATGATCCGCGAGATCAAGTCGCGCGGCTTTACTGTGCTGCTGGTGGAGCAGAACTTCCGCTTCGCCCAGACCGTGGCGGACCGCCATTATGTCATGGAGCATGGCCGCGTGGTGGACATGGTCGGCAATGACGAGTTGCTCGGTTCGCTGGACCGGCTGCACCAGTACCTTGGCGTTTGAGATGGAGAGAGAGCATGGCGCTTGATCGTCGCAGCCTGCTGGGTGCCGCCGCGATCTTGCCGGCGCTGGGTGGCCTGCCGTTCCGCAGCGCCCGCGCCCAGGCGGCCAATACCATCAAGATCGGTGTGCTGAACGATGGCTCGGGCATGTACCGGGACATCGCCGGCGAAACCGCGGCGGTCTGCGCGCGCCAGGCAGTGGCGGATTTCGGCAACCAGGGCTTCAACGTCGAAGTGCTGCACGCCGACCATCAGAACAAGCCGGATGTCGGCAGCAACATCGCCCGGCAATGGATCGACCAGTCTGGCGTGGATGTGCTGCTGGATGTGACCACTTCCTCGGTGGCGCTGGCGGTGAACGACATCTGCCGCGAGAAGAACAAGGTCCACATCAACAGCGGCGCGGCGACGTCGGACCTCACCGGGGCGAAGTGCTCGCCCAACACGGTGCACTGGACCTATGACACCTGGATGCTGGCGCATTCCACCGGCGCCGCCATGGTGAAGGCCGGCGGCGACAGCTGGTATTTCATCACCGCGGACTACGCCTTCGGCCACGCGTTGGAACGCGACACCGGCAATTTCGTCAAGGAAGCCGGCGGCCGGGTACTGGGCGCGGTGCGCTCGCCCTTCCCGGGCACCACGGATTTCTCCAGCTTCCTGGTGCAGGCGCAGGCGTCGCGCGCCAAGGTCATCGGCTTCGCCAATGCCGGCACCGACACCATCAACTGCATCAAGCAGGCGGCCGAGTTCGGCATCACGCGCCGCGGCACCAAGCTGGCGGCGCTGCTGATGTTCCTGACCGATGTGCATTCGCTGGGGCTGGCCACCGCCAATGGCCTAGTCTGCACCGAGACCTTCTACTGGGACATGAACGAGGCGACCCGCCGCTTCACCGCCAAGGTGCGGCCGAACATGGGCGCGATCTATCCGACCATGACCCAGGCCGGCTGCTACGCCGGGACGCTGCACTACCTGAAGGCGGTGAAGGCGATGGGCGTGGCCGCCGCCAAGGCCAGCGGCGTGGAGGCGGTGAACCGCATGAAGGCGCTGCCGACCAGCGACGACTGCTTCGGCCAGGGCAGCATCCGCGCCGACGGTCGCAAGATTCACCCGGCCTACCTGTTCGAGGTGAAGAAGCCCGAAGAGAGCAAGCATGCCTGGGACTACTACAAGCTGCTGGGTACCACCCCGACCAACGAGGCGTTCCGTCCTCTGGCCGCCGGTGGCTGCAGCCTGATTCCCGCCTGAACCACGCCAACCAAGCGCGACCCGCAGAAGCGGGCGCAAACCTGGGGACCACCAAGATGACGATGTCACGCCGTTCGATGCTGGGTGCCTTCGCGGTCACCTCCATTGGCTCCAGCCTGCCGCACCTGGCCCGCGCTCAGGCTGGCAACACCATCCGTATTGGTGTGATGAATGACCAGTCCGGCACCTACAAGGACAACACTGGCCCGGGTTCCGTTGCCTGCGCGCGCCAGGCGATCGAGGAGTTCGGCGCCCAGGGCTTCAACGTCGAACTGATCGCGGCCGACCACCAGAACAAGCCAGATGTCGGCGTGGCACTGGCGCGGCAGTGGTACGACCAGGGCGTGGACATGATCCTGGACATCCCGACCTCCTCGGTCGGGCTGGCGGTGCAGAATGTCTCGCGCGAGAAGAACAAGGTCGCCATCAATGTCGGCTCGGCGACGTCCGACCTGACCGGCGCGCAGTGCAGCCCCTCGGCCGTGCACTGGGCCTATGACACCTACCAGCTGGCGCGCACCACCGGCGGCGCCACCGTGGCGGCGGGCGGCGACACCTGGTTCTTCATCACCGCGGACTACGCCTTCGGCCATGCCCTGGAGCGTGACACCGGCGACTTCGTCAAGGCGGCCGGCGGGCGTATCCTGGGGGCGGTGCGCACGCCGTTCCCGGGCACCACGGATTTCGCCGCCTTCCTGACCCAGGCCCAGGCGTCGCGCGCCAAGGTCATCGGCTTCGCCAATGCGGGCAGCGACACCATCAACTGCGTGAAGCAGGCTGCCGAGTTCGGCATCACCCGGCGCGGCACCAAGCTGGCGGCGCTGCTGATGTTCATCACCGATGTCCACAGCATCGGCCTGGAAACCGGCCAGGGCCTGGTCTGTTCCGAGACCTTCTACTGGGACCTGAACGCGACCACGCGCGCCTTCACCCGCCGCGTGCTGCCGAAGATGCCGAACCTGTACCCCAACATGATCCATGCCGGCTGCTACAGCGCCACCCTGCACTACCTGAAGACAGTGAAGGATATGGGCGTGGCCGCCGCCAAGGCCGCCGGCGGCGTCGAGGTGGTGAACCGCATGAAGGCGATGCCGACGATGGACGACGCCTTCGGCGCCGGTACCATCCGCCCGGACGGCCGCAAGCTGCACGCCAGCTACCTGCTTGAGGTGAAGAAGCCGTCCGAGAGCAAGGGCCCCTGGGATTACTACAAGGTGCTTGGCACCACCCCGGCCGGCGAAGCGTTCCGTCCGATCAACCAGGGCGGTTGTGCCCTGGTACGCAGCTAAGCCTCAGTAAGGAGACCGCCATGTCGTTTTCTCGCCGTTCCGTCCTCGCCGCCAGCGCCGCCATGGGCGTTGCCCCGCTTTCGCGGGCTCGGGCGCAGGCCAATACCATCCGGATCGGCGTGTTGAACGACATGTCGGGGCCGTACCGCGACATCAGCGGCCCCTACGGCGTGGCCTGCACCAAGCAGGCCGTGGCTGAGTTCGGCGCGCAGGGCTTCAACGTGGAAGTCATCAACGCCGACCACCAGAACAAGCCGGATGTCGGCGCCGGCCTGGCGCGGCAGTGGTATGACCAGGGCGTGGACCTGATCCTCGACGTGCCGACCTCCTCGGTCGGCCTGGCGGTTGCGCAGGTGGCCAAGGAAAAGAACAAGGCCTACATCAACACCGGCTCGGCGACCTCGGACCTGACCGGGTCCGCCTGCCAGGCCACCACCGTGCACTGGATGTACGACACCTACATGCTGGCCAAGTCCACCGGCTCCGCCATGGTGAAAGCGGGCGGCGACAGCTGGTTCTTCCTGACCGCGGACTACGCCTTCGGCCATGCGCTGGAGCGTGATACCTCGGCCTTCGTCAAGGCTGCCGGCGGCGACGTGAAGGGCGCAGTTCGTTACCCGTTCCCCTCCACAAGCGACTTCTCCTCCTTCCTGGTGCAGGCGCAGTCCAGCCGCGCCAAGGTTATCGGCCTGGCCAATGCCGGCGCCGACACCATCAACTGCATCAAGCAGGCCGCCGAGTTCGGCATCACCCGGCGCGGCACCAAGCTGGCGGCGCTGCTGATGTTCCTGGCCGACGTGCATGCGCTGGGCCTGCAGACCGCGCAGGGCCTGGTACTGACCGAGAGCTTCTACTGGGACCTGAACGACCGCACCCGCGCGGTGACGCGCCGGCTGCTGCCGCATCTGAGCGGCTCCTACCCGAACATGGCGAGCATCGCCAACTACTCGGCGACCCTGCACTTCCTGAAGGCGGTGAAGGACATGGGCGTGCCGGCAGCCAAGGCCAGCGGCATCGAACTGATCAACCGCATGAAGGCCATTCCCTGCGATGACGACGCCTTCGGCGCCGGCACCATCCGCGTAGACGGCCGCAAGCTGTGCCCGAGCTACCTGTTCGAAGTGAAGAGCCCGGCGGAGAGCAAGGGCCCTTACGACTACTACAAGCTGCTGGGCACCACCCCGGCCGGCGAGGCCTTCCGCCCGCTGAACGAGGGCAACTGCAGCCTGGTCCGTAGCTGATCCCGCTGGCCCGGGGGCGACCCCGGGCCGCGTCCCGCCACCGTGGTCGGCCGGGTGGTTGAATTGACTTGCGAAGGAGTTGGAGCGCGATGCTCGATGCGATTGAGGCCATTCTCGGCGTGCCCGCGCCCCTGCTGTTCGGGCAGCTGTTGCTTGGCCTGATCAACGGCGCGTTCTACGCCATGCTCTCGCTGGGGCTGGCGGTGATCTTCGGGCTGCTGAACATCATCAACTTCACCCATGGCGCGCAGTTCATGATGGGCGCCTTCGCCGCCTGGATGCTGCTGGCCTGGGCGGGGCTGGGCTATTGGTGGGCGCTGTTGCTGTCGCCGCTGATCGTCGGCTTCAGCGGGATCATCCTGGAAAAGCTGTTCATCAGCCGGCTGTACAAGCTGGACCACCTGTATGGCCTGCTGCTGACGCTGGGCCTGGGGCTGATCATTGAGGGCGTGTTCCGCAATGAGTTCGGCTCCTCCGGCCTGCCCTATCGCATCCCGGCCGAACTCAGCGGCGCCTGGGACCTCGGCTTCATGTTCATGCCGATCTATCGCGGCTGGGTCGTGGTCGCCGCGCTGTTCTTCTGCATCGCCACCTGGCTGATCATCGAGAAGACGCGGCTGGGCGCCTATCTGCGCGCCGCGACGGAACGGGCTGAACTGGTGCAGGCCTTCGGTATCAACGTGCCGCGGATGATCACGCTGACCTACGGTGCCGGCGTGGCGCTGGCCGCGGTTGCCGGGGTGCTGGCGGCGCCGATCTATTCGGTGAACCCGCAGATGGGCAGCAACCTCATCATCGTGGTCTTTGCCGTTGTGGTCATCGGCGGCATGGGCAGCATCCTCGGGTCCATCATCACCGGCTTCGGCCTCGGCATCGTCGAGGGACTCACAAAAGTCTATTATCCGGAGGCTTCGGCCACCGTTATCTTCGTCATCATGGCGATCGTGCTGCTGGCGCGTCCCGCCGGCCTGTTCGGGAGGGCCTGACCCATGGCCAGCGAAACCACGCTCACCGCCATTCCGACCGGCGTTGTCGGCAAGCAGGCGCCGGGTATCTGGGGCTTCAACGGCAGCCAACTGATCGCGCTGCTCCTGCTGGTCGCGGCGGTTGGGGCGGCGCCGTTCTTCCTCTACCCGGTCTTCGTGATGAAGTTGCTCTGCTTCGCGCTGTTCGCCTGCGCCTTCAACCTGTTGATCGGCTATGTCGGGCTGATGAGCTTCGGCCATGCCGCCTATTTCGGCATGGGCGGCTATGTCGCCGGGCACGCCGCCAAGGTGATGGGCCTGACGCCAGAGATCAGCATCATTGCCGGCGGCCTGATCGGCGCTGCCCTTGGCCTGGTGGGCGGCTGGCTGGCCATTCGCCGCCAGGGTATCTACTTCGCCATGATCACCATGGCGCTGGCGCAGATGGTCTATTTCTTCTGCGTGCAGGCGCCCTTCACCGGCGGCGAGGACGGCATCCAAGCGATCCCGCGCGGCAAGCTGTTCGGTGTCATCCCGCTGGACAACGACATGTCCATGTACTGGGTGGTCGCAGTGGTCTTCCTGTGCGGCTTCATGGCCATCCACCGGGTCATCCATTCCCCGTTCGGCCAGGTGATGAAGGCGATCCGCGAGAATGAGCCGCGGACGACCTCCCTGGGCTACCGCACGGATGACTACAAGCTGGTGGCCTTCATCCTGTCCTGCGGGCTGGCCGGCGTGGCCGGCGCGACCAAGACGCTGGTCTTCGGCATCGCCACGCTGACCGACGTGCACTTCTCCATGTCCGGCGAGGTGGTGCTGATGACGCTGGTGGGCGGGCTTGGCACCATCTTCGGGCCGGTGATCGGTGCCGCCGTGGTGATCGGCATGCAGAACTACCTGGCCGAGATGGGCGCCTGGGTGACAGTCATCCAGGGCGTGATCTTCGTTGCCTGCGTGCTGGCCTTCCGCCGCGGCATCGTTGGCGAGATCGGCAACCTGTTCAAGGTGAAGCTGTAGCCAAGCCCCTCGTGCCCTTGGCGCGAGCCTTGCTAGGATCGGGGGAATGAGCACCCCGGTCCTGGAACTCGACAATCTCTCCGTTGGCTTTGCCACCGATCGCGGCCTGGTGCGCGCAGTGGAGGCGGTTTCCTTCAGCGTGGCACCTGGCCAGATGCTGGCGGTGGTCGGCGAAAGCGGCTGCGGCAAGTCCGTCACCGCGCTGGCGGTGATGGGACTGCTGCCAGACAGCGCCCAGTTGGGCGGGCGCATTCTGTTCGATGGCCGAGACGCGCGCGAGGCGCAGCGCGGTCGTGACCTGGCCATGGTATTCCAGGAACCGATGACCAGCCTGAACCCGGCCTTCACCGCCGGCGAACAGGTGGCCGAGGCATTGCGCCGGCATCGCGGCCTGGCGCCTCGCGCCGCCTTCGACGCCGCGGTGGAGATGCTTTCGCGCGCACAGATACCGGATGCCGAGCGGCGGGCGCGGCAATACCCGCATCAGCTTTCCGGCGGCATGCGCCAGCGGGTGATGATCGCCATGGCGCTGGCCTGCCGCCCCCGCCTGCTGCTGTGCGACGAGCCGACCACGGCGTTGGACGTGACGGTGCAGGCGCAGATCATGGCGCTGCTGGACGAGTTGCGGCAAGAAACCGGCACCGCAGTGGTGCTGATCACCCATGACCTGGGCGTGGTCGCTGACCGCGCCGACCATGTGGCAGTGATGTATGCCGGGCGGGTGGTGGAGGCGGCGCCGGCGGCGCAGCTATTCGCCACGCCGCAGCACCCCTACACGGTGGGGCTGCTGGGTGCGGCGCCACGGCTGGTGGGTGGGCGCGGCCGGCTGGCGAGCATCGAGGGCGCCGTGCCGGACCCGCTGAACCTGCCCCCAGGCTGCCGCTTCGCCCCGCGTTGTCCCTTCGCGGAGGCGCGCTGCAAACAGCCGCCGCCCTTGGCCGAGGTAGCGCCCGGGCACAGCGCCGCCTGCTGGCGCGCGCCACTGGACCAGGTGCTGGCGGCATGAGCGCGCTGCTGGAACTGCGCGATCTCCGCAAACTGTTTCCGGTGCGGGATGCGTTGGGGCGCTCTCGTGGTGCGGTGCGCGCGGTGGATGGCGTGTCGCTGAGCGTGGCGCAGGGCGAGGTGCTGGCCATCGTCGGCGAAAGCGGCTGTGGCAAGTCCACGCTGGGCCGGCTGGCGCTGCGGCTGATCGAGCCCGATGCGGGCGAGGTGCGCTTCGGCGGCGAGGACCTGCGGGCGTTGTCGCCTGCCGCGCTGCGGGCGCGGCGGCGCGACATGCAACTGATCTTCCAGGACCCTTTTGCGAGTCTGGACCCACGCATGACGGTGGAAGCCGCCATCGCCGAGCCGATGCGCCTGCATGGCGTGGTGCCGCGTGGGCAGGAAAGCGCCAAGGTCGCCGAATGGCTGGAGCGCGTCGGCCTGCGCGCCGACCATGCCCGCCGCTGGCCGCATGAGTTCAGCGGCGGCCAGCGCCAGCGCATCGCCATTGCCCGCGCCCTGGCCAGCGGGCCGAAGCTGGTGATTGGCGACGAGCCGGTGAGTGCGCTCGACGTCTCGATCCAGGCGCAGGTGGTGAACCTGCTGCAGGATTTGATCCGCGATCTCGGCCTGACTTTCGTGCTGATCAGCCACGACCTGGCGGTAGTGCGGCACATCGCTGACCGCGTGGCGGTGATGTACCTGGGCCGCATTGTGGAACTGGGCGAGACCGAGCAGGTTTTCAACAGGCCCAAGCACCCGTACACCCGCGCGCTGCTGGCCGCCGTGCCGGGCCAGGGTGCCAAGGCGCCGCCGCTGGCCGGGGATGTGCCCAGCCCTATGGCGCCGCCGAGCGGTTGCCGCTTCCACACCCGCTGCGCTCATGCGGTGGCGAAATGCCGGGAAGTGGACCCGATGCTGCCGAGCGAAGCCCACGCCGCCGCCTGCCACTTGGCCGCCGAGCTGCCGCCGGCCATTGCACCGCATGAAACCGAGACCGGCGGCGAGCGCCTGCGCCGCCTGCAAGCCTTCTTCACCCAAGGGACCGCCGCATGATCCGACTTGTGCTTGCATTGGTGCTGCTGGCTGGCGCGGTGGCCGCGCAACCGCTGCCCAACCTGCGGATCGGCCTGCGCGAGGACCCGGACATCCTCGACCCCAGCCTGGCGCGCACCTATGTCGGCCGCATCGTCTTTGCGGCGCTGTGCGACAAGCTGTTCGACATCAATGAGAAGCTGGAGATCGTGCCGCAGCTGGCCACTGCCCATGCCTGGGAGGACCCGAGGACGCTGCTCATCACGCTGCGCACCGGCGTGCGCTTCCATGATGGCGAGGCGATGGACGCCGAGGCGGTGAAGTACAGCCTGATGCGCCACCTGACGATGCAGGGCAGTTTTCGCCGTGGCGAGATCAACAGCATGGAGAGCGTGGAGGTGGTGGACGCCACCCATGTCCGCATCCGGTTGAAGGAACCCTTCGCGCCGTTCCTGTCACAGCTGACCGACCGCGCCGGCATGATCGTCAGCCCCAAGGCGGCGGAAGCCGCGGGCAACCAGTTCGGCAACCGCCCCGTCTGCGCCGGGCCGTTCCGCTTCGTCGAGCGGGTGGCGCAGGACCGCATCGTGGTGGAGCGCTTTCCCGACTACTGGGACGCCGCGCGCATCCACCTGAACCGCATCACCTACCTGCCGATCCCCGACAGCACGGTGCGGCTGGCCAACCTGCAATCCGGCGCCATCGAGATATCAGAGACCGTCAGCCCTTCCGACGTTGCCGCCATCCGCCGCAACAGCCGGCTGCGCCTGATGCTGAGCGACGAGCTTGGCTACCAGAGCATCACGCTGAATATCGGCAACGGCCCGCGCGCCAACACGCCCTTCGGCCGCGACCCCAGGGTGCGCCAGGCGTTCGAGTTGGCGATCGACCGCGATGCGGCGAACCAGGTGGTGTATGAGGGCATGTACAGCCCGACCCGCCAGGCGGTTCCGCCAGCCAGCCCCTACTATGTGCCGGGCATTCGGCCGGAGCCGCGCAATGTGGAGCGCGCCAAGGCGCACCTGCGCGAAGCCGGCGTGCGCACGCCGTTGCAGGTTGAGATGACGGTGCCGAACAACCCGGACCTGCGCCAGGTGGCCGAGGTGATCCAGGCGATGGTGGCCGAGGCGGGCTTCGAGCTGAAGATCAACGCGATGGAGTTCGCCTCCAGCCTGCAGGCGGCGACGCGGGGCGAGTTCGAGACCTATCTGCTCGGCTGGTCCGGCCGTACCGACCCGGATGGCAATATCTGGACCTTCATCCACACCGGCGCGCCGCAGAATGACGGCCGCTACAGCAACCCGCAGGTCGATTCCCTGCTGAACCAGCAGCGCCAGGTTAACGGCGTGGCCGAGCGCCGCGTGCTGCTGGAGCAGATGTGGCGCATTGCGTTGGTGCAGGACGTGTCGCGCATCTACCTGTGGCACCGCAAGAACACCCCGGCGATGAGCGCCCGCGTGCAGGGCTTCGCCGCCGTGCCGGACGGCCTGATCCGCGTGCAGGGGCTGAGGCTGCAATAGATGGCGGGATGGCTGCTGCGCCGTGTCGGACAGATCATCCCGACGCTGCTGATCCTCTCGGTACTGATCTTCGCGTTGCAGCAGCTGATGCCGGGCGACCCCGCGCTGATTTTGGCGGGCGAGGAGCGCGGCGACCCGCTGGTACTGGCGCAGATCCGGGCGGAGTTGTTCCTGGACCGGCCGTTGCCGGAGCAATACGCGCGCTGGCTGTGGCGCGCCTTGCAGGGCGACCTTGGCTTTTCCTGGCGCATCCGGGAACCGGTGGCGGTGCTGATCCTGCAGAAGCTGCCGGTGACGCTGCAACTCGGCGGCATGGCCTTCATCATCGCCTGCTGCATCGGCGTGCCGCTGGGCGTGCTTTCCGCCGTGTACAAGGGACGCTGGCCGGATGTGCTGGTGAATGCGGTGGCGCTGGCCGGCATCTCCACGCCGAATTTCTGGCTCGGCATCATGCTGATCCTGCTGATCAGCGTGAACCTCGGCTGGTTGCCGCCCTCGGGCTATGTGCCGTTCTTCGAGGACCCCTGGCAGAGCCTGAAGACCACGATCATGCCGGCCTTCGTGCTGGGCAATGCCATCTCGGCCGTCCTGATGCGCCATACGCGCGCCGCCATGCTGAACGCGCTGAGCCAGGACTATGTGCGGACGGCCCGCGCCAAGGGCATGGGCGAGCGCGTGGTGGTGCTGAAGCACGCGCTGCGCAACGCGCTGGTGCCGGTGGTGACGCTGGGCGCGATTGAACTGGGACGGCTATTGGCTGGCGCGGTGCTCACGGAACAAATCTTTACCATCCCCGGCTTCGGCAAGCTGATCGTGGATGCGGTGTTCAACCGCGACTACCCGGTGGTGCAGGGCGTGGTCATGGTGGTGGCTGTCATCACCGTGCTGCTGGCGCTGGTCGCGGACGTGATCTACCTGCTGGTCAACCCGAGGCTGCGGCACGCATGAGCGGCCCGGAGTCACCTTTCCGCCGCGCGCTGCGGCAGTTCCTGCGGCATCGGCTGGCGGTATTCGGCCTGGTGGTGGTCACTGCCGTCGTCGCGGCGGCCGTCTTCGCGCCGCTGCTGGCGCCGTTCGACCCGTTGCAGACCAGCTGGACCCTGGTGCGCAAGGCGCCCAGCGCGGCGCATTGGTTCGGCACGGATGAGAACGGGCGCGACGTGCTGGCGCGCGTCATCTACGGCGCGCGTGCAAGCCTGCTGGCGGGTGTGGTTGCGGTCTCGCTGGCGGCGATGATCGGCGTGCCGCTGGGGCTGATCGCCGGGCTTTCCGGTGGCTGGACGGAAACCATCATCGGCCGCGTGGCCGATGCCATGTTGGCGGTGCCTTTCCTCATTCTCGCCATCGCGCTGGCGGCTTTCCTCGGCCCGGCGCTGGAGAATGCGATGCTGGCCATCGCCATCACCGCCAGCCCGGTCTTCGTGCGGCTGTCGCGCGGCATGGCGCTGGAGGCGAAGAACACCGACTGGGCGGAGGCCGCGCGCGCCATGGGCAACCCGCCCTGGCGTCTGGCAGTGGTGCATGTGCTGCCCAACATCATCCCGCCGCTGATGGTGCAGGCGACGCTGTCCATCGCCGAAGCCATCATCGCCGAGGCGTCGCTGAGCTTCCTGGGCCTGGGCCAGCAGCCGCCCAACCCCAGCTGGGGCAGCATGCTGAACAGCGCGCAACGCTTCCTGACGCAGGCGCCGTGGATGGCGATCTATCCCGGCGTGGCGATCTTCCTGGTGGTGCTGGCCTTCAACCTGGTCGGCGACGGGCTGCGCGATGCCTTGGACCCGCGCAGCCAACGAAGGTGACGAGCCACTGATCCACGCCTTTCGGCACAGGCTATCAGGCGCTAACCCAGCACGATCTTCGCGGCGGCGATGATCGGCAGCATGCCGCCGGTCATCGTCGCGCCCTCGCGCACCTTCTGCTCCGCCATCAACTCGGCGGCGCGAATTTCGGCCAGGGCTTCCAGCACCTGTTCCGCGCGGTCCTGCGGCACAACCACCACGCTGTCGGCATCGGCCACGATGATGTCGCCGGGGCGGACGTACACGCCACCCAGCACAACGGGCAGGCCGACCACGCCGGGGCCGTTGCGCGCGGGGCTGTTGGGCGAGACGCCCATGGCAAATACCGGCAGGCGGGTCGCCAAAATGCCCGCCTTGTCCCGTGCCAGGCCGTCGGTGACGAAGCCGGCGACGCCCTTGTTCTTCATCATGCCCGCGGCCAGGTCGCCCAGCACGGCGGTGCCGGTATAGCCGTCGCAGGCCACCAGGATCACGTCGCCGGCTTCGGCCTCATGCAGGGCGCCGAACATGCCGACCGTATCGGCCGGGTAGGCGTGGGCGGTGATGGCGGGGCCGCAGAACACCGCGTTGTCGGGGTCCAGCGGCTTGATCCGCCAGTCCACCGCGCCTCGGCCGTCCATGGCGTCGCAGACATGGCCGGTCTGCGCGTTGCGGAAGGCTTCGATGATGGCGCGCGACGGGCGCTGGTGGCCGCGATGCAGGGTCAGCAGCGGCGGGTTGTGCAGCATGCGGGCGGTTCCTTGTGCTTTGGCGCCACGCTGGCATGCTGCGCCGTAATTGAGGAGACTGATTCACCGCTCCGGCCTTCGCCTTCGCGGATCAGGCTCCGGACAGGCAAGGGGAGGGCGCCGCATGGCCCGCATAGCCGTTGGTGGATTTCACCACGAGACGAATTGCTTCGTGAAGCCGGATACCGACTACGCCTACTTCAACACCCACCGCGACCGCCCGCCGCTGGTGCGCGGCGCCGATGTATTCGAGTGGCTGCGCGGCTCCAGCTTCGCGCTCGGTGGCTTCATGCAGGCCATGGAGGCGAAGCACGAGTTGGTGCCGCTGCTGTGGACCAGTGGTGGCGCTGGCGGCCTGGTGACCGCGGATGCGTATGAGCGCATCGTCGGCGAGATGGTCGGCCGGCTGAGCGAGGCGATGCCGCTGGATGCGGTGTACCTGGACCTGCACGGCGCCATGGTGAGTGCGCCGTTCGAGGATGGCGAGGGCGAGTTGCTGCGCCGCGTGCGCGCGGTGGTCGGCGAGGTGATCCCGGTGGTGATCAGCCTGGATTACCATTCCAACGTGACCCCCGCGATGGTGCAGAATACCGATGCGCTGATCGCCTACCTGACCTACCCGCATGTGGATCGGCCGCAGACCGGGCTGCGCGCGGCGAAGGCGATGGAGGCGGTGCTGGAAAAGGGCCGCCCCGCCGGCCGCGCGCTACGAAAAACGCCGTTCCTGATTCCGCTGAACGACCAGTGCACGCTGGTGGAGCCGAGCGCCGGCATCGTGGCGCGCAGCAAGGTGTGCGAGGACGGGCTGCTGAACCTCAGCTACCTCGCGGGCTTTCCGCCGAGCGACCTGTACTGGTGCGGGCCGAGCGTGATCGCCCATGCCTGGACCCAGGCCGATGCCGACCGCGCCGCCGACGCCATGCTGCGCGAGATTGTGCTACAGGAAGCCAACTTCGCGGTGGCGATGGTGAGCCCGGAGGAGGGCGTGGCGCAGGCCATGGCCATCGCCCGCACCGCGACCAGGCCGGTGGTGATCGCGGACACCCAGGACAACCCGGGCTGCGGCGGCAATGCCGACACCACCGACCTGTTGAAGGCGCTGATCGCGGCCAAGGCGGAAGGCGCGGTGCTGGGCTTCCTGTGCGACGCGGATGCCGCGCGCGCGGCGCATGCAGCCGGCGAGGGCGCCAGCATCACCCTGGCGCTCGGCGGCCGCACCGGGCCGGAGCCGGTAACGCCGCTGGCCGCGACCTTCCGCGTGGTCACGCTCGGCGCCGGGAAGTTCAACACCACCGGCAGCGTCTCCGGCAACCGTCCGGTCGATCTCGGCCCGATGGCGGTGCTGGAGACCGGCGGCGTGCGCGTTGTCGTGACCACCAAGCGCATGCAGGCGCTGGACCTGGCGCCGTTCCGCCACGTGGGTGTGGAGCCGACCGCCGAGAAGATCTTGGCGCTGAAATCCACCTGCCATTTCCGCGGGGATTTCCAGCCGATCGCGGAGGCTGTGATCGTGGTGCTGGCGCCGGGCTACTACGGCGCCGACCCTGCGCTTTACCCCTACACCAAGCTGCGCCCCGGCGTGCGGCTGCGGCCGCTGGGCCCGGACCGCGTGGCGTGAAGCGGCGGGCGCTGCTGGCCGCGCTGGCGGCCTCGCCCGCGCTGGCCCAGGGCAGTGCGGTGCGCTTCATCGTGCCGTTCCCGCCGGGTGGGCCGGTGGATACCGCCGCGCGGCTGCTGGCGGCTGCCATGGCCGGGCCGTTGGGACAGCCGATCCTGGTGGAGAACCGGGGCGGCGCCGGCGGCACCATCGGCGTGGATGCGGTGGCCAAGTCAGCGCCGGATGGGATGACGCTGGCCTTCGCCAGCACCGGGCCGGCCTCGGTCGCGATGTCGCTGATCCCTGGCTTGCCCTACGACACGCTGCGCGACTTCGCGCCGGTCAGCATCGTCGGCGCCACACCTTCGCTGCTGGTGGTGCGGGCGGCGTCGCCGGTGAAGACGCTGGAGGAGCTGGTGGCGTTGGCGAAGCAGCGGCCGGGCCTGACTTTCGGCAGCACCGGGCCGGGCGGCACGCCGCATTTGGCGCCTGAACTGCTGGCGCTGCGGGCGGGTATTCAGCTGACGCATGTGGCCTACAGGGGCGCCGCGCCGGCCATCACCGCGCTGCTGGCCGGGGAACTGGACCTGAGCTTCCACGACCTGGCGGTGCTGCTGCCGCATGTGCGGGAGGGGACGCTGCGCGCGCTGGCGGTGGCCAGCCCGGTGCGCAGCGCCGTGCTGCCGGAGGTGCCGACCATGGCCCAGGCCGGCGTGGCGGGCGTAGAGACCGAGACTTGGTACCCGCTGCTGGCGCCCGCTGCCACGCCACCAGCCCGAGTGGCCGCGCTGCATGCCGCCGTGGTGGCGGCGCTGGCCGACCCGGACCTGCAGCGCCGCTTCGCCGCCATGGGCACCCGCGCCATCGGCAATACGCCGGAAGCGGCGCGGGTCTTCATTGCCGCCGAGATCGCCAAATGGGGCGAGGTGGTGCGGCGAGCGAACATCAAGGCTGACTAGCGTCTGATCAGCGCCGGTGGCATCATCGGCGGCGTGGATCAGCCGCTCAGATACCTCAATCCACCTTGATGTTGGCGCGGCGGATCACGCCGCCCCAGCGCTCCAGCTCCGCCTTGATGAAGGCGGCGAACTCGGCGCGCGTATTGCCGCCGGGCAGGGCGCCCTGGTCGTACATCAGCCGGGCCACGGCCGGGTCCTTGATGGCGAAGACCGCCGCTTCGGCCAGTCGGGCGATGATGGCTTCCGGTGTGCCCGCGCGGGCGACCAGGCCGTGCCAATTGTCGGTGTTGACCTCGGCGATGCCGACCTCGCGCATGGTCGGCACGTCCGGCAGCCAGGGCACGCGGGTGGCGTGGCCGATGGCCAGGGCGCGGATGCTGCCGGCGCGCAGATGCGGCAGCAAAATCGGCAGGTCGGCCAGGCCGATCTGTACTTCCCCGGTCAGCAGCGCCGTCGCCAGCGGGGCGCCGCCGCGATAGGGCACATGGGTGATGTCCACGCCGGTGACGGCCTTGATCCACTCGCCCGCCAGATGCGGCATGCTGCCGGGGCCGGTGGAGGCGTAGTTCAACTGGCCCGGCCGGGCGCGGGCGGCGGCCAGCAATTCCTGCATGGAATGGAACGGCGTGGCGCCGCCGACCACCACGGGTTCCGGCACCACCGCGGCCAGGGTCAGCGGCACCAGGTCGCGCAGCGTGTCGTAGGGCATGTTGCGGTCCAGGCCCGGCGAGATCACCAGCCCACCGGCCGAGCCGAGCGCGATGGTGTAGCCATCGGCCGGGGCCTTCACCATCACGTCCACGCCGGTGACGCCGCCGGCGCCGGGGCGGGCCTCCACCACCACGGTCTGGCCGAGGCGCTCGCTCATCTTCGGCGTGATCAGCCGGGCCAGGATGTCGCTGGGGCCGCCGGTGGCGAAGGGCACGATCAGGCGGACGGGCCGGTTGGGGAAGGCGTCCTGCGCCAGCGCCGGCCACGCGACGAGGAGTGCCAGCAGGGCTGGCATGAGGCGGGTGAGCATGGGCTTCCTCCGTGAAGCGATTGCGCCGAGTATCGCGTGCAACGCCTCAGGAGGGAACCGCATGAAGATCGCCCGCATCACCACGCACATGCTGCGTTCCAGCTTCACCTATGGGGCCGAGGGCGGAGTCGGTGGCAACCTGCACCTGCGCGGCATGGATACGCTGGCGATCCGCGTGGAGACCGACACCGGCATCATCGGCTGGGGTGAGGGCTTCGGCTTCACGCTGTGCGAGACCACGCGCTTTGCCATGGACAAGCTGGTGGCGCCGGTGGCGCTGGGCATGGATGCGGCGGATATCGCCGGCACGATGAAGGCCCTGGCCAGGCGCTTCCACAATTTCGGCCGCAATGGCGCGGTGACGTTTGCGCTGTCTGGCCTCGACATTGCGCTGTGGGACATTGCCGGCAAGGCCGCGGGCAAGCCGCTGCATGCGCTGCTGGGCGGGGCGAAGCGCAGCCGCGTGCCGGCCTATGCCAGTCTGCTGCGCTATGGCGAGCCGGGACTGGTGGCGAAGAACACGGCCGCCGCCGTGGCCAAGGGCTACCGCCACATCAAGCTGCATGAGGTGAAGCTGGACTGCATCCAGGCCGCCCGCGACAACGCGCCGGCCGGAGTGCCGCTGATGCTCGACATCAACTGCTTCTGGGACACGGTGCCGCAGGCGGTCGAGTTCTGCGGGGCCGTCCAGGGCAAGAACATCTGGTGGGTGGAGGAGCCGGTCTGGCCGCCGGAACAGCCTGGCCCCATTGCGGAGGTGCGGCGCAGCGCGGGCGTGCCGATCGCGGCCGGCGAGAACCTGGGCGGCCTGGCGGAGTTCGAGGCGATGGCCGCCGCCGGTGCGGTCGACGTGATGCAGCCGAGCGTGACCAAGGTGGGTGGCGT
This sequence comes from Acetobacteraceae bacterium, assembly GCA_947371015.1. Classification (GTDB taxonomy): domain Bacteria; phylum Pseudomonadota; class Alphaproteobacteria; order Acetobacterales; family Acetobacteraceae; genus CAIMOR01. The sequence goes on along the minus strand of CANBNK010000002.1, from coordinate 35,318 downwards.
TTCCGCGCTGGCCGCCGTGGGCAGGCTGGCGGCGGCGCACGGCCTGCGCTGCGTGCCGCACAGCCCGTATTTCGGGCCGGGCCTGCTGGCCACGCTGCACTTCCTGGCGGCGGCAGAGGCGGAGGAACCGCTGGAGGTCTACTTCGCCGACCTGGCGCTGCCGCCCTATCCGCAGCTGGTGCCGCAGGGCGGCTTCATCGCCATTCCGGATGGGCCGGGGCTGGGCTTCGAGATCAGCCCCGAGGCGCTGGCCGCGGCGGATTGAGGCCGCCGCTTGGCTGGCCGGGACGAGCCCGGCCAGCCCGCTGCCCCTCAGCCCGGAGGCGGCAGGAAGTTCACGTTGTACTCGCTGGCAATCCGCACCACCTCGGCCGGGTCGGCCACGTTGTGGATGCGGGTGAACAGCTCATACAGGCCGCGCGCCGGGGCTACCCAGAACAGCGCCTTCACCGGGCTGCCGGACTTGTTGAAGATGCCGTGCGGAATGCCCATCGGCATGCGGACCAGGTCGCCGGTGCTGGCGAACTTGGTCTGGCCGTCCAGGAACAGCTCGAACTTGCCGTCGTGGATGTAGATGAACTCATCCTGGTCGGTGTGGATGTGCGGCGGCACGAAGGTGCCAGGCGGGAACAGCGTGTCGAAGGCGAAGCTGTCGGCGCTGTGCTGCTTCGGCTTGTAGGTTTGGCCGAGAATATTCCAGACGATCCCGCCTTCGCCTTCATTGGCGGGGGTGATGCCAGCGCTCATCGGGGGGATCGACATGGGTTTTCCCTTTGTTTCAAACGTGCAGATAAGTTTGGCTCACCTCGGGCGCCGCTGCCAAGGCCTCCGGCGGGCCGGACCAGACGGTGCGACCTTTTTCGACGATCACCAACTGGTCCGACAGCCGCATGACGGCGCCGAGGTTCTTGTCGATCAGCAATATCGCCAGGCCCTCCGCCTTCAGCCGCGCCAGCACCGCCCAGATCTCCGCGCGGACCAGCGGGGCCAGGCCTTCGGTGGCTTCGTCCAGGATCAGCAGACTGGGGTTGGTCAGCAGCGCGCGGCCGATGGCGAGCATCTGCTGTTCGCCGCCCGAAAGCCGGGCGCCGAGGTTGCCGGCGCGTTCGGCCAGTCGCGGGAACAGCGCCAATACGCGCGGCAGCGTCCACGGCCCCGGGCGCGCCGTGGCGGTCAGGTTCTCCAGCACCGTCAGGGTGGGGAACACCTGCCGCCCTTCCGGCACCAGGCCCAGCCCCTGCTGCGCGATGCGATGCGCCGGCTGGCCGATGATGCTGGCGCCCTGCCAGCCCACGCGCCCGGCCAGCACACGGCCGCCCAGCGCCGGCAGCATGCCCATCAGGGCGCGCACCGTGGTGGTCTTGCCCATGCCGTTGCGGCCCATCAGCGTCACCATCTGGCCGGCATCGACGGCCAGGGAGACGTCGAACAGCACCTGGCTGTGGCCATAGCCGGCGGCCAGGCTGTCCACCCGCAGCATCAGTGGTCCTCGCCGAGGTAGGCGTCGCGGACCTGCCGGTTGGTGCGGATTTCCCCTGGCGTGCCGGTGGCGATGACCTGGCCATAGACCAGCACCGAGATGCGATCGGCCAGCGCGAAGACCGCGGCCATGTCGTGCTCCACCAGCAGGATGCCGTAGCGCGCCTTGAGGCCGGCGAGGATGCCGACCAGCCGCTCAGTCTCCTCCGGCCCGGCGCCGGCCAGGGGTTCGTCCAGCAGCAGCAGGCGCGGCTGCATGGCCAGGGCGATGGCCAGTTCCAACTGGCGGCGCTCGCCATGGGAGAGGTCGCCGGCCAGGGTTTCGGCACGGTCCTGCAGCCCCACCTGCGCCAGCGCGCCCAGCGCGGCTTCATTCAGCGCGGCTTCCGTGGCGGCGGCGCGCCAGAAGCGGAAGGAGGAGCCGCTGCGCGCCTGCACCGCAAGGGCGGCGTTCTCCAGCACGGAAAAGCCAGGCAGCACCGCGGTGATCTGGAAGCTGCGCGCCAGGCCGAGGCGGGCGCGGCGGGCCAGCGGCAAGCCGGTGACGTCGCGGCCGTTGAAGCGGATGCTGCCGGCATCCGGCGCCAGCGTGCCACTCACCTGATGCACCAGCGTGGTCTTGCCGGCGCCGTTGGGGCCGATGACCGCGTGGATTTCCCCCGGCAGCACGCTGAGGGACACATCCTGCGTGACCTTCAGCGCGCCGAAGGCCTTGGTCAGCCCGCGCAGTTCCAGCAGCGGCTCAACCACGGCGCTGCACCAGGCCGAGCAGCCCGCCCTTCAGATACAGCGCCACAAGCACCAGCAGCGGGCCGAAGATCAGCCGCCAATGCGGGGTCAGCTCGGCCAGGTATTCCTCCAGCAGCACGAAGGCCAGGGCGCCCAGTACCGCGCCGTGCAATTGGCCCAGGCCGCCCAGGATGACCATGAACAGCAGATCCCCGCTGCGCTGCCAGGCGATGAAGCTGGGCGCGACGAACTCCGTGGCATTGGCCAGCAGCGCGCCGGCCAGCCCGCCCAGCGCACCGGCCAGGGTGTAGGCCAGCAGCTGGTACGGGTAGGGCGAAAAGCCCAGCGCCTGCAGCCGTAGTGGGTTTTCGCGTGCCGCGCGCAGCACCCTGCCGAAGCGGGAGGCGAGCAGCCGGCGGCCGGCAAGCCAGGCCAGCACCAGCAGCGCCAGCAGCAGGTAGTGGAAGAACCAGCGGTTCTCCAACAGCTTGGTGCCGAACAGCCGGGTGCGGGCGTACAGCGTGTAGCCGTCATCCCCGCCATAGGCCGAGAGCGAGGCCGCGGTAAAGAAGGCCATCTGCCCGAAGGCCAGCGTGATCATGATGAAGTTGACGCCCGCCGTGCGGATCGCGACCGCGCCGGTCAGCAGCGCGAAGACCGCGGCCGCCAGCACCGATGTGGGGAAGACCACGCCGGCATCGGTGATCCCAGCGGCGTCCAGCATCACCACCGCATAGGCGCCGATGCCGAAGCTGGCGGCATGCCCCAGGCTGACCAGGCCGGCGCCGCCGACCAGTACGCTCAGTCCCAGCGCGCCGAGGCCGAGGATCATCGCGCGTGCCAGTAGCGAGAGGCTGTGCCCGGCGCCGAAGCCGAGCAGCGGCGCCAGCGCGAGCGCGCCGAAGATCGTCAGCGGGACGGTGTAACGGTGCAGCACTCAGCCGGCCCGCACGGGAAACAGGCCGCGGGGACGCCAGGCCAGAATGCCCGCCATGGCGACATAGACCAGCATCGAGGCCAGCGCCGCGCCGGTCTGCCGCGCCGGGGAAGCCGCCAGGAACAGCCGCATCAGGTCCGGCATCAATGAGCGCCCCAAGGTCTCGATCAGCCCGACCAGCAACGCCGCAATGAAGGCGCCGCGCACGCTGCCGATGCCGCCGATGACGATGACGACGAAGGCCAGGATCAGCACCGTGTCGCCCATGCCCGGCTCCACGCTGAGGATCGGCGCGGCCATCACCCCGGCGAACCCCGCCAGCATGGCGCCACACCCAAAAACCAGCATGAACAGCCGGTGGATATCGACGCCGAGCGCGGCCACCATCGGCGCGTTGCTGGCCCCGGCGCGGACCAGGGCGCCAATGCGCGTGCGTTCCACCACCAGCCAGAGCAGCCCGGCGGTGGCCAGGCCGGCCAGCAGGATGGCGGCGCGATAGGTCGGCCAGGTCAGGCCCGGCATCAGCTGGATGCCGCCCTCCAGCAGCGCCGGCACCGGCACCTGCAACGGCGCGCTGCCCCAGACCATTCGGACCAGCTGGTTCAGGCTGAGGATGACGCCGAAGGTGGCCAGCACCTGCGCCAGGTGGTCGCGCGCGTAAAGGTGCCGGAACACCAGCCATTCCAGCAGAAGCCCGGCCAGCAGCGCCACCGGCAGCGCCAGCAGCAGCGCCCACCAGAAGCTGCCGGTGGCCGCGGCGAAGCTGGCGCCGAGATAGGCGCCCAGCATGTACTGCACGCCATGCGCCAGGTTAATGAAATCCATCACCCCGAACACCAGCGTCAGCCCCGCCGCCACCAGGAACAGCAGGACGCCGAACTGCAACCCGTTCAGCGACTGGATCAGAAGAAGCTGCGTGTTCACCTTACATCTTGCAGGCGGCGGCGTAGGGGTCGGTGTCGTTCGACAGCACCTTGCGGACCGTCTCGGTGGCGAACTTGCCGTCGGCGCGCTTGACCACCTTGCACAGCCAGAAATCCTGCACCGGGTAGTGGTTGGCACCGAACTTGAACGGGCCGCGCACGCTGTGGAAATCCGCCGCCTTGATCGCGGCGCGCAGCGCGGGCTTGTTGGCCAGGTTGCCGCCGACCTTGCGGATGGCGCTGTCCAGCAGCATCGCCGCGTCGTAGCTCTGCGCCGCGTAGCTGCCGGGGACGTAGTTGTGCGCGGCCTCGAAGTCGCGGACGAACTTGTGGTTGGCGGCGTTGTCCATGTTGGGCGCCCAGGGGCAGGCGCTGAAGAAGCCCAGCGCCGCGTCCTGCTGCGCCGGCAGCGTGCTCTCATCCACCGTGAAGGTGGACAGGAACGGGATGTGGGCGAGGCCGGCCGCGCGATACTGCTTTACCAGGTTCACGCCCAGGCCACCGGGCATGAAGGTGAAGATCGCATCCGGCTTGGCCGCGGCGATCTTGGCCAGCTCGGCGCTGAAATCCAGCTGGTTCAGCGGCACGTACACTTCATCGACGACTTCGCCCTTGAAGCGGCTCTTGAAGCCGGCCACCGCGTCCTGGCCCGCCTGGTAGTTCGGCACAAGAACAAAAACCTTCTTGTAGCCGTTCCGCTCGGCGGCTTCGCCCATCACCGAATGCACCTGGTCGTTGCTGTAGCTGGTGACGAACAGGTTGGGGTTGCAACCGGCGCCGGCAAAGGTGGAAGGCCCGGCATTGGTGCTGATCAGGATGGTGCCGCTTTCGGTCACCGGGCGGATGATGGCGGCCAGGATGTTGCTGAACACCACGCCGACGACGAAATCCACCTTGTCGCGTTCCAGCGCGGCGCGAACCTTGGTGACCGCCACTTCCGGGCGCAGCTCGTCGTCGATATCGACCACGCTGGCGGTCAGGCCACCCAGCTTGCCATCCAGGTGCTTCAGCCCCTGCATGAAGCCGTCCTTCAGGTGGGTGCCGAGCGCGGCGGCCGGGCCGGTCTGCACCGCCACCAGGCCGATCTTCACGCCCGCCGCCTGGGCGCGGGCGACATGCGGCATCCCCAGGGGCATCGCCAAGGTGCCTGCGCTACCCAACAGAACGCCACGCCTGCCGAACTCGGCCATGCCGGAAACTCCCCTATCGCTTGAACGGTATTCTAGGCCTGAAGCTTCAGCCTCGGGCAAGCATGGATGCCATGGCGGCAGCGCGCGAGACCAGCGCGCTGCCGGGGTCCAGCAGCGGGTCCAGCACGGTGAAGTGGTTCGCGCCGGGCAGCGCTTCGAAGCTGCCGCCCCAGGCGGTGGCGAAGTCACGGCTCTGGCGGATGAACTCACCGGATTCGGCAGCACCGACGACGCAGTGCAGGCTGGCGCCCGGGGTGACCAAGTGATGCGAGGCAAAGCTTGGCGGCTTCATCCAGCGCGGCGAAAGCCGCTTGGCATCCTCCGGCCGCAGCCGCAGCGCCTTGGCGATGGTGGTCGGCATCAGCGGCTCCAGCTCGAACACGCCGGAGATCGGCATCCCCGCCGGCGCCAGGTCCTGCGGCAGGCCGGGTTGCAGGGCGCGCCAGTCGGTCGTCATCAGCATGGCCGTCAGGTGGCCGCCGGCGGAATGGCCCATGAGCAGCGGGCGACGGCGCAGCCGACGGAACAGCCAGCTGGTGGCGGAACGCATCTGGTCGGCGATGCGGCTCAACGGTACCGCGGGCGCCAGGTCGTAGGACGGCATGGCCACCGCGATGCCCCGCTGCACCAGGCCATGGGCGAAGTGGGAACAAAACCCCCGGTCCAGGCTTTGCCAGTAGCCACCATGGATGAAGATGGCCAAGGGCACGTCGCCACCACCGGCGGGGCGGAACAGGTCCAGCTTTTCCCGTTTGCCTGGGCCATAGGCCAGGTTCAACTCGGCATCCACGGAGGCTTCGCGGTAGGCCGCGGCGTCGCGCTGCCAGTGGGACAGCAGTTCAGCCGAACCAGCGACTCGGGCGCGGTTGTCGTATTCGGCTTGCATATCCATGGCGGCCATTGGACGGATTTTTACTGTTGCCGCAACTGGGAATGCCGACACGATGTGTCGCGTATATTGTCGGCCGTCATCACGCCAGGCGGGCCGCCTGCAGGCGCTCCCATTCCACGCGGGGCAGAAAGCCCGGGTCGGCGCGGCAGGTGGCCTCGGTCTCGGCCAGGATCTGCGCGTCCGGCTTGTCCAGGTCCAGCGGGTCGCCATGCGGCTGCGGCACATGGAAGGGGCTGTCCAGATAGACCTCGATCACGTTGCCCTCGGGGTCCTCGAAGTAGATCGACCAGGCATTGCCATGGCTGGTGGCGCGCAGGTTGGCGGCACCATTGGCCAGGGCTCGGTCGCGCGCGCGGCGTAACTCGGCCAGGTCCGGCACGGTGAAGCTGATCTGCATCACTGTCGTGTAGGTGGCGCTGGCGGGGCGGCCATGCACCAGCACCACCTGGTGGTGGATCTGGCTGTCGCCCGACATGAAGACGATGTCGCCGCCGAAGCGCGGCACATGCCCGCGGTCCGAGATCACCAGCCCGAGTACGTTGCCGTAGAAGCCGACCATGCGCTCCAGGTCGTGCACGTAGATGCCCATATGGGTCAGCTGAGCCGCCGCCATGCGCTATCCTCCTCCCGCTTGAGGGGAGCAGCTTCGGGTATCGCCCCCTGGGTGTAAACCGCGCGTCGCTCGCCGGGCCTTGCCCTACAGCAGGCCGCCAGGCCGCGCCGCCAGGGCGAAGCGCACGCGGACCAGGGCGCCATCGGCATTGCTCAGGTCCAGTCGGCCCCCCAACTGGCTGGCCAGTGCCGCCATCACCCGCAGGCCCAGGCTGCCGCTGCGGGCGCCCGGCTGTTCCCGGCTGACCGGCTCGGGCAGGCCGGGGCCGTTATCCTGCACGCTCAACTCCAGCATATTGCCCTGCCGGTGCAGCCCAACCTTGACCAGCAGCGGCTCGGGCTGGCCGGCGGCGTATTTCAGCGCGTTGGTCACTGCCTCGTTCACCAGCAGGGCAACGGCGGTCAGGCTTTCGGTCGGCAGCGCTTCGTCCGCGACGGTCAGTTCGAAGCGCGCCTCAGGCCGGCCGGCGGCGTCGCGCAACTGCTCGCAGATGGTGCCGAGCAACGCCTGCAGGTCGCGGTTGCCGGCGTCCGGGTCGTGCAGCCAGCGATGCAGCCGGGCCATCTGGTGCAGTCGGCGCTGGGCATCCCACAGCGCGTCGCGGCCATCCGCGGCGCTGTTCACCTGGCCAGCGGCCAGGCCCAGCAGGGCGGAGACGAATTGCAGGTTGTTGGCGACGCGGTGCTGCAACTCATGGAACATCACACGCCGCGCCTCGGCCTCTGCCGCGGCAGAGGCCTGGGCCGCGACCTGGATGCGCAGACTGCGGCTGAGCGCGGCTACCATCACCACCATCAACCCCATGCCGGCCCAGGCGAAGGCCATGGCAATAGCGTCGTGCATCGACGGCAGCGCGAAGGTGTAGAAGGGCTCGACGAAGAAGTACCAGCCCGTCAGCGCGCTCAGCGCGGCGATGCCGAACCCGGCGCGACCGCCGCCGGCCAACACGGTGAACAGCGCGACCGGGATGAACACGATGAACGGGCGGCCCTGCACCGATTGGCCCAGGGCAAACCGCCCGGCAAAGGCCAGGGCGAACAGGGGCAGGCCGACGGCCAGGCCGCGCTGCCAGCTCTGCCGCCGAACCAGGTCCGTTACCCAGCCAACCAGACTTTCCACGTTTGCTGCCTACCGCCGCTGCTGCCTGCTTGGCATACGGCAGCGGCTGGCCGCAAGCGGTTCAGGTGGCTTCCGCGTCCAGCGCGTAGCCGGCCGAACGCACGGTGCGGATCAGGTCTTCCTCACCAGGGCCGTTCACTGCCTTGCGCAGCCGGCGGATATGCACGTCCACGGTTCGCGGCTCGACATGGATGTCGCGGCCCCAGACGCCGTCCAGCAGCTGTTCGCGCGTGAACACCCGGCCGGGATGCTGCAGGAAGAACTCCAGCAGCCGGTATTCGGTGGGGCCGAGGTGCAGCGCGCGGGTATTGCGCGAGACGCGATGTGCGTCCTGGTCCATCACCAGGTCGCGATAGGCCAGCGTGCCCTTGCTGGCGATGCTGCCGGAGCGGCGCAGCAGCGCGCGGATCCGCGCCATCAGCGCTTCCATGACGAAGGGCTTGGTGATGTAGTCGTCGGCACCCAGGTCCAGGGCGCGCACGGCGTCCTGGTCCTCGGTACGGGCGGTCACCATGATGATCGGCAGGTCCCGCGTGGCCGGGCGGCGACGCAGCTGGCGGCAGACCTCGATCCCGGACAGGCTGGGCAGCATCCAGTCCAGCAAGACCAGGTCAGGCCGTGCCTCGGCCACGCGCAGCAGCGCTTCCTGTCCGTCGGCGGCTTCATCCACACGGAAGCCCTGGCGTTCCAGGTTGTAGCGCAGCAGCGTGAGCAGCGGGGCCTCGTCCTCCACCACCAGTACGGTGGGGCGGGCGCCCAATTCAGTCGTGCGGGCGGACGACAGCATAGGCTGAAGCATCGGCTTTCGGCCTTTCCTCGGTAAGGGTGTCGCCACGAACGGCGAAGTGAACGGTCTCGGCGATGTTGGTCGCGTGGTCGCCGATGCGTTCCAGGTTCTTGGCGATGAACAGAAGGTGGGTCGCCGCGGTGATGTTGCGCGGGTCTTCCATCATGTGGGTCAGCATCTCGCGGAAGATGCCGTTGTAGATCTCGTCCACCGGCTCATCCGCGGCCCAGACCTCATCGGCCTTGGCGACATCGGCGGTGACCAGCGCGTCGATGGCGTTCTTCAGGTTTTCCTGCACCAGCCGTGCCATGCGCTGAAAGCCGTTGAGGCTGCCGATCTGCGGCTGCTCGGCAATGACGATGGCGCGCTTGGCGGCGTTGCGGGCGTAGTCGCCGATGCGTTCCAGGTCGTGGCTGATGCGCATGGAGGCGACGATCATCCGCAGGTCGCTGCCCATCGGCTGGCGCAGCGCCAGCAGGCGGATGGTGAAGCTCTCGATTTCCCGCTCAAGCTTGTCGATCTCGACATCGCGCTGGACCACGTCGGCCGCCAGGTCGGAATCGCGCTCGACCAGGGCGTGGGTGGCGTCTGCCACCGCGCGTTCGGCCAGGCCACCCATGCGGATGATCATGCCGCTCAGGCGCTTCAGTTCTTCGGCATAGCTCTTCACGGTATGCTCCTGCGCCTCTTCGCCCATCAGCCGAACCTCCCCGTGATGTATTCCTGGGTCTTCTGCTGCTTGGGCGCGGTGAACAACTGTGCGGCGGGCGCCACCTCGATCAGCTCCCCCAGGTAGAAGAACGCCACCTGGTCGGCGCAACGGGCCGCCTGCTGCATGTTGTGGGTAACGATGGCGATGGTGAAGTCGCGCTTCAACTCGTCGATCAACTCCTCGATCTTCAAGGTCGAGATCGGGTCGAGCGCCGAGGTTGGTTCGTCGAACAGGATCACCTCCGGCCTCACCGCGATGGTGCGGGCGATGCAGAGGCGCTGCTGCTGGCCACCGGACAGCCCCATGGCGGAGCTGTTCAGCCGGTCCTTGACCTCACCCCAGATCGCGGCGCGGGTCAGCGCCCACTCGATCCGCTCATCCATCTGCGAACGGCTGAGCTTTTCATGCAGGCGGATGCCGAAGGCGATGTTTTCGTAGATCGTCATCGGGAACGGCGTCGGCTTCTGAAACACCATGCCGACCTTGGAGCGCAGTTCGTTCATATCGACGTCGGCGCCGATGATGTTCGTGCCGTCCATCATCACCTCACCCGTGGCGCGCTGGCCGGGGTAGAGGCTGAACATGCGATTCAGCACGCGCAGAAGTGTCGATTTGCCGCAGCCGGAGGGACCGATCATGCCGGTCACCTGCTTCTCCGGGTAGTCGATGTTGATCGCCTTCAGCGCCTTGTTGGTGCCGTAGTAGAAATCCAGGTTGCGGATGCTGATCCGCGCTGTCTGGTTCAGCTCGGCACTGGAACGTGCCGCCATGCCGCCGAAGCTGGCGTTCTGGCCCGTCTGTTCGGTCATGGTCCCGCTCATCTCCGCCTCACTTCTTGCCGCTGAAAAGACTACGGGCCGCGATATTGAGACCCAGAACCGCCAGGGTGATGACCAGGGCACCGGCCCAGGCCAGCTCAATCCAGTCCTGGAAGGGCGAGCCGGCATAGGAATAGATGGTGATCGGCAGGCTGGGCATCGGCTGCGTCAGGTCGGTGGACCAGGCGTTGTTGCCCAGGCTGGTGAACAGCAGCGGCGCGGTCTCGCCGGCGATGCGGGCAATGCCCAGCAGCACGCCGGTGATGATGCCCGAGATCGCCGAGCGCCAGCACACCAGCACGATCATCTTCCACTTCGGCGAACCCAGCCCGATCACCGCTTCGCGCAGCGTGTTCGGGATCAGGCTCAGCATGTCCTCGGTGGTGCGGACCACGATGGGGATGATGATGATGGCCAGCGCGGCGACGCCCGCCCAGCCGGAGAAGCCGCCGAAGGGCAGCACCAGCAGCGAATAGACGAACAGGCCGATCAGGATGGAGGGCGCCGAGAGCAGGATGTCCGACACGAACCGGACCACGCCGCCGAACTTCGAGCCGCGGGCGTATTCCGCCAGGTAGGTGCCGACCAGCATGCCGATCGGCGTGCCGATGGCGGTGCCAAGTGCCACCTGGATGACGCTGCCGACGATGGCGTTCAGCAGGCCACCATTGGAGCCGGGCGGGCGCGTGACCTCGGTGAACACCGAGAGGTTCATCGCGTTGAAGCCCTTGAAGAACAGCGTCACCAGGATGGAGATGAGGAACACCAGGCCGATGGCGGTGGCGAGCAGCGAGAGCGTGCGCGCGATGACGTCGCTGCGGCTGCGGCTGCGGCCGAGCCGCGCGGCGACGGCCACGTCCTTGGCCGGCGCGAGCGAGGGGTGGATGGTGGCGCTCATCGGGGTCAGCCCTTCAGCCGCGAACGCAGCAGGTAGCGGGACGCCGCCAGCACGATGAACGAGATGACGAACAGGATGAAGCCCAGCGCGAGCAGCGCGGAAAGCTTCAGGCTGCCGGCCTCGCTCTCGCCGAACTCCAGTGCCACCACGGAAGCGATTGTGTTGCCCGGGCCGAACAGCGTGGTGGTGATGCGGTTGGCGTTGCCGATGACGAAGGTGACCGCCATGGTCTCCCCCAGCGCGCGGCCGAGGCCGAGCATGATCCCGCCGGCGACCGAGACGCGGGTATAGGGCAGCACCACGCCCTTCATCACTTCCCAGGTGGTGCAACCCAGGCCGTAGGCGCTTTCCTTGAACACCGGGGGCACCTGCTCGAACACGTCGCGCATGGTGGCGGCGATGAAGGGCAGGATCATGATCGCCAGGATCAGCGCGGCGGTGAAGATGCCCGTGCCGAAGGGCGGGCCCTGGAACAGGAACCCGATGCCGGGAACCTCCCCCAGGCTGTCGATCAGCGTCGGCTGCACATATTGCGACATCAGCGGCGCGATGAGGAAGAAGCCCCACATGCCGTAGATGATGCTGGGCACGGCGGCCAGCAGCTCAACCGCGGTGCCGACCGGGCGGCGCAGCCAGTTGGGAGCCAGTTCGGTCAGCGTGAAGGCGATGCCGAACGCCACCGGTACGGCCAGCAGAATGGCCAGCACGGCGGTGATGACGGTGCCGTAGATGGATACGCCGGCGCCGAACACCTCGGTCACCGGGTCCCATTCCGTGGACCACAGGAATTCGATGCCGAACTTCTGGAAGGCAGGCAGGCCGCCCATGAACAAGGACACGATGATGCCGCCCAGCAGCAGCAGCACGCCGAGGCCAGCCGCGCGGCAGGCCAGCTCGAAGATGGGGTCGCCGATATTGGCGCGGCGCGCCGTTGCGGCTTTGGCTCCCATCGGCGAACCGAGGGGGGTGGCAACTGCCTGGGACAAAGTCAGCGCTCCGGGTAGCGGAGAGGGGGGGCAGGGTGCGGCGGCAAGGGGGATGCCCGTGCCGCCGCTGTTGCTCAGGCCGTCAGGCTCAGTTGGTCCAGACCGGCTGGCCGTTGACCTTCACCTCGGCCGCCCAGGCGGCGCGGATGGCGGCCTGCACCGCCGGCGGTAGCGGGATGTACTCCAGTTCCTGGGCCAGGGCCGCGCCGTTCTTGAAGGCCCAGTCGAAGAACTTCATGACGTTCAGGCTGCGGCCGCCGTCGGTCGGGTTCTTCGGCAGGAGGATGAAGGTGGGCGAGACGATCGGCCACGAGGTCGCGCCATGCTGGTCGATCAGGCTGGCGGCCATGCCGGGAGTGGACCAGTCGGCGTTGCTCGCCGCGGCGATGAAGGCCTCCTGGGTCGGCTTCACGAAGAGGCCGGCCTTGTTGCGCAGCTGGGTGGTGACCAGCTTGTTGGTGATTGCATAGGCGTTCTCGACATAGCCGATGGCACCACGGATGTTCTTGACCGTGCCGGCCACGCCTTCATTGCCGCGGGCGCCGGTGCCGGCCGGGAAGCGCACCGAGGTGCCGACGCCGACCTTTTCCTTCCATTCCGGGGAAACCGCTGCCAGGTAGGACACCCACACGAAGGTCGTGCCCGAGCCGTCGGCGCGATAGGCCGGCGCGATGGCCAGGTTCGGCAGGGTCAGGCCGGCGTTCATCTCCACGATGCGCTGGTCGTTCCACTTGGTGATTTTTCCGAGATAGATGTCGGCGATGACCTCGCCGGTCAGCTTCATCTGCTCGTTCTCGATGCCCGGGATGTTCACGATCGGCACCAGGCTGCCCATGACGGACGGGAACTGCAGCAGGTTGGCTTCGGTCAGCTGGGCCACCGTCAGCGGGGCGTCGGTGGCGCCGAAATCCACCGTGCGGTTGCGGATCTGGTTGATGCCGGCGCCCGAGCCGACCGACTGGTAGTTGACGGTGATGCTGGTGGCGGCTTTCCCGGCCTCGGCCCACTTCTGATAGACCGGGTTGGGGAAGGTGGCGCCGGCGCCGGTGATCTGGGCGGCCTGGGCGCTCGCGAGCTGGGGGGCAAGGGCGAGGCCGCTGGTGGCGAGCAGGAAGGACCGACGGTTCATGATTTATCTCCGCGAAAGGCGTGCCGGGCTTCTAGGCGGACAAAGCGACTATCCTGTTGCGAATTTATGAAGCTTAAATGACAGGCCCGGATGACCTGCCGACTTATCGGTACCAGGCCGGCGCCCGCTTGGCCCGGAAAGCGGCCAATCCTTCCTGCGCTTCCGCGGTGGCGCGGATGGTCCAGCCTTCGTGCGACAGCATCTGCATCTGCCGCTCATCCAGGGTCAGTCCGTTCGCGGAAAGGAAGCTGTGCTTGGTCAGCGCCACCGCGGCGGGGGAGGATTTGAGCGTCTCATCCAATATGTGCGCGAGTCGGCCCTCCATGGCATCGGCGGCCACCACCTCATGCACCAGGCCCATGCGCAGCGCCTCCTCGGGGCCGAAGCGTTCGCCGGTCAGCGCGTAGCGCCGGGTCTGCCGCAGGCCGATGGCGTTGACCATGTGGGTCGAGATCGGCGTGGCGGCGACGCCGACCCGGACCTCGGTGATGCCGAACAGCGCCGCCGGCGTGGCCAGCGCCACGTCCACGCAGCAGGCAATGCCGAAGCCGCCGCCGAAGCAGGCGCCCTGGATCACCGCGAAGGTCGGGCGGTGGAACTCGTTCAGCCGGGTCATCGCCAGGGTGGTGGCGTAGCTGCATTCATAGGCCCGCTCAGGCCCGTAGCCGGAGACCTCGGCCAGCCAGTTGATATCGGCGCCGGCGGCAAAGTGCTTGCCAGCCCCGCGGACCACCAGGGCGCGGACCGACTTGTCCTTCGCCAGCGCCTCCAGCCCGCCGATCAGGCCCAGCAGCAGGGCCTCGTTATAGGCATTGCCGACCTCCGGCCGGTTCAGCGTGGCGGAGGCGATGCCGCGGGCGTCGATGGCGAGCAGGACCGGGTCGGGCATGGTGGCGTTTCCTTGACAGCGTCTTTGCGGGGGCCAAACCGCAATTATTGACAGCGGGTTGGCCCAGGCCAACCCTGGGCCGCAAAACACGCACAGGTCCAGCCATGTACGCCACGCGACCCACCTTGTACGGCGCCCGCCACGCGGTTTCCGCCGGGCATTACCTGGCCTCCGCGGCCGGCTTCGCGGTGCTGGAGGCCGGCGGCAACGCGGTGGATGCCGGCTGCGCCGCCGGCATGGCGCTGGGCGTGCTGCTGCCCGACCTGGTCAACGTGGCCGGCGTGGCGCCGATCATCATCCGGCTGGCTGATGGCACGGTGGAGACCATCGCCGGGCTGGGCCACTGGCCGGCGAGCATCCCCGCCGACCTGTTCATGCGCGAACACGGCGGGAAGATTCCGGCCGGCGTGCTGCGCACCGTGGTGCCGGCGGCCCCTGATGCCTGGATCACCGCCCTGGAACGTCACGGCACCATGAGCTTCGGCGATGTCGCGCAATACGCCATCCGCCATGCCCGGGACGGTTATGCGGTGTACCCGCTGCTGCACGACAATCTGCGGGAACACCGCGCCGAGTACGAGCGCTTCCCGACCAGCATGCCGATCTTCTACCCCGGCGGCCGGCTGCCGCAGGTGGGGGAACGCTTCGTGCAATCCGACCTGGCGTGCACGCTGCAATACATGGCCGATGAGGAGAAGAAGGTCGCGGGCCAGGGCCGCGCCGCCGGCCTGGCAGCCGCGCATGCCGCCTTCTACAAGGGCGACATCGCCCGCGAGATCGACGCCTTCATGAAGCGCGAGGGCGGCTACCTGACCATGGCCGACCTGTCCAGTTTTCGGAGTCGGATCGAGCCTGCCGTGGTGCGTGACTGGCGCGGCCATCAGGTGATCACCTGCGGTCCCTGGTGCCAGGGGCCGGCGCTGCTGGAATTGATGCTGCTGCTGGAAAAGGGCGGCATCGCCAACATGGCGCACAACAGCGCCGAATACCTGCATCTGTTCACCGAATGCGTGAAGGCCGCCATGGCCGACCGCGAATACCACTTCGGCGACCCACGCTTCGTGGAGGTGCCGCTGGACCGGCTGCTTTCCGACAGCCACCTGGGCGCCCGGCTGGCGCAGATTCACCCCGACCGCGCCATGCCGGAAATGCCGGGGCCGATCCTCAACGCCACGCCGCAACTGCCGGGCGCCACCCGCGCCGACCAGCCGCTGGTGGAGGCGGATACCAGCTACTGCGCGGTGGTGGACCGCTGGGGCAATGCCTTCAGCGCCACGCCGTCCGATGGGTCCTGGGCGTCCCCTGTCATCCCTGGCCTCGGCATCATCCCGTCCAACCGCGGTTCGCAGTCTCGTCCGGACCCGTTGCACCCCTGCGGCGTGGCGCCCGGCAAGCGGCCGCGGCTGACGCCGAACCCGGCGATGATCGTGACCAAGGGCGGCGGCGTCATGCCCTTCGGCACCCCCGGCGGCGACGTGCAGATCCAGGCCATGGTGCAGGTGGTGCTGAACATCCTGCAGTTCGGCATGGAGGTGCAGGAAGCCATCGAGGCGCCGCGCGTGGCCAGCTACTCCTTCCCCAGCTCCTTCGCGCCGTTCGAGTACTTCCCCGGCCGGTTGGCGGTGGAAGGTGCCATTCCGCAGGCAACGCGGGATGCGCTGGCCGCCAAGGGCCACGGCATCAGCGACTGGCCGGCTCAGACCTGGCTGGCCGGCACCGTCGAAGTGGTGATGAGCGACCCGGCAAAGGGCCTGCTGGCCGCCGGCGCCGATCCGCGCCGCCCCGCCTACGCGATTGCTGGCTGAACCCGGCATGAACGTGAAAATCGGCTACCTGCTGCCGACGCGTGAGCAGATCGTGCTCGGCCGCCCCGAGGTCGCGCCGATGCTGGCCCTGGCCGAGCAGGCGGAGGCGCTGGGCTATGACAGCATCTGGGTCGGTGACAGCATCACCGCCCGGCCGCGGCATGAACCGCTGACCCTGCTGGCCGCCGTGGCGGCACGCACCAGGCGGGTGGAGATCGGCACCGCCGTGCTGCTGCCGGCGCTGCGCAACCCCGTGGTGCTGGCGCATCAGTTGGCCACGCTGGACCAGATCAGCGAGGGGCGGATGATCCTCGGCATCGGCGCCGCCACCGACGCGCCGGCCATCCGTGACGAGTTCACCGCCTGCGGCGTGCCGTTCGAGGCGCGCGGCACCCGGATGATGCAGGCGATCCGGCTGTGCCGGGCGCTGTGGACCGGCGAGCGGGTGGATTGGGACGGGCTGTGGGCGCTCAAGGGCCAGCAGGTCGGCCCGATGCCGCACCGGAAGGGCGGCCCGCCGGTGTGGATCGGCGGCACGGTGCCGGCCACGCTGCGGCGCGTTTCCCAGGAGCTGGACGGTTGGTTTCCATCCTCGCTGGACGCCGCCGGCTTTGCGCGGAAATGGCCGGACTTCCAGCAGGCGGCGCGGGACCATGGGCGCGACCCCGCCGCCATCACCGGCGCGGCCTACCTGACCATCTCCATTGATGATGACGCCGCGGTGGCGACCCAGCGCGTGCACGACTTCCTGCGCAGCTACTACGGTGACCGCGCGGATATCTCCTCCAAACTCGGCCCCTGCTATGGCGGCGGGCTGGATGGCGCGGTGGCGTTCCTGCGCGGCTTCATCAACGCCGGCGCCAGCCACCTGATGCTGCGCTTCTGCGGTGCGCCGGAGAAGCAGCTGGAGATGTTGGCGAGTGTGCGCGGGCGGCTTTAGCAGGCTGCCGAAATTATGCCACGGAAGGGCAACAAAGGTCGCAATGGAATCCGTCCGGGCCTTTGCCTGAAACTTCCTGTCGCTCCGCGTCGGCGCCGCGAATCAATGTTGCGGCGTCCGGTGCCGAAAATCGAATTTCCGCAGCCTGTTAGCCGACCTCGCTCATCCCTTGGCGAAGAACCCCAGCATCGCCGTGTTGAAGTCGGCCGGGTTCTCCAGGCTCATGCTGTGGGTGGCGCGCGGCACCACCACGCTGGCTGCGCCCGGCACCTGCGGCAGCATGGCGGCGATGATGGTCTTGAACTGCGGCTGGGTATTCTCGCCCTGCACGAACAGCGTCGGCGTGCGGATCAGCTTCACCGCCGCCAGCCCATAGGGCTTCCGCGCCTCGTTGATCTGGCCCAGCAGCGTGCGGGCGTTGTCCCGCGCCACTTGGCGGCGGGCTTCCGGCCGGCGGCCCCAGGCGCCCTTGCCGCCGGTATAGTCGGCGAAGAAGGCCATGCCTTCCTCCAGCTTGCCGTCGCGCACCATCTCGGCGGCCTGGGCGAACACCGCGGCCTGCGCGCCGGTGGCGGGCGCTCCGCCCAGGGTCTCGTCCAGCTCACCGCCCGGCTCGGCCAGGATCAGCTGGTGCAGCAGTTCCGGATAGGCGCCGGCCAGGCGGAAGGCGATGTGCCCGCCGCGCGAATGCCCGACCAGCCGCACCGGGCCGCCCAGCGTGCGGATCACCGCAGCCACATCCTCCATGTGCTGGGCGATGGTGAAGTCGTCGCCGACGCCATCCCATTGCTCCGGCCAGAAGTGACGCAGGCTCAGCGCGATGGCGCGGAACCCGGCCTCGGCCAGCGGCTGCATCTGCGGCGCCCAGTAGCGCTGGTCCTGCAGGGTGCCATGCACCAGCACCACCGGCGGGCCGCTACCGGCCTCGGCGGTGTGCAGCGTGTGGCCATTCACGGTGATGGTCGGCATGGCGGTCTCCCTCAGCGATGCAGCAGGTTCAGCCCCGCCTGCAACAGGCCGGCCATGTCATGCGGCAATTCACCAGCGGGTGAAAGCCGGTCCACCAGGCTGGGCAGGTGCTGCGACAGCATGCCGAGCAACTCCTGCGGTGCCATCCCGGCGGCGCCGGCCAACTGCCCGACCTGCTGGTCGCCCAGCGCGGCGGTCAGCTGGCCCGGGCTGACCGGCTGGTTGGCGCCGGTGCCGATCCAGGACTGCACCACCTCGGCCAGGCCGCCGCTGCGCAGCTTGTCCAGCAGGCCGTGCAGCCCGCCCTGCTGCTGCACCAGTTGCATGATGGCCTGAATTGCCGGGCCCGCTCCCGCACCTGGGGCAGCGCCGGCCACCTGTTGCTGCAGCGCGCCAATGGCGGCGCCGGCGATCTGGTCGAACAAGCCCATCGGTCATCTCCGTCTGTTGCGTGGCTTTATAGATCGGCGCGCTGCCGAGACAAACCATCGGCTTGCCGCAGGCCCCGGCGCGGCCCCAGGCTGGCGGCACCGAGACAAGGGGATGCGCGATGACCGAACTGACCGACCAGGCCGTGGCCGCCGGGCTGGCGAATTTCGAGAAGACCCATGGCCGCGTGCCGGACAGCTTCCGGACCATGATCGCCCATGCGCCGGAAGCCTTCGCCGGCTACGGCCTGATGCGCGCCGGGCTGATGCGCGACAAGGCCGAGGGCGGCGCGCTGGACCTGAAGACCAAGGAACTGGTCTTCGCGCTGCTGGACACGCTGGTGGGGCAGAATCGCGGGGCCAAGGCGCATGCCGCCAACGCCATCCGCCTGGGGCTGACCCTGCCCGAGTTGGCCGAGGGGCTGGTGCAGGTGCTGATGGTCGGTGGCATCACCACCTGGAACAAGACCGGCGACGAGGTCATGCGCCACGCCGAGGAAGTGGCCGCCGAGGTGGCCGCCAAGGGCTGACATAGCGGGCTGGGCAAGGCCTGACCGCCTTGCCGATTTCGCTGCATGGCCAGCGGTGAGCCGCGTCAGCGCGCCGCGCGATAGCCGGCCATCTCGGCGGGGCCGCGGCACAGGTAGGCGCTGTTCTGCGTCTTGCCGTAGAAGCGTGAGCCCTGCAGGTGGAACACCCGGCTTTCACTATTGCCCCAGACCACGGTGTCCTCGGCGCAGGCGGTACGGGCGGCGGCCTCGGTCGGGAAGGTGGCCGCATTGTTGGGCGGGGCCGTGGCGCGGGTGGGGGCCGGGCTGGCGCTGCCGGACAGGCAGTCGCGCATGAATACCCGGCGCGGTTCCCCGGCCAGGTTGCGGGTGCCGGCCTCGGCGTTGCAGGTCCGCATGCGGTCCTGCTGGGTGGGCGGCGCGGCCGGGGCGGCAGCGGCGGCGGGCATCCTGCCGGCCAGGCACTCGCTCATGAAGGCGCGGCGGGTCTCGGCCGGCACGGCGCGGGCGGTGGCCTCGGCGTTGCAACTGCGCATGCGGTCCTGCTGCGCCTGCTGGGCGGGGGAGCGCGTGCGCTCCGCGGCATCGGGTGCGGCACCGGTGGCTGCGGCCGGCGCGGGGCCGGGGGTTGGCGGCGGTTGCGCCAGGCTGGCCAACGGCAGCAGGCCGACAACCATCGCCATCATCCACGCACGCATGCAGCGCCTCCCTGCTTCCTCCGGATAGCCTAGCCCAAAATTGTGTGGGCTGACATCAGCTGAACGTTCTTCGTGCAGCGAATCAAGGACTTCCGACGCAAAACCCCGGCCGTAGGCGAACCGGGCCAGCCGCACGGCCCGGGCGAAGCGGGTGCCATCGCCTATTGTCCGGCTCCGGTCTTCCAGCGGCCGTGCGGCGCCCTGGCCCTGCCGGCAACGGCGCGTTTGCCGCGGCCCAGTGAACCCAGCGCCGCCTGACGCGCTGGGTCAGGCCGGAAGGAGCCCCCATGACACGCACTCCGATTTCGCGCTGGTGGTGGGTCGCCGCACTGGTGCTGCCGCTGGCCGTGCTGCTGCTGCTGTTCCGCTGGGACTGGCTGATCCCGTTGGCCGAGGCGCGCGCCAGCGCGGCACTGGGCCGTCCGGTGACCATCCAGCACCTGCTTGTCCGGCTTGGCCGCGTGGTGACGCTGCGGGTGGAAGGGCTGCACATCGCCAACCCCGCCGGCTTCGAGCCCGACCCGCCGCTGGCCCTGGTGCCGCGGCTGGACATGGAAGTGGCGTTGCGGCCCCTGCTCCATGGCCACTTGGTGCTGCCCGGCGTGGCGCTGGAGCAGCCGGCGCTGGCGTTGCGCCAGGGCGCCGATGGCAAGGCCAACTTCCTGTTCGACCTGCCCGCCGGTGGCGGTGGGCAATCCCCCGCGATTGGCCGGATAATGGCAATGGCAATGGCGCGCTGACCGTCGCCATGGTCGGCGGCAACCTCAGCGCGCTGGTGGTGGACCTGTCCGAGCTGCAATTCGGTCGAGCCCTGCTCTCGGCGCTGGGGGTGCCGGCGCGGACCAACATCGGCTGCCTGTTGGCGGATTTCGCCCTGCGTCAAGGTGTGCTGGAGACCCGGACGCTGCTGGTGGACACCGAAAGCTCCGTCATCACCGGCAGCGGCACGGTGGATTTGGGGCGGGAGATGCTGGACCTGCGGCTGCGGACGGCGTCCAAGGGGCTGTCGGTCGGCTCGCTGCCGGCGACCATCGGGATCACCGGGCGGCTCAAGGCGCCGAGCATCCTGCCCAACCCCGGCGAGTTGCTGGCGCGTGGTGGCGCTGCGGTGGGGCTGGGGCTGCTGGCGCTGCCGCTGGTATTTCTACCGACCATCCAGCTGGGCGTGGGCGAGCAGAGCGAGTGTGCTGGCGTGATTGCGGCGGCCCAGCGTGGCGGCGGCAACCGCGGCGGCGTTCGGCGGAGGGCGGGCGGCGGCGTTAGCAGGCGATCCGCGAAGGCCACCTGCGCGGGCACCAAGCGCAAGTGCCCGGGTACTGGTTGCCGCTGTGGTGTGCTGTTGCCGCCGCAGCGCAGCAGGCGCCCGCTGGACGCTAAGGTTTCGGTAGGGATTTGCCTTCATGCTCAGGGCAGCGGCAAGGAATTTCCGCGAACATATTGATCCAAAACGGAAACTACCATGCCCCCCGATGGCCGCCCCGCTCCGCATCGCCGCATCCGTCAGCGCCAAGACAACGATGAGGACCTGGACCGCGCCATCATGGCCGGCTCACCCTTCGCCATGCCGATGCCGCAGGCCAATGCACCGGTCCGCAGCGCCATGGCGCTGGGCGACCTGCTGCGGGCCTTTACCGCGTTGGTCATGGTGTTTGCCGTGGTGGCCGGCATCGGCATCGTGATCCTGGGCTGAAGCGGCCCGCCCCCGCCGCATGGGCTTGACCAGCGGCGGCGGCAGGCCAAATCTGGCGCATGGCCGAGATCGAAATCTACACCCAATACTTCTGTCCCTACTGCGACCGGGCCAAGGCCCTGCTGGACAGCAAGGGCGCGCCGTATGTCGAGCATGACGCGCCAGGCGGTTCCGCCGCGCGCAAGGCAGCGATGGCGCGCTCCGGCGGGCGCAGCTCGGTGCCGCAGATTTTCATTGCCGGCCAGCACGTCGGCGGCTGCGATGATCTGGTGGCGCTGGAGCGCGCCGGCAAGCTGGACGCGTTGCTGGCGAGGTGAAGCCCTGTCACCATACCATCATGGAAGGGGCTGGCACTCAGGCGTTACGAGTGCCAAATAGCGTGCTGGGCGCCCGTCCGGGGCCCCTGGGATTGCCGGCATGATCCACTATCAACTGCGTTGCGCCGAAGACCACCCCTTCGACGGCTGGTTCAAGGACAGTGACGCGTTCGACAAGCAGGCCAAGGTCGGCTTCGTGGAATGCCCGACCTGTGGCAGCGCCAAGGTCAGCCGGGCGCTGATGGCGCCTGCGATTCCGAAGAAGGGCCGCGCTGCGCGCACTAAGGTGGCGCCGGCTGAAGCCGCGCCGCCGGCCCCGCCCAACGCGCCCGCCCAGCCGCAACCCCAGGCCATGGCCGGGCCGGTACCGGCGCAGCTGGTTGCGCTGCTGCAGCGGGTGCGGGCCGAGGTCGAGCAGAAATGCGAGTACGTCGGCAGCGAGTTCGCCGAGGAAGCCCGCAAGATTCACCTGGGCGAGACCAAGGCACGCGGCATCTATGGCGAGGCGTCGACCGAGGAGGCCGAGGCGTTGAAGGATGAGGGCATCGACATTGCGCAGATTCCCTGGGTGCCCCGTGCCGATGGTTAGGTGGCTGCTGCTGGCGCTGCTGGTCGCCGGGCCGGCTCTCGCGCAGAAGGAATTCACCACCCGGGACTACGATTCCTCCGGCCGCCAGCAGGGCAGGGCGGAGACCAAGGACGACACCACCCGCTACTACGACCCCAGCGGCCGGCAGAATGGCCGGGCCGAGCGGCGCGACGACACCACGCGCTTCTACGACCAGTCCGGCCGCCAGACCGGCCGGGCCGAGACCCGCGACGACACCACGCGCTTTTACGACCAGTCCGGCCGCCAGAACGGCCGGGCGGAGCGCCGCGGCGACACCACCCAGTTCTACGACCAATCCGGCCGGCAGACCGGACGGGACGAGACCCGCGGCGACACCATCTACCACTATGACAGCAGCGGGCGGCTGACCGGCCAGACCCGCCGCTGATCAGGCCTTCTGCTAGGCCTTTTGCGCCAGCATCAGGTAGTTCACTCCGACATCCTTGCTGATTCGCCAGCCGCCACCCGGTGCCAGGCCAATGCCGGCGATGCGGCGGACATGCAGCCCGGCGGTGCGGCAATCCACGCCCAACTCGGCGGGGCGAACAAAGCCGTTCCAGTCATGCGTGCCGGGCGGCAGCCAGCGCAGCAGGTATTCCGCGGCGATCTTGGCGGTCAGCAGGGAACGCACCGTGCGGTTCAGGGTGGAAAGCACCACCAGGCCGGCAGGCTTGGCCAGGCCAGCCAGCCCGGTGCAGAAGACGGCGCGGTCGGTCACGTGCTCCACCACCTCCAGCGCGGTCACCACGTCGAACGGCGCGATGCCCTGGGCGAGCAGGGATTCCGGGGTGCCGTTGCGGTAGTCGATGGTCAGGCCGCCGGCCTCGGCATGCTGGCGCGCCACGCCCAGCGCCTCGGCCGCCGCGTCCAGCCCGGTGACCTCGGCGCCGGCCTTGGCCAGCGATTCCGCCACCAGCCCGGCGCCGCAGCCGACATCCAGGATCCGCAGCCCGGCCAGCGGCAGGGGCACGTTGGTTTCCCGCGCCAGGGTGGCGCAGATGCTGGTGATGACCCATTCCATGCGGGTGGGGTGCATCCGGTGCAGCGGCGCCATGGGGCCCTGGGGGTCCCACCACTCCGCCGCGATCTCATCGAACTTGGCGATTTCGGTCGCCGAGGCTGTTCCGTTCATGGCATGCGCTCTCTCTGTGTTGCAGGGCGCCGCCTGCCCCGGTATTGCTGCCGCCCTTTTCCGCCCTGCCGCGCAGAACCGCAACCGCCGGGCTAACTGCTCAAGACTGAAGACCCGACATGTCCCGCATCGTCATGAAATTCGGCGGCACCTCGATGGCCGACCTGGACCGCATCCGCAACGTCGCCAACCGGGTGAAACGGGAAGTCGATGCCGGGAACGAGGTCGCGGTCGTCGTCAGTGCCATGGCCGGCACCACGAACCAACTGGTCAAATGGTGCCAGGACCTGTCGCCGCTGCATGACCCCCGCGAATATGACGTGGTGGTGGCCACCGGGGAACAGGTGACCATCGGCCTGCTGGCGATTGCGCTGCAGACCATTGGCGTGCCGGCGCGCAGCTGGCAGGGCTGGCAGGTGCCGGTCCGCACCGACCACGCCCATGGCAAGGCCCGGGTAACCGAGGTGGAGGGCGAAACGCTCATCGCCCGGATGCAGGCCGGCGAAGTACCTGTCGTGGCCGGCTTCCAGGGCGTGGCGCCGGATGGCCGGGTCAGTACGCTCGGCCGCGGCGGCAGCGACCTGTCGGCGGTGGTACTGGCGGCTGCCATCAAGGCCGACCGTTGCGATATCTATACGGATGTGGACGGCATCTACACCACGGACCCGCGGATTGTACCGCGGGCGCGGAAGCTGGACCGCATCAGCTATGAGGAGATGCTGGAGCTGGCCAGCGTCGGAGCCAAGGTGCTGCAGACCCGCAGTGTCGAGATGGCGATGAAGGCCCGCGTGCGGGTGCAGGTATTGTCCAGCTTCGAGGACAAGCCGGGCAGCCTGGTGGTTGACGAGGACGAGATCATGGAAAAGCCGATCGTATCCGGCATAGCCTATTCCCGCGACGAGGCCAAGGTGACGCTGCGTCGCGTACCGGACCGGCCGGGCATTGCCGCCACGGTCTTCGGCCTGCTGGCGGCGGCCAATGTGAACGTGGACATGATCGTCCAGAACCTGGGCGCCGATGGCAGCACGGACATGACCTTCACGGTTGGCCGTGCCGACCTGGCCCGGGCGCAGGACGCGCTGGACAAGGCTCGCCCCGAGGTGGGGTTCGAGGCCATTCTGGCCGACCCTGACGTTGCCAAGATCAGCGTGGTCGGCATCGGGATGCGCAGCCATGCCGGGGTGGCGACCACCATGTTCCGTACCCTTGCGGAGAAGGGCATCAACATCCAGGTCATCTCCACCAGCGAGATCAAGGTCAGCGTGCTGGTGGCCGCCGACTATACCGAGTTGGCGGTGCGCGCCCTGCACACCGCCTATGGCCTGGACGGACCCGCCGCATGAACGAGATGACCCCCCCCGGTGCCGCCGGGATCGACCGGCTGATGGCGCGCGGCGCGGCCTTCCTGGGCACGCGCTATGCCATCATGGGCGGGGCGATGAGCTGGGTCAGCGACCGCCACCTGGTGGCGGCGTTGAGCAATGCCGGGGCCTTCGGCGTCATCGCCTGCGGCGCGATGGAGCCGGAGCGGCTGGCGCAGGAGATTGCCGGCACCCAGGCGCTGACGCAGATGCCGTTCGGGGTGAATCTCATCACCATGCACCCGCGGCTGGACCAGCTGGTGGATGTCTGCCTGGCGGCCAAGGTGACGCACATCGTCTTCGCCGGTGGCATTCCGCCGACCTCGGCCATCAAGAAGGCCAAGGAAGGCGGCGCCAAGGTGGTCTGCTTCGCCCCGGCATTGGCGCTGGCCAAGAAGCTGGTGCGCTCCGGTGCCGATGCGCTGGTGATCGAGGGCAGCGAGGCCGGTGGGCATATCGGCCCGGTCAGCCTGACCGTGCTGGCGCAGGAGATCCTGCCGCATATCCGCGACGTACCGGTTTTCGTCGCCGGCGGCATTGGCCGCGGCGAGGCGATTCTGTCCTACCTGGAGATGGGCGCGGCCGGGGTGCAGCTTGGCACCCGCTTCGTCTGTGCCACGGAATGCATCGCCCACCCGAAGTTCAAGCAGGCCTTCCTGCGCGGCAATGCGCGTGACGCCATGCCGACGGTGCAACTGGATGAGCGTTTCCCGGTGATTCCGGTGCGCGCGTTGCAGAACGAGGGCACCAAGCGCTTCGTCGAGCACCAGGCCAAGGTGCTGGCCCGTTTCCTGGCTGGCGAGGTGGCCAAGGACGCCGCCCAATTGGAGATCGAGCACTACTGGGCCGGGGCGCTGCGCCGCGCGGTGATCGACGGCGATGTCGAGCAGGGCAGCCTGATGGCCGGCCAGTCTGTCGGCATGGTGGGCAAGGAGCAGCCGGCTGCGGAGATCGTGGCTGAACTGATCGGTCAGGCCGCGGTGGCGTTGGAGGCGCGCCATGCACCGGAGAAGAATTATTAGTCCAGTATATTGGATATACTGCTTGATATTTCTCTGGCCAACAGCCTAGGCGGTCCAGTTCATATGGCACATGAGCGTCCAGGTTTCGCGGCCCTCGGCCGGGTCGTGTCCGTATGATGAAATGCGCAACGGTTCTTGTGATTCGCTTTGCGCTGGGCCATTCCAGGCGCTACATCGCTGATGCGTGTCCCACATGAAGCGCCTTTCCCGACCTGACCCCTCCGCCGGCGAAGCCGCTCGGCTCGGGGAGCAACTGCGCGATGCCCGGATTGCGTTGGGCCTGTCCATTGAGGACATGGCCGCCAGTCTGCGTATCCGCCGGGTCTATCTGGCCGCGCTGGAGGAAGGTCGCGTCCGCGAGTTGCCGGCGCCGGCCTATGTCCTCGGATTCGTTCGTACCTATGCGCGGGCCCTGGGGCTGGACGACGACGATATGGTGCGCCGCTTCCGCGAGGCTGCCTCGGCGACCCCGCAGCGCCGTTCCGACCTGGTCTTCCCCGAACCGGTGCCGGAACGTGGCATCCCGGCCGGCGTGGTGGTGATGGCCGGCGTGGTGCTGGTGGTTGGTGCCTACATGGCGTGGTTCCAGTGGTCCGGCAGCGGCACGCGCACCGTGGATACAGTGCCGCCGATGCCGCCGCGGCTTGAACAGGCCGCGCGCGAGGCCTCGCCGTTGCCGTCTAACCTGGCGCCGGGCAATCTGCCCCAGGCCAGCTTGCCGCAAGGTGCCGGGGCGCTGATCGCTGGCGCCTTGCAGCAACCTGTCCAGCGCCCAATGGGTGCGGGGCCGCCTTCCGCCATTGCGGCTACCGCGCCGAACGCGCCGACGCCCGGCGGGCCCGGCTTTGGGCAAACCAGCCTGGCGACGCCGCCGACCCCGCGGAGCGACGAATCGCGGATTTCACTGCGGGCCAAGTCGGATACCTGGGTCAGCCTGCGCGACCGCACCACCAGCCAGAGCTTGGTGAGCCGGCTGCTGAAGGCGGGCGAGATCCTGCAGATTCCGCCGCGGGAAGGGCTGATGCTGACCATCGGCTTCGCCGCAGGCACTGAGATCGTGGTCGATGGCCTGCCGATCCCGGCCTTTCCGGCCAATACTTCGGTCAAGCGGGATATCCCGATGGACCCGGAGCGCCTGAGGGCCGGCAACTTCAATGCCTTGCCGGCGGTGGCGCCGAGTGCGGATGCGCCGCCGGCCCTGGCCGCGGCGACCCCGACAGTGGCCCCTGCGCCGCGCCCGGCCGTCCCGCGTCCGCGGTCGACCAGGCCGGAAGACCGCGCCTACGAGCCGCCGCAATAGGCTGAAATCATCGCGGCGTGCTTGGGCAGGGCACACTTGGTCCGGGCCGAGCGCGCTGCCATATTGCGCGCCAAGCGCAAGGGACCCGTGACCGATGAGCTATCGCCCCTACCAGCATATTGAACGCCGCAAGTCCCGGCAGATCATGGTCGGCAAGGTGCCGGTGGGCGGCGGCGCGCCGATCACCGTCCAGACCATGACCAACACGCCGACCGAGGACGCCGCGGCGACCATCGCGCAAATCCGCCGGGCCGAGGTGGCGGGCGTGGACATTGTGCGGGTTTCCTGCCCGACACCTGAAGCCACCGCCGCACTCGCAGAGATTGTGCGCGAAGTGAATGTGCCCATCGTGGCGGACATCCACTTCCACTATCGCCGCGCCATCGAAGCCGCCAAGGCCGGCGCCGCCTGCCTGCGGATCAACCCGGGCAATATCGGCAGCGCCGAGCGGGTGAAGGAAGTGGTCAAGGCGGCGCGCGACTACGGGTGCAGCATCCGCATCGGCGTGAATGGCGGCAGCCTGGAAAAGCACCTGCTGGACAAGTACGGCGAGCCCAACCCGGAAGCCCTGGTGGAAAGCGCGCTGTGGCACGCCGACCACCTGCTGCAGAACGACTTTCATGAGTTCAAGATCAGCGTGAAGGCCAGCGACGTCTTCCTGGCCGTCGCCGCCTACCAGCAGTTGGCGGAGGTCTGCGACCACCCGCTGCACATCGGCATCACCGAAGCCGGCGGCAAGCGGACCGGCACGGTGAAGAGCGCCATTGGCATGGGCAACCTGCTCTGGGCCGGCATCGGCGACACGCTGCGCGTCTCCCTGAGCGCTGAGCCGGAGGAGGAGGTGCATGTCGGCTGGGAGATGCTGAAGTCGCTGGGCATCCGCCATCGCGGCGTGAAGATCATCTCCTGCCCCAGCTGTGCCCGCCAGGGTTTCAACGTCATCGAGACGGTGGCGAAGCTGGAGGACCGGCTGGCGCATATCGAGACCCCGATCAGCCTTTCCATCATCGGCTGCGTGGTGAATGGCCCGGGCGAGGCGCTGATGACCGATATCGGCCTGACCGGCGGCGGCGCTGGGCGGCACATGATCTATGCCGCCGGCAAGACTGACCACACGATCGACGAGAACGCCATGGTGGACCACCTGGTCGGTCTGGTCGAGAAGCGGGCTGGTGAACTGGAGGCCGAGAAGGCCGCCGAGAAGGCCAAGGCTTTGGCAGCGGAGTGAACGGCTTCGGCGCCTCCGCCCTGCTGGTGCAGGACCTGCGCGGGCCGGAGGCGTTCGACCCCGTGCGGCACCAGGCCGCTCTGCGCCGGCTGACCGTCATGCTCAGCCTACAACTGGGTCTGATGCTCGGCTTGACGCTGGCGTTGCGCTGAACCCTTGCCCGGCGCGGCGCCGCGCGCTACCCCGCCGGGATGGCCCCCACCCAGCTTCAGCCCGCCCGCGGCACGCATGACCTGATCGGCGAGGAGTTCCGTCGCCACCACAAGGTGGTGGAGACGGCGCGCCGCATCGCCACCCTCTATGGCTTCGAGGAATGGGTGACCCCGATCTTCGAGGATACCCGCGTCTTCGCCCGCAGCCTGGGCGATACGTCGGATGTCGTGACGAAGGAGATGTATTCCTTCGAGGATCGTGGCGGCGAGAGCGTGACGCTGCGGCCGGAGAACACCGCCGGCGTCTGCCGCGCGCTGGTCAGCAACGGCCTGACGCAGGGCGGCCTACCCCGCAAGGTGTTCTATGCCGGGCCGATGTTCCGCTACGAGCGCCCGCAGAAGGGCCGCTACCGGCAGTTCCACCAGATCGGGCTGGAAATCCTGGGCGCCGCCGAGCCGCTGGCAGATGCCGAGGCGATTGCCGCCGGCTGGCACATTCAGCAGGAACTCGGCATCGACGAGGGCACGGTGCTGGAGGTGAACACGCTGGGCGACGCCGCGAGCCGGCACGCCTATCGGGCCGCGCTGGTGGCGTATTTCCAGCAGCATGCCCCCGCGCTTTCCGACGACAGCAAGCTGCGGCTGGAGAAGAACCCGCTCCGCATCCTGGACAGCAAGGACAAGGGCGACCGCGCGCTGATCGAGGGCGCGCCGACCATCTTCGACTACCTGACGCCGGAGGCCGCGGCCTTTTTCGAGGGCGTGCAGAAGCACCTGCAGCGCTTCGCCGTGCCGTACCGCATCAACCCGCGGATCGTGCGTGGCTTGGACTACTACAGCCACACGGCCTTCGAGTTCGTGACCGAGAAGCTGGGCGCCCAGGGCACGGTCATGGCCGGCGGGCGGTATGACGGCCTGGTCGAGGAAATGGGCGGGCCGGCAACGCCTTCCGTTGGCTGGGCCGCCGGCGTGGAGCGGCTGGGCCTGCTGCTGGAAGTCGCCGGCAGCACCCCGGCGGCGGCGCGGCCGGTGGCCGTCATCCCGGTGGGCGAGGCGGCCGAGGGGCCGGCACTGGACATGGTGCAGGCGCTGCGCCGCGCCGGCGTGGTGGCGGAGATCGGCTACAAGGGCAACCTTAAGCGCCGGATGGAACGCGCCAACAAGCTGGGCGCCCGCGCTGCGGTGATCCTGGGCGAGGACGAGATCGAAAAGGGTGTGGCGCAGCTGCGCGACCTGGATGCGGGCACGCAGGAGATGGTGCCGCTGGCGGAAGTGGCCGCGCGCCTCGCGCCCACGGCGCGCGGGTAAGCTGGCATGAGCCTCGCCGAAAAGCTGGACCGGGTGCTGACCCGGGCAGAGGAAGTCCGGCACCAGCTATCCTCGGCCGATGGCAGCCAGTTCGGCACCCTGTCGCGCGAACTCAGCGAGCTGGAGCCGCTGGTCGAGCGGGTGACGGCGCTGCGCGAGGCCGAGCAGGCGCGCGCGGAGGCGCAGGCCATGCTGGCCGACCCCGAGATGAAGGAACTCGCCGAGGCCGAGTTGCAGGCGCTGAAGGAAAGCCTGCCGCAGCTGGAGCGCGAGGTGCGCCTGATGCTGCTGCCGAAGGACAGTGCCGACGAACGCAACGCGATCCTGGAAATCCGCCCCGCCGCCGGTGGCGACGAGGCAGGGCTGTTCGCCGCCGAGCTGTTCCGTGCCTACCAGAAGTTCGCCGAGGGCCAGCGCTGGAAGTTCGAGGTGATGGACTACGACGAGAGCGAACTGGGCGGCGTCAAGGGCGCGGTGGCCGAGATCGCCGGGCGCGGCGTGTTCGCCAAGCTGAAGTTCGAGAGTGGCGTGCACCGGGTGCAGCGGGTGCCGGCGACGGAGACCCAGGGGCGCATCCATACCTCCACCGTCACGGTGGCGGTGATGCCGGAGGCCGAGGAGGTCGATGTGCAGATCAACGAGAGCGACCTGCGGATCGACACCTACCGGGCCAGCGGCGCCGGCGGCCAGCACGTCAACAAGACCGACAGCGCCGTGCGGATAACGCACCTGCCCACCGGCACCGTGGTGGCGATGCAGGAGGAGCGCAGCCAGCACAAGAACCGCGCCAAGGCGATGAAGATCCTCCGCAGCCGCATCTACGAAGCGCAGCGGGTAAGCCTGGCGAATGCGCGGGCGGCGGACCGCAAGGGCCAGGTCGGCACCGGCGACCGCAGCGAGCGGATTCGGACCTACAACTTCCCGCAGGGGCGGGTGACGGACCATCGGATCGGCCTGACGCTGCACAAGATCGACCGGGTGATGCTGGGCGAGTTCGACGACGTGATCGACGCGCTGACCGCCGAGGACGAGGCCGCACGGCTGGCGGCGGAGCTGGATTGAGCCCCGCCGTGGCGGCCTGCGCGGAGCCGGCCGGCACGGTTGGCTTCCTGCTTTGTCGCGGTGGGCAGTTGCTGCGGGCGGCGGCCATCGAGGGGCCGCGGATGGAAGCGCGGCTGCTGCTCTCCCACGTGCTGGACTGCCGCGCCGAGGACCTGCTGCGCGACCCCCGCGCGCCGGTGGAGCTGCAAAAGGCGCAGCGCTTCGCCGGCCTGGTGCAGCGGCGGGTCGGGCATGAACCGATGGCCTTCCTGCTGGGCTGGCAGGAATTCTGGTCGCTGCGGTTTGCGGTTTCGCCCGCCACGCTGATCCCGCGCGCCGATAGCGAGGCCTTGGTGGAGGCGGCGCTGGACGCCTTCCCCGACCGTGCCGCGCCGCTGAGCGTGCTGGACCTGGGCACCGGCACCGGCTGCCTGCTGCTGGCGGTGCTGTCCGAATACCCGAACGCGACCGGGGTGGGGCTGGACCGCAACCCCGCGGCGGCAGCGCTGGCCGCCAGCAATGCGCGGGCGCTGGGGCTGGCCGGGCTGGCACGCTTTCTGGCGGCGGAGTGGGCAGCGCCGCTGGCGGGCCGATTCGACCTGGTGCTGTCCAACCCGCCCTACATCGAAGCAGCGGCGATTCCCGGCCTGATGCCGGAGGTGGCGGCGCATGAACCGGCCAGCGCGCTGGATGGCGGCGCGGACGGGCTGGTGGCGTACCGGGCCATCGTGGCGGCGCTGCCCCGGCTGCTCCGGCCTGGGGGGCGCGCTGTGCTGGAACTGGGAATCGGCCAGGGACCGGCGGTTTCGGCGCTGGCGCGGGCGGCGGGGCTTGAATCCGGGCCGCTGCGGGCCGATTTGGGGGGTATTGACCGCGCGATGGTGCTTTCCGCCGGAACCAGAGCCGCAGCGTAAAATACTGTTTGGCGCTGGCGATCCGGGGGGCTAGCCTGCCCAAGGTTTCCGTTGGGCTTCAGCCCCGGAAGCGCCTGGTGGGCCAGCCGGCCTTCGGCACCCCACCGCGATGCAATAACAGGATGTGACCACCCGAGCAGACCTTACCGGGCATCAACCGGTTTGGTGGCATGTGCCAGGCGCAGGGTTTGGTCCCGCTGCGAGACGGCAGACACGACACAGATGAACATGAAGCGCATGCGTGGCCGCGGGCAGAACCGGCACGGCGGTGGTGGCGGCGGGGGCGGTGGCGGCGGCGGCGGCGGTCATTTCCGCAACGCCGGCAGCAGCGGAGGTGGCAGCGGTCATCAGCCGATGAACCGCAACCACGTCTTCGACTCGACCGGGCCGGATATGCGGCTGCGCGGCACCGCCCAGCAGCTGTTCGAGAAATACCTGCAGCTGGGCCGCGACGCGACCAGCGGCGGCGACCGGGTGATGGCCGAGGGCTATTTCCAGCACGCCGAGCACTACTTCCGCATCCTGAACGCCATGAGCCAGGCGCAGCAGCCAGCGCCGCAGCAGCAGCACCCGCGCGGCCGCTACCAAGGGCCGGAGCAGGGCAGCGAGATGCAGGGCCAGGAAGGCGGCGGCATGGAGCAGCCGGAGTTCGGCAGCCAGGGCGGCAACAACCTGGAAGCGGAACTGGAGGCCGAGGTTCAGCAGATCCACGCCGAACCGCGCGAGCCCCGCGATCGTGAGCCGCGGGACCGCGACCGCGACGCGCGTGAACGCGACAGCCGCGACCGCGACAACCGCGAGCGCGACCAGGGCTGAGCCCCGCCAAGCTGGCGTCCAGGCGCCAGCCGGCTTCGCGCTGATGCAGCGGGGATCACCACGACCGCAGGGGTGATCCCAGTCCGGCCCCTGTCTGGGAGACTGCGTGACGCCCCGCTCTCAGGGCATCAGGCATTACCCCAGCAACTCGCCCTGCAACGGCGTCAGCGCGTCCCCCATGGTGACACGCCCGCCCTCCAGCACCTCCGCATAGACGCCGAGATCGGCATGGCCGAAATGCTGGCGCAGCCAGGCCGGCGGGTCGGCGTCCCGCTGCGCCGTGCCGGGGTTCACCTGCGTCGCCGGGCAACGCACGATGCGCTTGAACACCCGCAGCCGCGCGCCACCCAGTTGGATCTCCTTGCCGAGCAACCCGAACTCGGCCCAGGCCGCGCCGCCGCTGACATAGACATTCGCGCGGAATCGCAGCGGGTCCAGCCTGGCGCCGGTGGCCGCCTCCAGTGCGTGCAGGCTGGCCAGGCCGATGATCGAGACGCATTTCGCCGCGACATCCGTGAAGTTGTGCCCCGGCGCTTCCAGAAAGCGGGGCGTGCCGCGCGCCTCGGTGCCGAGGTAGCGGGTAAGAAAGCCGGCGATCTCGGCGCGGCCGGCGATGCTGCGGGTATCGCCCAGCATGGCGGCGCCGTCGGGTGCGCGCAGCGCCAGCGTGCCGGTCTTGGGGTCGAAGGCGGATTGCAGCAGTGCCAGGCCGGCATTGACGGCCAGGCAGCCGAACCGGGTCTTCGGTACCCAGGCCGGGGCCGCCAGGTCGAACGGATTATCACCTTGGGCCAGGGCGAAGCGGCGGTCATGTGGCAGGCATTGGCCGGGGCTGAGGGTGACGGCTTCCAGCGCCTCGGCACTCAGCCCTTTGACCGGGTAGCGATAGAGCTGCTCGACCCGCATGGAAGAAATTCCTCTGCCCAGACCTTGAAGGGGATCAAGGCGATTTACCACATCTGGCGTTAGATGGTGTGGCCCATTGCCTTCGGGGATGGGAGGCACCAGTCGCCGGAAAGGGACATCGTCATGGACATCGAGAAATTTACCGACCGCGCCAAGGGCTTTCTGCAAGCGGCGCAAACGATCGCCATTAGGGAGTATCACCAGCGAGTGACGCCAGAGCATCTGCTCAAGGCGCTGCTGGATGACGAACAAGGTGCGGCCGCTGGGCTGATCCGCGCTGCCGGTGGCGATGCCGCCCACGCCAAGCAGGCGGTGGACGCTGAGATCGGTCGCCAGCCGAAGGTGACGGGTGGCGGGGCCTCCGGCCAGCAGCCGCAGTTCACGCCCGAGATAGTTCGTGTGCTGGACGCCGCGCAGCAGCAGGCGCAGCGCGCCGGCGACGAATACGTCGCGCAGGACCGCCTGCTGGTGGCGCTGGCAGCCAGCGACACGCCTTCGGCCAAGCTGTTGAAGGCGGCAGGCGCCGATGCCCAGCGGCTGGAAGGCGCGGTGACTGACCTGCGCAAGGGCCGCAAGGTCGATAGCCAGAACGCTGAGCAGAGCTTCGAGGCGCTGAAGAAATACGCGCGCGACATCACCGAACTGGCGCGCAACGGCAAGCTGGACCCGGTGATCGGCCGCGACGAGGAAATCCGTCGCTCGATCCAGGTATTGGCGCGGCGCACCAAGAACAACCCGGTGCTGATCGGCGAACCAGGTGTCGGCAAGACCGCCATCGTGGAGGGCTTGGCGCTGCGCATCGCCAAGGGCGACGTGCCGGAGGCGCTGAAGAACAAGCGCGTCATGGCGCTGGACCTCGGCGCCATGGTCGCCGGCGCCAAGTATCGCGGTGAGTTCGAGGAGCGGCTGAAGGGCGTGCTCAACGAGGTCGAGCAGGCCGCCGGCGAGATCATCTTGTTCATCGATGAGATGCACACGCTGGTCGGCGCCGGCAAGGGCGAGGGGGCGATGGATGCGTCGAACCTGCTGAAGCCGGCCCTGGCTCGCGGCGAGTTGCACTGCATCGGCGCGACCACGCTGGATGAATACCGCAAGCACATCGAGAAGGATGCGGCGCTGGCGCGGCGCTTCCAGTCCGTCTTCGTGGGTGAGCCGAGCGTGGAGGACACCATCTCGATCCTCCGCGGCATCAAGGAGAAGTACGAGCTGCACCACGGCGTGCGGATCACCGATGCCGCGCTGGTGGCCGCGGCGACGCTGAGCAACCGCTACATCACCGACCGCTTCCTGCCGGACAAGGCGATCGACCTGATGGACGAGGCGTCGTCGCGCCTGCGCATGCAGGTGGACAGCAAGCCGGAGGAACTGGACGCGATAGACCGCGACCTGATGCGGCTGAAGATCGAGCGCGAGGCGCTGAAGAAGGAGCAGGATACCGCCTCCAAGGACCGGCTGGGCAAGCTGGAGAAGGAGCTGGCCGAGCTGGAGGAACGCTCGGGTGAGATGACCCAGCGCTGGGCGGCCGAGAAGGGCAAGGTGGTCGAGAGCCAGAAGCTGAAGGAGCAACTGGACCAGTCGCGCACCGAAGCCGAGATGGCGCAGAACCGCGGCGACTTCGCCCGCGCTTCCCAACTGCTGTACGGCGAAATCCCACAGCTGGAGAAGAAACTGGCCAGTGCCGGGGATGGCGATGCCCGCCTGGTGAACGAGGCGGTGACCGAGGAAGGCATCGCCGGCGTGGTCAGCCGCTGGACCGGCATTCCCGTGGAGAAGATGCTGCAGGGCGAGCGCGCCAAGCTGCTGAAGATGGAAGACCAGCTGCGGCAACGCGTGGTCGGCCAGCAGGAGGCGCTGGAGGCGGTCAGCAAGGCGGTGCGGCGGGCCAGGGCGGGGTTGCAGGACCCCAACCGGCCCATCGGTAGCTTCCTGTTCCTGGGCCCCACCGGTGTGGGCAAGACCGAGCTGGTGAAGACGCTGGCGAGCTTCCTGTTCGACGATGAGCGGGCGATGACGCGGATCGACATGTCCGAATACATGGAGAAGCACAGCGTCAGCCGGCTGATCGGCGCCC
>CANBNK010000001.1 GCA_947371015.1 Acetobacteraceae bacterium | reverse complement strand
GGCGCTGGAGGCCGAGGACGTGAAGCGCAAATACGCCGACAACGGCGCCACCACCTGGCCGCTGGGGCCGGAGGAACTGGCCGCTTTCCGCCGCCGCAACGAGGCAGCCTTTGCGCCGCTGATCCGCGCCAGCGGCGCGCGGGTGGACTGACCCGCGTCGCCCGGCGCGCGTGGATTTGAGGGGGCGGCATCCCTGCAAGCTACCCCGCCAAGGGAGGCGCAGGCGGCCCGCCCGGCGACTGTGGGCGCGCGAAGGGTTATCCTTCGCGCGCTCGGTATCAGGCCTCCAGCTTCACCCCGGTGCGCTCCACCACGCCGCGGAACTTGGCCACTTCGCGCACCATGAAGGCGCGGGCATCCACCGGCGCATTCGGGGCGCGCCAGGCCAGCACGCCGGCGGTCAGCAGCTTGTCACGCGTCTCCGGCTCATTCAGGCAGGCCCGCAGCGCCTGGTTCAGCGCCGCCTGCGTCTCGGCCGGCATGTTGGGCGGGCCGAGCAGCACGTTCCAGGTCGCCAGGTCGAAGCCGGTGACACCGGCCTCGCTGAGGGTCGGCGTATCGGGGAAGCTTGGGAAGCGGGCATCACCGGTCATCGCCATGCCGCGCGCCAGCCCGCCGCGCACCTGGTTGGCGGCCGAGGCCAGCACCGCAATGCCGAACTGCGCTTCCCCGGTGAAGATCGCCGTCAGCATCTGGCCGCCACTGCGATAGGGCACGTGGACGAAGCGGGTGCCGAGGTCCAGCGCCAGCATCTCGGTGGCCAGGTGCAGGATGGTGCCGACACCGCTGGTGGCATAGGTGAAGGTGTCCTTGGGCGCGCTGCGCAGGCGCTGCACCACCTCGGCCGCGGTCTGGCCAGGGAAGTTGTTGTTCACCACAAGGATCAGCGGCGCCGTGCCGATGACGCCAAGGTGGGAAAAATCCTCCACCGGGTGGTAGCGCGTGCCGCCGACCAGGGCATTCGGCGCAATGCCGTGGGACGAGCTTTCCACCAGCATGATGGTATGGCCATCCGGCGTCTGGCGCTTCAGCCATTCGCTGGCGACGATGCCCGCCGCCCCCGCCCGGTTTTCCACCACCACCCGGGCGCCGGCGCCAAGATGCTGGGACAGCCGCTCCGCCAGCAGACGCGCCGCGATATCGGTGGAACCGCCCGGCGCATAGCCGGTGGCCAAGGTGATCGCCTTGTCGGGGAAGGCCAGCGCCGGCGTGGCCAAGGCGGCGGCGCCCAACGCCAGCAGGGTGCGGCGATCCATGCTCATCTCCCGGGGACCGGACCGTACAGGCCCAGGTCGATTGCGGTGCGATAGGTGTTGGCGGCCAGCAGCGGGTCCGCAGCCAGCTCCGCCATGCGGGCCGGGACGGCGGCTTCCCCGAGCAACTGATCCACCAGCGGCTCGAACGGTTGCGGCTGGATGAACTGGCCGACCGGCCCGTTGCGCGGCGGCCGGC
Organism: Acetobacteraceae bacterium; assembly: GCA_947371015.1. Lineage (GTDB taxonomy): Bacteria > Pseudomonadota > Alphaproteobacteria > Acetobacterales > Acetobacteraceae > CAIMOR01. The sequence continues at coordinate 115,646 of CANBNK010000001.1, read as the reverse complement.
TCTCGATCAGGTGCAGCAGAACACGGACATCCATCGGGCAGAGCACGCCGCAGGTCAGGGCGAAGGCGTCCGGCCAGGCCAGGCGGGCGGCCACCAGCATGCCCGGCACGGCATTGGCTTCCAGGTGGGCGTCCATCACCCAGGCGTCGTCGCCGCCGCAGATGTCGTGCAGCGTGATGCCGCCGCGCGGGTCGCGTTCCCCCATGCGCCACAGCCCGAAGCGGGCGCGGGTGAAGGCGTTCAGCAGGGCGGCGTCGGCACTGCCCTCGGGCGGCGGGATGGCGGCATTCAGCACGCGTTCCAGCGCCGGCTTGTGGCCACCGACCGGGGAAAACACGCCGAGATCGAAGACGCAGGCCAGCTGCGCCTCGCTGCCCGGTTCCACCTGGTTGTGGCGCCACAGGTGCAGCGCGCGGGCCTGCGCCGCCAGCGAGACCTGCGGGATGCGCGTGGCGGCCGCGTTCAGCAGCACGCCGCGGGCTTCGGCGTAGTCGGCGTAGCGGCTTTCGGGGGTTGAGTCGCTCAATTCGGCACCGTGACGCCGAGCTTGCGCGCGGTGGCGACGATGCTGTCCCAGGTGTCGCGCTGCAACGGCACGCCCTCGGCCAGCAGCTTGGCGCGGCGGCGCGCCTCGGTCTCTCCGGGGGCGAGCACTTCGCCGCCCTCCTCGGCCGGGCGGCAGGACTTCACCCAGGCGACGTAATCTTCCGCCGTCTTGATGAACTCGGCTTCCGTGCCGAAATGGCTGGGCGAGATGTAGATGCTCAGCATGCCATTGGCGATGCGGCCGCGGGCGGTGATGGGGCCGGAGGTGCCGCCACCGGTGAAGGCGCCGGCCAGCAGCTCGCACATGAAGGCCAGGCCGCTGCCCTTGTGCTCGCCGAAGGCGCGGATGGCGCCGACGCCCTTGTCCACGCTGCGCGGGCCGACGCGGTCATAGTCGCCGTACAGCGTGTGGGGGTCGCCGGAGAGCTGGCCATCGGGCTCGATCAGCGCGTCCTTCGGGAGCTTCTTGCCGCCGTTGGAGGCGACCAGCACCTTGCCTTCGGCGACCAGGGAGGTGGCGAAGTCCAGCACGACGGGCGGGTTGGTCGGCACGCCGATGGCAATGGGTGCGGTGGAGAAGCGCCGTTCCGTGCCACCGAAGGGGGCGACCAGGACGGAGCCCGCGACGTTGACGAAGTGGATGGAGATCAGGCCTTCCTTCAGCGCCTGTTCGGCATAGGCGCCGGTGCGGCCGATATGCCCGGCATTCTTCAGCGCCACCACGGCGACGCCATGCTGCTTCGCGCGCTTGATGCCGAAATCTGTCGCCTGCGGCGCCACGGTCTGGCCGAAGCCCCACTTGCCGTCCAGCAGCGCGAAGGCGCCGCCGTCCATCACCACGTCGCAGTCCTGCCCGGCGAGCACATGCCCGGCGGCCTGCCATTCCACGTAGCGCGGCACCCGGGCCACGCCGTGGCTGTCATGCCCGGCCAGGTTGGCGCCCATCAGGTGATGGCTGATGCGATAGCCCTCGGCGGCGTCGCAGCCATTGGCCACGAAGATGTCACGGACCAGGTTTTCCAGGGTCTCGGCGGCGATCAGCACTGTGTCTTGCTTGTCCATGGGGGCTTTCCTAGAGCAAACGCCGGTCAGGTGAAACCTGAGCGGCGTAATTTGCTCGCTTGGCGGGTTGCAAACGCCGGTCAGGTGGAAGCTGAGCGGGGTAGTTGGCTCGGGCCTGAATTACCAAACGCCGGCCGGGTGAATTCACCGGCCGGCGCTGGGCATGGGGTGCGGCGCGGGCGGGGAGCTAGATGACCAGGCCGGTCGCGTCGTCGATCAGGTGCATGTTGTTCATGTCGGCCGCCAGGGCCAGCGGCACGCCGGGGGCGGCCTCCACCATCGGGTCCAGCCGGGCGCAGATCTCGGTGCCCTCCAGCTTGATGTGCGCCAGCGTCTCCATCCCCATCGGCTCGATCACCTCCGGCGTCAGGGTCAGCAGCGCGACGTGCTGCTTGCTGATGTGCTGCGTGTCCGTCAGGTGTTCCGGGCGGATGCCGAAGGTGACCTGCTTGCCCACATGGGTGCGGTAGCGCTCGGCCCGATGTTCCGGCACGGCGAGTTCGGTGCCGAGCGGCAGCAGCAGCACCAGGTTGTCACCGCGGGCTTCCAGCCTGGCCGGGATGAAGTTCATCGCTGGGCTGCCGATGAAGCCGGCGACGAAGCGCGTGCGTGGGTGGTGGTACAGCTCCTGCGGCGGGCCGACCTGTTCGATGACGCCGTGGTTCATCACCACCACGCGGTCTGCCAGCGTCATCGCCTCCACCTGGTCATGGGTGACGTAGATGGTGGTCGTGCGGACGGTCTGGTGGACCTTCTTGATTTCCGTCCGCATCTGCACGCGCAGCTTGGCGTCCAGGTTGCTGAGCGGTTCATCAAATAGAAAAACCTTGGGGTCGCGGACGATGGCGCGGCCCATGGCGACGCGCTGGCGCTGGCCGCCGGAAAGCGCCTTCGGCTTGCGGTCCAGCAGCATGCCGATATCCAGGATCTTCGCCGCGTTCTCCACCCGGCGCCTGATCTCGGCCTTGTCGAACTTCCGCAGCATCAGGCCGAAGGCCATGTTGTCGTAGACGCTCATATGCGGATAGAGCGCGTAGTTCTGGAACACCATGGCGATGTCGCGGTCGCGCGGCGGCACGTCGTTGACCACGGCGCCACCGATGTCGATCTCGCCGCTGCTGATCTCCTCCAGCCCTGCGATCATGCGCAGCGTGGTGGACTTGCCGCAGCCGGAGGGGCCGACGAGCACGACGAACTCATGGTCGGCGATGTCGAGGTCGATGCCCTTCACCGCCTGCACGCCGCCTTCGTATTCCTTGACGATCTTTCTGAGCGATACCTGCGCCATGACGGCCTTATCCTTTCGTCGCGCCGGCCGTCAGGCCCGCAATGTAGTAGTCCATGAGGAAGGCATAGACGATGACCGGCGGCAGCGCCGCGATCAGCGCGCCGGCCATCAGCTGGCCCCAGGCGAAGGTGTCGCCGCGGATGAGCTGGGAGACCACGCCGATGGTGAGGGGCATCTCGTCTGGCCGGGTGATGAAGGCGGTGGGGTAGACGAAGGCCGCCCAGCTGACGGTGAAGGCGAAGATGGTGGCCGCGATAATTCCCGGCAATGCGACAGGAATAAAAATCTTGGTCAGCATCTGCATCCAGTTGGCGCCGTCGATCAGTGCGGCCTCGTCCAGCTCCTTCGGGATGGAGGCGAAGTAGCCGATCATGATCCACGTACAAAAGGGCACTGTCAGCGTCGGGTACACCAGCACCAGGCCCCAGATGCTGTTCAGCAGGCCAAGCCCGCCGACGATCTGGTAGAGCGGGATGAACAGCAGCGTGTCCGGCACCAGGTAGGTCAGGAACACGCCGGTCGCCAGCACCTGGCTGCCGAAGAACTTCATCCGCGCCAGCGCGAAGGCCGCGAACACCGAGATCACCATGGTGATGGCGACGACGCAGACCGTCAGGATGATGCTGTTGTAGAAGAAGCCGCGGAACATCGGGTTGCCGATGATGGCGGCGTAGTTCTCCCAGGTCGGTGCATGCACCATCCAGGGATTGCCGCTGAGGTCGGCGACCTCCGCACTGGTCTTCATGCTGGTCAGCAGCATGTACAGCGGCGGCGCCAGCATGACGATGGCGGCGATGATCAGCGAAATGTACGCAGTCCACAGCGCCCAGCGGCGTTCACTGCGCAGGCTGCCGATGCGCCGGCCGAGGCCGGGCACGGCGTCCGAGGGGCGGCCAGAGGGGTGAGCAGCGGCGGACATCACGCCATCTCCTTCGTGCGCTTGTTGACGCCCCGCAGGACGAAGTAGGCGATGACCGCCAGCAGCGGGAACATGAACAGCGACACCGCCGCACCCCTTGGGATGTTGCCGCTGAGCACGCCGACCTGGAACGCGTAACTCGCAAAAACCTGGGTCAGGTCGCGCGGGCCACCATTGGTCAGCACGCGGACGATGTCGTAGTTGGCGAAGGTGACGATCAGGCTGAACAGCACGGTGATGCTGATGATGTTCTGCATCATCGGCAGCGTGATGTGGCGCAGCCCCTGCCAGCCGGTGGCGCCGTCGATGGCCGCCGCTTCATACAACTGGTCCGGCACGCTCTTCAGCGCCGCCAGGTACATGATCATGAAGAACGGCGCGCCGTACCAGACATTGACGATGATGACGGAGATCCGCGCCCACCATGGCTCGCCGAGCCAGGGGACCGAGGGGAAGCCGATGGCGTTGATCAGGTAGTTGATGCTGGAATAGCTGGGGTCGAACATCCACCACCAGCCCAGCGTGGACAGCGCCGGCGGGATGACCCAGGGCACCAGCAGCATGCCGCGCCACATCCGCTGACCCTTGGTCGGGATGTGGTGCAGCATATGCGCCAGCCAGAAGCCGACCAGCGCTTTCAGCAGCACGGCGGTGATAGCGAAGAAGCAGCTTTGCCAGATGACCGAGCGGAAGGTCTCGCTGTCCAGCAGGATGTCGAAGTTCTCCAGCCCGATGAAGGCGGTCTGCCGCCGGTTCAGCATCGAGAGATAGATGGCGTAGCCGGCCGGCCAGACGACCAGGCCGCCGATCACGCTGATCAACGGCAACGTCATCAAAAAGGCGATGGTCGAGCGCCGGCGGGCGAAGCGCTTCATTGCGCTGCTGGCGGGGCGCGCAGCAGCCGGCCTTGCGGCGAGCACGGCAGCATTGCTGTCCGAGGCCATGCGAGGTTCCTCTGGGTTGGGCTGGAAAAGTCGGGGCGGGCAGCCTGCGCCGCCCGCCCCGATACGACATGCGCGGCGTGTTCAGCCGGGACCGCTGCTGCGCGTCATCAGCCGAACATCACCACCGCGCGGCCTCAGCCGCGACGCATGTTGTTGATCTCGCGCTCCAGCCAACCCATGGCCTGGTCCACCGTCTCGCCGCCCTGGGCAACGCGGGCGATGACCTTGGTGTTCAGCGCCTGAATGTACATCTGGCTGGCCAGCTCCGGCGGCGCCGGGTCGAAGGCGATGGAGGTCTTGGCCTGGTGATGCGGCTTCAGCGGGTAGTTGTAGATGGTGCCGACCGGCGGGTTGGTCGTCTCCCACACCTTGAAGTCGGTCATGGTGGCGAAGGGCGGGATGTCGTAGCCGCCGGACTTGTTGGTGATCGCCTCGCAGCTTTCGCGCTGGGTGATGTGCTCCAGGAACTCCTTCGCCGCGGTCTTGTTGCGGCCGAAGGCCCAGATGCCGGTGGTGAAGGGCAGGTAGGCCAGGAAGCGGCCTTCCGGGCCGGCCGGCATCGGAATGGTCCAGCACTTCTCGGCCACGTGGATGGCGTCTCGCTTGGCCACGGCCCAGGCGCTGGGCGGGTTGAACACCAGCGCCGACTTGCCGGAGATCAGCGCGCGGTTGTTGCTGGCGTCATCCCAGGCCCAGACATCCGGCGGCAGGAAGCGGCTGAGGCGGACGCCGAGCTCGATGGCGGTCTTCAGCTTGGCATTGCCGGCGACTGTCGGCTTGCCGGTGGCATCCGTGATCTTGGCGCCATAGCCGGCGAACAGCGCGCCGACCCAGTCCACCGCATCCGAGAACTGGCCCATCGGCAGCCCGAAGGAGACGCCGGCCTTGTGGCACTTTTCGGCGGCGGCGGTGAAGGTCTCCCAGGTCCAGTTATCGGCGCCCGGGCCGCGGGTGTTGTTGGCCGGCCACATCGCCCGCACGTCGATGCCGGCGTGTTCCAGCATCAGGTCGAAGCGGACGCAGGCCGGCTTGTTCTGGGTGCCGGAGGTCGCGGGCACGCCGCGCCACTTGCCACCATGCTTGCAGAGGAATTCAGCGACCGGGTTGATCGGGCCGTACTTGCCGACCAGGCGGGCGATGACCTCGTCCACCGGCTCCAGCCGGTCGGAATAGGCGCCGACATCCCAGGGCGTCAGCGAAATGCCGTCATGGCCGCTGCGCGACTGCGCCTGGGCGGCGGCGGTCAGCTGCAGCTGGTTGCCGGTGGTGTTGATGAAGTCCAGCGAGACGTTGACGCGGTGCTGCTCGCCCCACTTGGCGGCCAGCTCCTTCAGCGCGTCGTTGCCGCCGGGCACCCAATGGTCCCAGAAGGCGAAGCGCAGCGCGCCGGCGGTGCCCTGGGCGTGCACCATTGGCGCCGCCAGCGTGCCGGCAGCCACGACGCCGGCGCCGGAGCGCAGCACATTGCGGCGGGTTGTCCCGTTGGTCGTCATTCCAGTTCGTCCTCCTGTATGCGGCGGGGTGACCCCACCGCGGGCCGGATTGCTTCCGGCCCTGGTTCTGGTGCCAGGGTATCCATGCTGGCTGGCGCAAAGCAACCGACATCGCGGTGAGGCCGATGAGGGACAAAGCAACCGCCATCGCGGTGAGGCCGATGAGGGAAGCGCAAGGTCGCTGCCATGCCGCCGACACCCGCGCCCGAGGCAGGTCTCGCGCCGATGCCGTTTGACCCGGCGGCCCCCTGCCGCCACTTTGCGCCGGCATGACCGACCTTGGAGACGCCTTCGATGCCGCCTGGCGCCTGCTGGCCGGGCCGGACCCCGCGTTGGCGGGAATTGTCGGGCTGTCCCTGCAGACCAGCCTGCTGGCCGTGCTGCTGGCCGCCATTCCTGGCCTGCCGCTGGGTGCGCTGCTGGCGGTGCGGCGCTTCCCCGGCCGCGGGATGGTGGTGGCGGTGGCCAATGCCATGATGGGCCTGCCGCCCGTGGTCGCCGGGCTGGTGCTGTATCTGCTGCTGTCGCGCTCGGGGCCGCTGGGCTCCTTCGGGCTGCTGTTCACCCCTGGCGCCATGGTCCTCGCCCAGGCGGTGCTGGTGGCGCCGATCCTGGTGGCGCTGTCCCGGCAGGCGCTGGAAGCGCTGTGGGAGGAATACGAGGAACAACTCCGCAGCTTCGGCGCCGGGCCGGGCCAGGCGGTGCGGACCCTGCTGTGGGAGGGGCGGTTTTCCCTGCTGACGGTGCTGCTGGCCGGCTTCGGCCGCGCGGCGGCTGAGGTGGGCGCGGTGATGATCGTCGGCGGCAACATCGAGGGCTATACCCGCACCATGACCACGGCGATTGCGCTGGAGACTTCCAAGGGCGACCTGCCGCTGGCCCTGGCGCTGGGTAGCGTGTTGCTGGCCGTGGTGTTGCTGGTGAACGGCCTGGCCCAGCTGCTGCGCGGCGCGGCGCAACAGGCGCGCTGAATGGCGTCGCCGCGCGCCTTCCCTGGGCCGGTGACGCAGTCCCCCAAGGGCTTGCGCTGATGCCCTTTGCCCTGCCGCTGCGGCTGAACGGCCTGCGCCTGGCCATCGGCAGCACGGAGATCATCCGCGGCATCACGCTGGAGTTGCGCGAGGGCGCGCCGAGCCTGCTGGTGGGGCCGAACGGCGCCGGTAAATCCGTGCTGCTCCGGCTGCTGCATGGGCTGTTGGCGCCCAGCGGCGGCACGGTGGAATGGGCCAACCCAGCGGCGCGGCCACCTGGCCTCGGCCCGCGCGATACCATGGTGTTCCAGCGCCCTGTGCTGCTGCGGCGCACGGTGCTGGGCAACGCCACCTACCCGTTGCGCCTGCTTGGCCACAGCCGGGCGGAGGCGCGGCTGCGGGCCGAGACGGCGCTGGAGCGTGTCGGCCTCGGCCGCTTGCTGCATCGCCCCGCACGGCGGCTTTCCGGCGGCGAACAGCAGCGCCTGGCGCTGGCCCGGGCCTGGGCGCTGGCGCCGGAGGTGCTGTTCCTGGACGAGCCCACCGCGGCGCTGGACCCGGCGGCGACCCGCAGCGTGGAGGCGATCGTCACCGCCATCGCCGAGAGCGGCACCAAGGTGGTGATGACCACGCACGACCTGGCGCAGGCCCGGCGGCTGGGGGGCGAGGTGCTGTTCCTGCATCACGGCCGGGTGGTGGAACGGGCTGACGCCGAAGCCTTCTTCGCCGGGCCGCGCACCGAGGAAGCCGCGGCATTCCTGCGGGGCGAGTTGTTCTGGTAGAAATCGCCAAAAAACAGCCTTGAAATTTATTTGACGATATCTTCGCGAACGAAGATGCAAACGGCGGGACGCGTCGCTATATATTGCGGGTACGTGAGACGACAGAATACTGCATCAGTCAAACAGCGTCCTCGACCGGGGGTGCGGCAGGCCCTGCGCGTTTGCGGCCCGGAGTATCGCGGCATGAGCAGCAGCCAGACACCCAGCCCTGCCGCCCGGAGCCCGGCCCGCTGGGACGGCCGCCAGGTGTTGTTCGATGTCCAGGACCAGGACCGCAGCTACCCTTGCGCCATCTCGCTTTCCGCCTTGCAGGACCTGAGCGAGTTCCGCCGCTTCAAGCCGGCCGACCTGCTGAAATGCTTCGAGGCGATCCGCCCGCGGATCGAGGCGATTGCGCTGGGCAAGCTGCGCGCCCGCAGCGCCGACCCGACGGGATTGCTGCACATCTGGTCCGATGACCTGACCGACCAGCCGCCGGTTCCGGCTGGCTGAACCCACCACCCAGAGGACTTCCCCATGGCCAAGGGCCAGAAAAAGAGCAACCGCGAAGCCAAGAAGCCGAAGGCCGACAAGAAGGCGGCGCCGCTGGCGCAGTCCACCTTCCTGCGGCCGGCCACGCCGACCAAGAAGGCCGGCCCGCGCAGCGACGGCTGAAGCCTGACCGCCGGCGCCCATCCGTGTTGGGGGCAATGCCCTTCCCGAGGAGCAACCATGTCCGTGTCATCCCATCGCTTCGCCATTGGGCAGAAGATCGAGTTCGTCCCGGGCCGCTATGACGGCGCCGCGCCCAGCGGGGCCTATACCGTGGTCCGGCAACTGCCGAATGACGGGCAGGACCGTGAGTACCGGGTGAAGAACAGCCGCGACGGGCATGAGCGGGTGGTGCGCGAAAGCCAGCTGCGTCGTGGCCCCGGCACGCCGCTGGGCTGAGGGTGGCCCCGGCACGCCGCTGGGTTAAGGGTGGCCCCGGGTCTTGAGAGGTCGCGGTAGCCCCGCAGGCCCTTCGGTTGTGCCCATGGTCGGACGCCGTCGGACTGAACTGGCCACGGCCTGCGGCGGCGGCCGGGCAGTGCGGCCTTGCCGCAGCCCAGCCGGATGCTGCCGACGGGCCCTTGGCTGGTTTCGCGGCAGCCTGCAGGCAGATTTGGGGCCATGCGTGGCAAAGCGGTCCCACGCATGGCCGGTCTGCCCCTGCCGGGCCTTGCCCTTTCGACCGCTGGCGGGGAGCATGCCGGCATGGACATCCAACGCTTCGAGACCATCGTCATCGGTGCCGGCATGGCGGGCGCCACGGCGGCGGCGCAACTGGCGCTCAGTGGCCGCAAGACCGCGCTGCTGGAAGCCGAGGAAAGCGCCGGCTACCACACCACCGGCCGTTCCGCTGCCATCTGGATTCTGAATTACGGCAGCGTCGATGCGCGGATATTGACCGGTGCCTCGCGCGCTTTCTTTGAGACGCCGCCGCTCGGCTTCACCGAGGCTACGCTGGCGCATAAACGTGCAGTGGTGTTCATCGCCCCGCCGGAACAGCAGGCGCATCTCGGGCAGATGATCGCCGAGGGGGCCGGCATGGTGCCGATCGCCCCCGAGGCCGTGCGCGCCTTGGTGCCGGCGCTGAAGCCGGGCTACGCGGTGGCCGGCGGCATCGAGGCCGATGCCTTCGACATGGATGTCGCCGCGCTGCACCAGGGCTACCTGCGGCAATTGCGCCAGCTCGGCGGCGTGCTGGCGCTGCGGCACCGGGCCGGCCGGATCGAGCGGATGGCCGGCGAATGGCGGGTGGAGACGGCCAGCGGCGAGATCTTCGCCGCTCCCGTGGTGGTCAATGCCGCCGGCGCCTGGGGCGACGAGGTGGCCGGCCTGGCCGGAGTGAAGCCGGTAGGGTTGCAGCCCAAGCGGCGCACCGCCTGCATCATCGACCCCGGGATGGACTGCGCCGACTGGCCGATGCTGGGCGATGCCGACCACACCTGGTACGTGCGGCCGGAGGCACGCAGCAAGCTGATGGTCTCCCCGGCCGACGAGACCGACGACACGCCGCATGACGTGCAGCCGGACGAGCTGGACGTCGCCATCGCCATCGACCGCATGCAGCAGGCGCTGGATATTCCGGTCCGCCGCATCGAGCACAGTTGGGCGGGGTTGCGGACCTTCTCGCCGGATCGTGGCCTGGTGATCGGGCCGTGCGAGGCGCCGGGGTTCCACTGGATGTGCGGCCAGGGCGGCTATGGCATCCAGACCGCGCCGGCGGCCGGGGCGCTGGTCACGGCGCTGGTCAACGGCACGCATCCTGGCGCGGAGCTTGCCCGCGCCGCGACCCTGACCGACCCCATGAGGTTCCAGCGATGATCCCGCGTTTCGAGGATGTGCAGGCCGCCGCCGCGCGGCTGCGGGGCAAGGTGGTGCACACGCCGATGCTGCGCCACGCGCTGCTGGACGAGCTGACCGGCGGCACCGTGCTGGTGAAGCCGGAGCCGTTGCAGCGCACCGGCAGCTTCAAGCTGCGCGGCGCCACCAATGCGGCGCTGCTGCTGGATGCGGCGGCCAGGCGTGGCGGGATCGTGACCCATTCATCCGGCAACCACGGCCAGGGCGTGGCCTGCGCCGCAGCCATGCTGGGGATGCCCGCCTTGATCGCGATGCCGCAGGACGCCCCGGCCATCAAGGTGGAGAGCACGCGGCGCTGGGGGGCGGAGATCCATTTCTTCGACCGCCACAACACCGACCGCGACGCGTTGGCGGCCGAGCTGGCCCGGCAGCGTGGCGCCACGCTGGTGCCGCCCTTCGACCACGCCGATGTCATCGCCGGCCAGGGCACCGTGGCGCTGGAACTGGTGGAGGATGCCCGCGCCGCCGGGTTTTCGCTGGATGCGCTGGCGGTGTGTACCGGCGGCGGCGGGCTGATCGGCGGTTGCGCCCTGGCCATGGAAGCGCTGGCACCCCAGGCCGAGGTTTGGGCGGTTGAGCCGGAGGGCTGGGACGACTACGGCCAGTCGCTGCGCGCCGGGCATCGCATTGCCAATGACGGCAGCGGCGACAACCTGTGCGACGCGCTGCTGAGCAAGCAGCCGGGCGAGATCACCTTCGCCATCAACCACCCGCGGCTGGCTGGCGGCGTGGCGGTGACCCCCGCGGAAGTCTTCGCCGCCATGCGCTTTGCCTTCCAGCACCTGAAGGTGGTGGTGGAACCCGGCGGCGCGGTGGCGCTGGCGGCGGTGTTGGCGGGCAAGCTGCCGGTGCGCGGCCGCACCGTCGGCGTGGTGCTCAGTGGCGGCAATGTCGATCCCGCGGTGTTCGCCCGGGCACTGGCGGCGTGAAGCTGGGCCTGCGCCATCGGCCGCTGCTGCTGGCTTCGGCCGGGGCGGGGCTGCTGGCCGGGCTGGGCTGCGTGGCGCTGGGGCTGCGGCCGTCGCAGGCGGTGCTGCTGGGCTGGAACCTGGCGGTGCTGGCCTGGCTCGGGCTCATCGGCGCGAGCATGGCCCATGTCTCGCCCAGCGTGATGGAAATGCGTGCGGCCAAGCTGGATGAAGGGCGCTGGGCGATCCTGGCCGCGACGCTGGGGGCCGCGCTGGCCTCCCTCGCCGCGGTGATGTGGGAGATTGCCGCGGCGCCGACGCCGGTGCCGCCGGCCACGCTGGCGCTGGCCTTCGGCACCATCCTGCTGTCCTGGAGCTTCGTGCATGTGCTGTTCGCCACGCACTACGCGCACGAGCATTGGCTGACCGGCAAGGGCCTGGCGTTTCCCGGCAACGACACGCCGGACTTCTTCGAGTTCCTCTATTTCGGCTTCACCATCGGCATGACCTTCCAGGTCTCCGATGCCAGCACGCAGACGGCGGCGATGCGGCGGCTGGTGCTGCTGCACGGGGTGGTCAGCTTCCTGTTCAACGCGGTGATCCTGGCGGCCGCGGTGAACCTGGTCTCCGGGCTCATGCGGTAGCAGGCGGGCCACCGGCGCCCATCGGGTGGGCTGGAGCCGTCAATAATTCACTCATTTCGGCGAATTATGGCCAGTCGCCCGATTGCACGGTGGCGGTTGGCCCGGCTATTTCACCCCAATGGCGTGAAGTCAGTAAAGGCAGTAAAAGTGGCCAAGGCATTGATCGGCCGCACGGTGCGGCGGCTGCGGCTGGAACAGGGCATGGCGCAGCAGGGCCTGGCAGCGCGGCTAGGCATTTCCGCCAGCTACCTCAACCTTATCGAGCATGACCAGCGCGCCGTCACCGCCAGCCTGCTGGTAAAGCTGTCCGAGGTACTGCAGGTGGACCTCGCCGCGCTGTCCGGCGCGCGGGAGAAGGCGTTGCAGACCGGCCTGCAGGAGGTATTGCGCGACCCGCTGCTGGGCCTCGACGTGGTGCCGGAAGCCGAGATCGCGCAGCTGGCGGGCGGGGCGCCCCATGTGGCGCGGGCGGTGCTGGCGCTGTACCGGGCCTGGCGTGTGGCGCGGGAGGATAGCGGCGGCATCGCGCTGCCGACCGGGCGGCGCATCCTGCTGCCTACCGAGGAAGCGCGCGACTTCTTCCACGACCGCGCCAACCACTTTCCCGCCCTGGAAGCCGCGGCCGAAGCCCTGGGCGCGGCGCTGGGCGCCGGCCCGCATGAGATGAACCACGCCGTGGCGCAGCGGCTGCGCGACCGCCACGGCCTGGTGGTGCAGGTGGTGCCGATGCAGGGCGCGCTGCGGCGCTACGACGCGGCGAACCGGCGGCTGGACCTGAGCGACAGCCTGCCGCGCGAAAGCCGCGGCTTCCACTTGGCCTTCCAGCTGATGCTGCTGGAGGCCGGCGAGGCCGTGGCCGAGGCGATGGCGGGGTTCGAGCCATCCTCGACCGAAGCCGGTGCGCTGGTGCGGATCGGCCTGCTGAACTACGCCGCCGGCGCGCTGCTGATGCCCTATGCGGCCTTCCTGGCCGCCGCGCGGGAGCAGCGCCACGACGCCGACGCGCTGGCCAGCCGCTTCGGCACCAGTTTCGAGCAGGCCTGCCACCGGCTGGCCACCTTGCAGCGGGAGGGCGCGCGCGGCGTGCCGTTCTTCTTCCTGCGGGTCGACCCCGCGGGGAATGTCGATAAGCGGTTTTCCGCGGCGGGCTTTCCGTTTGCCCGCTTCGGTGGGTCCTGCCCAAAATGGATCGTCCACCACGCCTTCGCCTCGCCCGGCCAGGTGCGGGTGCAACTGGCGCAACTGCCGGATGGCGGGACCTTCCTGTGCTTTGCCCGCGCGGTGCAGGGCCGCGCGGCGGTGTGGGGGGAGCCGGCGCCGGTGCATGTCGTGGCCATGGGCTGCGACATCACCCGCGCGCCGGACGTGATCTATGCCGACGGGCTGGACCTGGACCGCGCCGCCGTCGGCATCGGCTTGAGCTGCCGGTTGTGTGACCGGGCGGATTGCCGCAGCCGCGCCTTTCCGCCGTTGGAGCACCGGCTGGCGCTGGACCCGATGGTGACCGGCGCCTCGCCCTATACCTTCCAGGCGCCCTCGCTGTAGCGCCTGACCGGCTTGGGCGGAAGCGCCGCAAGCCGTGAAGCAGTCTCGCAAACAACAAGGCTGGAGCGTGGGCGCTTCAGCGCCAGTGCCGTTCGGATGGCGGCATCAGCCCTGGATCAGCTTCAGCGTCACGTGCGCCACCGTGCCCACCAGGGCCAGGGCCACGGCCAGCAGCGTCAGCCGCAGCACCACCAGCGCGACGGCGCCGGCACGGGCTTCGGAAGTGGCCTGACGGGAGACCCGGGCATTCATCTGCGTCGCGCTCATCATTGTCGTCCTCAAGCTGGTCGTTATGGCCGCGCTGCCCTTGCCGATCGGCACCGGTGCGACCTGCCAGGGTCAGTGCACCCGACATGCCAGGCCAATTGCATCGCAGAACGCGACTCATCGGGAAGTTCCTCGCGGTATTCGTGCAGTACGAGCACAGCGATCGCGCCGGCAGCGTTTGCGCTCCGGGCCGTGGCGGCTATCCTGGGGTAAACCATCTCCGGAACGTCCCAGAATGCGGCTCGGCCGCCCGTTCAACCTGCTGCTCGTCGCCCTCGGCGCGATGTTCCTGCAGCAGACCTTCGCCTCCATCGGCCGCTACATGCCGCCTGTGATCGCCCCGGCGATCATCGAGGACCTGCAATTCGATGCCGCCTGGGTCGGCATCTATGTCGGGCTGGGCGCGGCTGCCGCGCTGGCGGTGCAGTTGGGCTGCGGCAGCTTCATCCTGCGCTATGGCGCCTTGCGCATGAGCCAGGTGGCGCTGGTGCTGCTGGCCGCCGGGCTGGCTGCGGCGGCGACGGGGTCGCTGTGGATGTTCGCGCTGTCGGCCATCATCGGCGGCGGCGGCTCGGCCGCCTCCACGCCGGCCAGCTCGCACCTGCTGGGGCGATACTCGCCGCCACGTTACGCGCCGCTGGTGTTTTCCCTGAAGCAGACGGCGGTGCCGGCGGGGCTGCTGCTGTTGGGCCTGCTCGGGCCGCTGTTCACCGGCTGGGGCGGTTGGCAATTCTCGCTGGAGATGGCGGCGCTGGGCTGCCTGGTCTTCGCCTTCATGCTGCAGCCTCTGCGGCGCGAATTCGACAGTGACCGTATCCCCAGCAAGCGGTTCCACATGTCGGATTTCGGCACCACGCTGAAGGTGGTGCTGCGGACGCGCGAGTTGCGGCATCTCTCGGCCGCCTGCTTCGCCTTCAACGGCTTGCAGACGGTGTTCACCGCCTATTTCGTCGTGTTCCTGACCGATATGGGCCACAGCTTGCCCGAGGCCGGGCTGTTGTTTGCCGTCGCCACCTTCGTGGCGGTGCCGTGCCGCATCCTGTGGGGCTGGATCGGCAGCACCCGCGCCGCCCCCGGCACCATGCTGGGCATGCTGGCGGTTGGCATGGCGGTGGGCACGGTGCTGGTGGGGCTGAGTGGCGCGCAGTGGCCGCTGGCCTTGGTCGGCCTGGTAGCCAGCATCCTCAGCGCCACGGCATTGTCCTGGCACGGCGTGCTGCTGGCGGAAACAGCGCGGCTGGCGCCCGAGGGCAATCGCGGCGGTGCCACCGGCGGCGTGCTGTCCTTCGGCCAGACTGGCGCGCTGCTGATGCCGGTATTCTACGCCGGCGTGCTGGCGCTGGGCGGCAGCCACGGCCTCGGTTTCATCTGCTGCGGCGTACCGGCGCTGGTGGTGGGGCTGGCGCTGCTCAGCCCCTATGCGTCGAAGTCCAGCCCGACATAGTTCTCGGCCAGCGCGGTGGCGGCCGCGCGGCTGGTGCGGACGTAGTCCAACTCGGCCACGTGCACCTGGCGCTCGAAGCTGCTTTCGTGGTCGTTGTTGTGCAGCATGGTGGTCATGTACCAGCTGAAGCGCTCACCCTTCCACACCCGGCGCAGCACGGTTTCGCTGTAGCGGGCCAGGGCTTCCCCGCTGTTGTGCTTGTATTTGGCTTCCAGCGCGCGGCACAGCACCACCACGTCGGCGGCGGCCAGGTTCAGCCCCTTGGCGCCGGTCGGCGGCACGATGTGGGCGCTGTCCCCGGCCAGGAACAGCCGGCCATGCTGCATGGTGCCACAGACGAAGCTGCGCAGCGGGATGATGGATTTCTGAAAAATTTCGCCCTGGTGCAGCGTCCAGTCCGGGTGGGCCAGGCGGGCCTGCAACTCGGCCCAGATGCGGTCGTCGGACCAGTTGGCGATCCGGTCCGTCGCGTCCACCTGGATGTACATCCGCTGGATCGCCGGGGTGCGCGTGGTCAGCAGCGCAAAGCCACGGGGGTTGTTGGCGTAGATCAGCTCATGATGCGACAGCGGCGCGTGGCAGAGGATGCCGAGCCAGCCGAACGGATAGACCTTCTCGTACTCCACCCGGTTGGGGATGGCCTGGCGCGAGGGGCCGTGGAAGCCATCGGCGCCCAGGATGTAGTCGCAATGCAGGGTCTCCGGGTCGCCCAGCTTGTCGCGGCGGAAGCTGATGCTGGGCGCTTGGCTTTCAATGCCGTGCAGCGCGGTGTCGGCCACGTTGAACAGGATCTCGCCGCCATCGGCCAGCCGGGCGGCGATCAGGTCCTTCAGCACCTCATGCTGGGCGTAGATGGTCACGCGCTTGCCGTTGGTCAGCTCGGTCAGCGGCAGGTGCAGGCGCTGGTCGTCCCATTGCAGGGTGATGCCCTCATGGAACTGGGCTTCCCGCATCATGCGTTCGCCCAGGCCCAGGCGGTTCAGCAGGTCCACCACCCATTGCTCCAGCATGCCGGCGCGGATGGTCTCCTCCACCTCTGCCCGGCTGCGGCTCTCCAGGATGACGCTGTGGATGCCCGCGCGATGCAGCAGATGCGCCGCCAGCAGGCCGGCGGGGCCGCAACCGATGATGCCGACCTGGGTATGCATGGGCTGGACCTCCCGCTCTGGTTGACCTTGAGCCAAGGCTAGGCGGCGGGCTGGCCCGACGGAATGGACGCGGGTGGCCTGGCGCTGGTACTTTTCCGCCATGAGCGACATTGTCCCGCGCTTCCTGCTGTATGGCGAGGCCGAGGCCGAAATGGCCCCGCGCTTCCTTCATCTGGAGACGATCCTCGCCCGCAGCGGCCCGCATGGCTGGCGGATAGCGCCGCACCGCCATGCCGAGCTGGTGCAGTTGATGCTGGTGGTGGCGGGCGGCGGCCGGTTGCGGCTGGACCAGGACTGGCATGATTTCGCCGCGCCTTGCCTGCTGCTGCTGCCGGCGGCGGTGATTCATGGCTTCGACTTCACCCCGGGGACCGAGGGCTGGGTGCTGACCGCGGCCGAGGCCTTCGCCGCCGAAGCCCAGCCGGAGGGCGCGCGGCTGGACTTCGGCGCGCCGCTGCTGCTGCCGCTGGGGGCGGAGGCGGCAGCGCTGGAGCGCCGCTTCGCCGAGCTGGCGGCGGAACTGGGCGCCCCGGCGCTGGGCCAGGCCGCCGCGCTGGCGGCTCTGCTGCGGCTGCTGCTGCTGGCGGTGGCGCGGGCCGGGGCGGCGGCGCGGCTGGCCACCAGCCCGGAACTGGCCTTGTTCTCCCGCTTCCGCGCCCAGGTGGAAGAATGGTTCCGCCAGCATCGACCGCTGCCGGACTACCTGGCGGTGCTGGGGTGCAGCGAGAAGAAGCTGGCCGCCGCCTGCCGCGCCGCGGTGGGCCGCAGCCCGAAGCAGGTGGTGCAGCAGCGGCTGCTGGCGGAAGCGCGGCGCAGCCTGCTCTATACCTCCCTGGGGGTGGCGGAAGTGGGGTATCGGCTGGGCTTCCAGGACCCCGCCTACTTCGCCCGCTTCTTCCGCCGGCACGCCGGGCAGGCGCCCAGCCGGGTGGCCCGGCGCCCCTGACTGGATTTTCCCGCGTGGCAATGCCACACCGGCAGGGAGAAAGCGGGAGCAGCGGCATGGCGAAGGCATTGAAGGTGGCGGTCCAGATGGACCCGATCCAGGGCGTGAACATCGACGCCGACAGCACCTTCGCGCTGATGCTGGAGGCGCAGGCGCGCGGCCACCAGCTGTGGCACTACCACCCGAAGGACCTGGCCCTGACCGGCGGCAAGGTCGTCGCCCATGCCCAGCCGGTGACGGTGGAGCGCAAGCATGGCGCGCACTGGAATTTCGGCCCGGATGAGTCGCTGGACCTGGCGACCATGGATGTGGTGCTGCTGCGGCAGGATCCGCCCTTCGACATGGCCTACATCACCACGACGCATCTGCTGGAGCACATCCACCCGAAGACGCTGGTGGTGAACGACCCCGCCAGTGTGCGCAACGCGCCGGAAAAGCTGTTCGTGCTGAAGTTTCCGGAGCTGATGCCGGAGACGCTGGTGACCGCCGATGCGCGGGAGATCCGCCGCTTCCGCGACAAGCACCAGGACATCATCGTCAAACCGTTGTTCGGCAATGGCGGCGCCGGCGTGTTCCACATCAAACCCGGCGATTCCAACCTGAACAGCCTGATCGAGATGTTCACCGAACGCTCGCGCGAGCCGCTGATGGTGCAGAAATACGTCCCCGAGGTGCGGCTGGGCGACAAGCGCATCATCCTGGTGAATGGCGTGCCGATGGGCGCGATCAACCGCGTGCCGGCAGCCGGCGAGGCGCGCAGCAACATGCATGTCGGCGGCCGGCCGGAACAGACCAGCCTGACCGAGCGCGAGCGGCACATCTGCGCCACCATCGGGCCGGCGCTGCGCGAGCGCGGGCTGATCTTCGTGGGCATCGACGTGATCGGCGACTATCTGACCGAGATCAACGTCACCTCGCCCACCGGTTTGCAGGAGATTGCCCGCTTCGACGGCGTGCAACTGGAAAAGGCCATCTGGGACGCCATCGAGGCGAAGCGGTAGGGCCTGGTCGCCTGCCGACGGAGCCGTTGGCGGGCAACCAGGCGCCGGCCGCTACTGCGCCGCGGCGGCCTGCGCCATCGGCGGGTAGTCAGTGTAGCCATGCGCGTCGCCGCCATACAGCGTGGCCTGGTCCAGCTTGGCCAGCGGCGCCCCGTGGCGCAGCCGCTGCACCAGGTCCGGGTTGGCGATGAAGGGGCGGCCGAAGGCGATCAGGTCGGCCCGGCCCGCGCCCAGTGCTTCCTGTGCCATGCCCAGGTCGTAGCCGTTATTGGCCATGTAGGCGCCGCGGAAGCCCTGGCGCAGCGCCTGGAAGTCGAAGCCGGGGATGCTGTCGCGCGGGCCGCCGGTGGCGCCTTCCACCACGTGCAGATAGGCCAGGCCGAAGCGGTCCAGCGCCTGCACCACATGGCCGAACAGCTGCTGCGGGTTGCTGTCGGCAATGTCGTTCGCCGGGCTGCTGGGGGAGATGCGCAGGCCGACGCGGTTGTCGCCCCACACCCCGGTGACCGCGGCGGTCACTTCCAGCAGCAGGCGGGTGCGGTTTTCCAGGCTGCCGCCGTAGCCGTCGGTCCGCAGGTTGGTCTTGTCGCGCAGGAACTGGTCGAGCAGGTAGCCATTGGCGGCATGGATTTCCACGCCGTCGAACCCGGCCTGCAAGGCGCATTCGGCGGCGTGGCGATAGTCGGCGACAATCCCGGGAAGCTCGGCTTCCGCCAGCGCCCGCGGGGTGACGAAGGGCTTGAAGCCGCTCTCGGTGAAGGCCTGGCCTTCGGGCTGCACCGCGCTGGGCGCCACGGGCAGCCCGCCATCGGCCTGCAAATCCGGGTGGCTGATGCGGCCGACATGCCAGAGCTGGCAGAAGATGCGGCCATCGGCGGCATGCACCGCCCGGGTCACCAGGCGCCAGCCGGCCACCTGCTCCGGCGTGGAGATACCCGGGGTGAAGGCATAGCCCTTGCCCTGCTGGCTGATCTGCGCGGCTTCCGAGATGATCAGCCCGGCGCTGGCTCGCTGGGCGTAGTAGGTGGCGTTCAGCGCGTGGGGGATATCGCCGGCGGCGGCGCGGCTGCGGGTCAGTGGCGCCATGACGACGCGGTTGGCCAGGGTGAGCGGGCCCAGCGACAGGGGCTGGAACAAGGTGGCATCGGACATCGGGTGCGGCTTCCTTCGTGGCGTTGCTCCCCGAACCCCGCATGTGCCCGAAGGTTCAGCGGCTGTTTCATCGCCGCGGCGCAAGGCCCTGCCGGCATAACCAAATTGTAAGCAACGTGACGCTATTTGCCCGGCTGGTGAGGTGCGGGAGGCATCATGAAATCCATTCGACATTGGTTGGGTCGCATCGGCCTGGCGCCTCGGCTGCTGGCGCCAGTGCTGGTTGCGGTCGTGCTGGCCATGCTGTCGGTGCAGGCCTGGGTCTGGCGCGAGATGCAGGACAACCAGGAACGCCAGACCCTGGCCCGGCTGCAGGTGAACCTGAGCCTGCTGAAGGCGACCCTGGCGCCGCTGGGCACCGAATGGGCGCTGGTGGATGGCAAGCTGGCGCTGGGCGGGGTGCCGCTGGCCGGCCGCAACGACCTGGTGGACACGGTGAAGACCGTGGCCGGCGGCGTCGCCACCATCTTCCAGGGCGACACCCGCATCGCCACCAATGTGCAGCGGCCGGATGGCAGCCGCGGCGTCGGCACCAAGCTGGCCCCGGGGGCGGCGCATGACGCCGTGTTCCAGCGCAGCCAGACCTATATCGGCAGCAACGACATCCTCGGCCGGCCGCACCAGACGATCTACCAGCCGATCCGCGATGCGCGGGGCCAGGTCATCGGCATCCTGTTCGTCGGCACCTCCGTGGCGGAAGCCGCGGCCGAGCTGGATCGGCTGGGCTGGGAAGCGCTGGCCGGGGCGGGGCTGGCGACGCTGCTGCTCAGCCTGGGCCTGTGGGGCTGGATCGCCTGGAACCTGCGGCCGCTTAACGCGCTGGCCGGGGCGATGCGCGGGATCGCCGGCGGCGTGCTGGACACCCCAGTGCCCGGCACCGCCAGGCGTGACGACCTGGGCGGCATGGCCCGGGCGCTGCAGGACCTGGCCCAGGCCTCGGCCCGCGCCCAGGCGGCCGAGGCAGAAGCCGCCGCCCTGCGCGACAGCGCCGCGGCGGACCAGCGGCACCTGGCCACCAGGACGGCGCTGGACTTCGAGGCCGAGATCGGCGGCGTGCTGACCAGGCTGGGCGAGGCCGAGGCTGGGCTGCGCGGGGCCAATGACAGCCTGACGACGACCGCGGTGGAGGCCAGCGCCCAGGCTGCCGCTACCGCCGGGGCCGCCGCCCATGCCAGCCATAACGTGCAGTCCGTGGCTGCGGCGACCGAGCAGATGAGCGCTTCGGTCGGCGAGATATCGCGCCGCGTCAACCAGGCCGCCGCCGCCGCCCGCCGCGCCGTGCTGGAGGTGCGGCAAACCGACGGCACCGTGCGCGGCCTGGCCGAAGGCGCCAGCCGGATCGGCGCCGTGGTGCGGCTGATCAACGACATCGCTGGGCAGACCAACCTGCTGGCGCTGAACGCGACGATCGAGGCCGCCCGCGCCGGCGAGGCCGGCAAGGGCTTTGCCGTGGTGGCCAGCGAGGTCAAGGCGCTGGCGGCGCAGACTGCGCGTGCCACCGAGGATATCGGCCAGCAGATCGCCGAGATTCAGGCCAGCACCAGCGGCGCGGTGCAGGCCATCTCCAGCATCGGTAGCGTGGTGGCGGAGGTGGATGAGATCGCCACCGCCATCGCCGCCGCGGTGGAGGAGCAGGGCGCCACCACGCGCGAGATAGCCCAGACGATTGCCGCGGCGGCCAGCGGCACCGAAGACGTCTCGGCCGGGGCGGGCCGGCTCAACCAGGCGGTGGATCAGACCGCCACGGCGCTGCACCGGCTTGAAGCGGCGACGGCCGAGGTCTCGGGCGAGAGCGCAACGCTGCGCGCCGCCGCCGATGGCTTCCTGCGGCGGCTGAAGGGCTGAGCCGCCCAGCAAGCAGCCCAGCGGGCAGCCCAGTGGGCAGCCCAGTGGGGCCAGCTCAGCCGGTCAGCCCACCACCAGGCTGGCCAGGGCGTATTCCACGGCGGCGAAGAAGCCGGCGAAGTAGGTAGTGACGGCGGCATAGAGCAGCACCGTTTTCGGGTGCAGCGCCTGGATGGCGCGGTTCAGGTGGGTCATGGCAGGTCTCCGGCACGGCGGCGTGTGCCGCGCTCTCGTGGCGCCCAACATCGCTCCGCGGCGGTGGCATGACCAACTGGGATGGTGGATATCGGGCATTTGCCCGGCGGATGGTTTCCGTTTGGCGGGCGGATGCCTATCTTGACCACCAGCATCGAGGTTGCCCGCTTGCCCGACCCCACCCAGCCTTCCGCCACCCCAGCCTTTCTGCAGCACGACCGGCCGCCGGTGCCCGACATCGTGGTCCCGCGCGGGGTGCTGCCGTTCCACCTGGAAAACCAGCCGGTGCGTGGCCGCCTGGTGCGGCTGGGGCCGTTGGCGGATGCGATCATCGGCCGCCGCGCCGACATGCACCCCTGCGTCAAGCGCCTGCTGGGCGAGGCGCTGGCGCTGACCGCGGGGCTGGCGGCGGCGCTGAAGTATCGCGGCAGCTTTTCCATGCAGGCCAAGGGCGACGGCATCGTTTCCATGCTGCTGGCGGACTGCACGGATGACGGCGCGCTGCGTGGCTACGCCCGGGTGGATGAGGCGGAGCTGACCAAGCTGCTGCCGTATGACCCCGACCCCTCGGCCGCCGCACTGCTGGGCAAGGGCTACCTGGCCTTCACCTGCGACCAGGGGCCGGATATGGAGCGCTACCAGGGCATCGTCGCGATCGAGGGCATCACCCTGTCGCAGATGACGGCCAGCTACTTCCGCACTTCCGAGCAGCTGAAGGCGCAGGTGCAGCTGGCCTGTGGCGAGACCTCGCAGGGCTGGCGGGCCAGCGCGCTGATCCTGGAGAAGGTGGCGGGGGAGGGCGGCGTCGCGCCGGAGTCGCGCGGGGACTACGACCCGATCTCCGATGCCGAGGCCGATGAGGAAAGCTGGCGCACCGCTAAGGCCTTGGCGGCGACGCTGACCGACGCCGAGATGCTGGATGACGGGCTGACCTCGGCCGCGCTGCTGCACCGGTTGTTCTCGCTGGAGGGCCTGCAGCAGGGCCAGGCGCGGGCATTGGCCTATGGCTGCCGCTGTTCGCGGGCCAGGCTGGTCGGCGTGCTCAGCGGCTTCGGCGCTGAGGACCTGGACCACATGGCCGAGGATGGCTGCATCACCATGAACTGTGAGTTCTGCAATATCGGCTTCCGCTTCGACCGCGCCGAGGTGCAGGGCGCGGCGGCGCCGTGACGACGACAACCGAGAGGCTTCCGCCCATGCCGTCCAGGCGCCTTGCCCTGCTGCTGCCCTTCCTGCTGCCGGCCTGCGCCAGCCGGGACCCCGAGATTGCCGTGCCCGGCACGCCGATCGGCTTCCGCTTTCTGCTGCCGCTGCGGCTGAACGTGGCCGAGGTGGTGGTGCCGGAGACCGAGCCGCCGCTGGCGCCGGGAGATTTCGGCGCCACGCTGGCGGTGCCGCCGGCGCGCGCCGCGCGGCAGATGGCGCAGGAGCGGCTGTTCGCCGTGGGCAGCGCCGGGCAGGCGGTGTTCGGCGTGACCCAGGCGCTGCTGCTGCGGGACAATGCGGGCGTGGTCTGCGCGCTGGGCTGCCGGCTGGACATTGTCGGTGCCGAGGGCGGCCGGCAGGGCTTCATCGAGGCTGCGGCGCGGGCGAACATCACGCTGCCTTCCAGCGTGGCCCCGGCCACCCGGCAGCGCGCCGGGGAGGCCATGCTGCGCCAGGCGCTGGACCGGCTGAACGTGGAGTTCGAGTTCCAGGTGAAGCGCAACCTGCGGGCCTGGCTGGTGGAGGCCGCCCCAGGCGCGGGCGGCATGCCGGCGCCGGCCCCGAGCGGCGTGCAGCGGGAAGCGCTGCCGCCGGCGTGAACGCGCAGTGCGGCGCGGCCAAGCGGCTTGCGTGTGCGGACGGCCCCGCGAGCCGGGCTCGCTCAGGCCGCGGCGCCGCGCTGGTCGTTGGCGGCAACCAGGCCGGCGGTCGGCGGCGCGTCGGTGCGGACGCGCGGCAGCGAATCCGGGTGATGCTGGACCAGCCAGTCGATCAGCTTCTCGCGCACCTCGCAGCGCAGGTCGAACATGCGTGGCGCATTGGTGGCGCTGAGCAGCACGCGCACTTCCATGCAGTTCTCCTTCATCTCCGTCACCTGCACGCCGGAAACGCGGCGGTCCCATAGCGGCGCGTCGGCCAAAATCCGTTGCAGTTCCACCCGCAGCGCCGCCACCGGGACGGCGTAGTCCAGGTAGAGCATGACCGAGTCCAGCAACTGGGGGGAATGGCGGCTCCAGTTCACGAAGGGGTGTTCCAGCAGGTAGCTGAGCGGCAGGATCAGGCTGCGCTGGTCCCAGGTGGCGATGGTGACATAAGTAGAGGTGATCTCCTCGACATGGCCGAAGGCGCCTTCCACCACCACCGCGTCGCCGATGCGGACCGGCTGGGTGACGGCGATCTGCAACCCCGCCAGCAGGCTGGAGACGGCGGGCCGGGCGGCCAGGCCGGCGACGATGCCGGCGACACCGGCCGAGGCGAACAGCGAAATGCCCACGGTGCGCACCGCGGGGATGGCGGTGAGCACGAAGCCGATGGTCAGCGCGATGCCGGCGACGATGGCGAAGCGGCGGAACACGGTCAGTTGGGTGGTGCGGCGGCGGGCGTGGAACTCGTCCTCGGTCGCGGTGCGGGCGCGGTCCAGGTAGGTGTCGAACACCGCCGCGACCATGCGGGTGAGGGTCCAGCCCAGGGCGGCGGCCAGGGCCAGGCTGAGCAGGCGGGTAAAGGCGGCGATGCCGGCGTTGGTCAGGCCGGATTCGGGCAGCACGGCCAGGATTGCGAGCAGGGCAACCACCGCCCGCAGCGGGGTGCGGGCGCCCTGGGTCACGCGGCGCAGCACGGGGGCGAATTCGCTGCGCAGCACCCGGTCCAGCAGGCGCTCCACCAGCACCAGCAGCGCCACGGCCAGGACGGGGGCCGCCAAAAGGATCAGCGCGGTGGTGAGCCAGGGCGGCAGGTTGGGCATGCGGGCATCCTTCGGGTCTGGCCCTGGGAACGCCGGGGGGCGCGAAAGGCTGCGCCGGAGCGGGCAGGCGGGTCAGCCGGGAGTGGCCGCCTCATACGCCAGGATCGCCGCGGCCAGGTCCTCGCCGGCCCAGCCGACGCTTTTGAACACCGTCACCTGTGCCGGGTCGGTCCGCCCCGGGGCCTCGCCACGGCAGAGTTCCGCCAGGTCGGCGGCGATATGGTCGGCGGTGATGGCACCCTCGGCGATGGCCTGAACGATATCGCCGGCTTCGGCCAGGCAGCCGGCGCGGGTATCGACCACCAGGCGGGCGCGGGCGAGCAGGGCGGCATCGGCTTCGCGCATGGTGGGGCGGAAGGCACCGACCAGGTCCACATGGGTGCCGGGCGAAACCGCGGCGCCCAGGATCAGCGGCACCTGCGCCAGGGTGGCGGCGCTGACGATGTCATAGCCGGCCGGGTCGGCGCTGGCGGCCGCCTGCGCGGGGATGCCATGCGCCGCCAGCGTCGCGGCCAGGACGGCGGCCTGCTCCGGGCGGCGGGCCCAGATCGCGACCTGGGTGAGCGGGAAGTGGCTGGCATAGGCCTCCGCCAGCGCGGCGGCGACCTTGCCGGCGCCCAGCACCAGCAGCCGGCGGCTGTCCGGCCGGGCCAGGTATTGCGCTGCCAGCAGGCTGGCGGCGGCGGTACGGCGGTCGGTCAGCTCGCCGCCTTCCAACAGGGCCAACGGCACGCCGGTGGCCGCCGAGGACAGCAGGTAGGCGGCGTGGACCGCCTTCAGGCCATGTGCGGCATTGCCGGGGGCGACATGGACGATCTTGACGCCGGTGTAGCCGGCATTCTGCCAGGCCGGCATCAGCAGCAGGGTGTTGTCGGCGCCGACGGGGTGGCGGTGGCGCAGCGGCGCCTCGCAACCGCTGCGGAACATGGCGGCCAGGGCGGCGACCAGGGCGGGCCAGGGCAGGCGGCGACGCAGTTCCGCTGCCTCAATCGTTTGCATGCCGTTGCTTCCTTTCGTGGCAACCGGGCCGCAGGCCCGGGGAATTCGGCGCATTGCGCTGGGAACATGGCTGGCTCACCGATTGCTCATACCGCCCCGGCCAACCTATACCGGGTAAGGGCTGCCGGGTCTGTGCCCGGCGGAGAAAAAAAGGAGACGTAGATGCGGGCCTTCGGCCAAACCGTCCGCCGTGCGCTCGGCGCAATGGCACTGCTGGGCGCCGCGGCGCTGCCCGGCCTGGCGCAGGCACAGCAGGCGCCGGCGAATACGCTGGATGCCATCCGCGCTCGCGGCGCGCTGATCTGCGGCGTCAACACTGGCCTGGCCGGCTTCGCCCAGCCGGATAGCCAGGGCGTCTGGCGCGGCTTCGATATCGATTACTGCCGCAGCATCGCCGCTGCCATCTTCGGCGACGCGTCGAAGGTGCGCTACGTGCCGACCACGGCGCAAAGCCGCTTCACCGCCCTGCAATCCGGCGAAGTGGACGTGCTGTTCCGCAACACCACCTGGACGCTCAGCCGCGACACCAGCCTGGGCCTGGATTTCCCGGCGGTGAATTTCTACGACGGCCAGGGCTTCATGGTGAAGCGGACCGCCGGCGTGAGCAGCGCCAGCCAGTTGAACGGTGCCACCATCTGCGTGCAGCCGGGCACCACCACGGAACAGAACCTGACCGACTGGGCCCGCGCCAACCGCATCCAGTTCACCCCCGTGGTGATCGAGCGGCTGGAGGAAGTGGTGGCCGCCTATGTTGCCGGCCGCTGCGACGCCTACACCACGGACGCCTCCGGCCTGGCCGCCACCCGCAGCGCCCAGCCGACCCCGGCCGACCACGTGATTTTGCCTGAAGTCATCAGCAAGGAGCCGCTTGGCCCGGCAGTGCGCCAGGGCGATGCGCGCTTCGCTGACATCGTCCGCTGGAGCCACTTCGCCATGCTGGTGGCGGAGGAGCTGAACATCACCGCCGCCACCGCCGACCAGGCGCTGGCCAGTGACCAGCGGCCGGAAGCGCTGCGCCTGCTGGGCAAGACCGGCGACCTCGGCAAGATGCTGGGGCTGGACAATGCCTGGGCGCTGCACGTCATCAAGGCGGTGGGCAACTACGGCGAGGTCTTCGCCCGCCACCTCGCGCCGATCGGCCTGCAGCGCGCGCGCAGCCCGAACGCCATGTACACCCAGGGCGGCCTGCAATACGCCCCGCCGTTCCGCTGAGTTTTTGTGAGCCGGCCGGGGCGCGGTGCCCCGGCCATCTTTTCGCCTGACGGGGGTTACCCGGGAATGTCCCAGACCAGCATCGACCCCCGCAGCCTGCGGGCACCGCCCAAGCGGCCGATCAAGCTAAGTTGGGCGGATGAACGCATCCGCGGCATCTTCTGGCAGGTGGTGGTCGTCGGCATCGTCGTCAGCATCGTCTGGTGGCTGTGGTCCAACACGGTCCACAACCTGGAAGTCCGGCGGATCGCCACCGGCTTCGGCTTCCTGAACCGCGAGGCCGGGCTGCCGATTGCCGAAAGCATCATCGACTACAACCCGACCAATACCTACCTGCGCGCGCTGATCGTCGGGCTGCTGAACACGCTGAAGGTGGCGGTGGTTGGCATCATCCTGGCGACCATCTTCGGCACGCTGATCGGCATTGCCCGGCTGTCGAAGAACTGGGTGCTGCGGACGCTCTCGGCCACCTATGTGGAAGTGATCCGCGACCTGCCGCTGCTGCTGCAACTGCTGTTCTGGTACGCGATTTTGCAGGGCCTGCCCGGGCCGCGCCAGGCGATGCACCCGGCGGAGGGCGTGTTCCTGTCCAACCGCGGGCTGAAGCTGCCGTGGATTGAGTGGGAAGGCGCGCATTCGCTGGCGCTGCTGGCCTTCGTGGTCGGCCTTGTGGTGACCTTCCTCTATCGCCGCCAGGCCGTGGCCAAGCAGATTACCGATGGCGTGCCGCGCCATACCTGGCCGGTGGCACTGGTGGCCCTGGTGGCGGTGCCGCTGGCGGCCTGGGCCGCCCTGGGCGCTCCCTTCACGCCGGATATCCCCGCGCTGCGGGGCTTCAACTTTCAGGGCGGGCTGACGCTGTCGCCGGAATATTTTGCGTTGTTGGCCGGGCTGGTGATGTACACCGCTGGCTTCGTTGCCGAGATCGTCCGCGCCGGCATCCAGGCGGTCCCCAATGGCCAGCGGGAAGCGGCACAGGCGCTGGGCCTGCGGCCCGGCGCGGTGCTGCGGCTGGTGGTGCTGCCCCAGGCGCTGCGCGTGATCGTGCCGCCGATGACCAGCCAGTACCTCAACATCACCAAGAACAGCTCGCTGGCGGTGGCCATCGGCTACCAGGACATCGTCAGCATCGCCAACACGACGCTGAACCAGACCGGCCAGGCGATCGAGGGCATCGCCATCATCATGCTGGTGTACCTGACCATCAGCTTGTCGATCAGCGGCTTCATGAACTGGTACAATGCGCGCATCGCGCTGGTGGAGAGGTGAGCCCGATGCGCGCCTTGTTTTCCCTTGGCTTCGCTGGCCCCAGGCCCAGCTATGCGGCGCGCATCGCGCTGGTGGAGCGCTGAGCCATGAGTGAAGCCGCCATCCCCACCGCCGCCCGCAGCGCGCCCATCACCCTGGTCGGGCCGATCGCCTGGGTCCGCACCAACCTGTTCTCCGGCTGGTTCTCCGGCCTGTTCAGCCTGGTGCTGCTGTTCCTCATCGTGAAGTGGACGCTGGGCTTCATCGAATGGGGCGTGATCAATGCCGTGTGGTCGGTACCGAACAACCAGACCCAGGCCTGCCGGGACCTGAAGGGCACCGGCGCCTGCTGGGCGGTGATCACCGAAAAGCACCGCTTCATCCTGTTCGGCACCTACCCCTACGAAGAACAGTGGCGCGCCTTCCTCAGCATCCTGGTCTTCATCGGGCTGTTCATCGTCTCGGCTATGCGAAGGTTCTGGCGCAAGGAACTCGGGCTGATCTGGATCGGCGCGCTGACGACCATCGGCGTGCTGATGTGGGGTGGCGTGCTGGGCCTTAACTACGTGCCGCAGGAACGCTGGGGCGGGCTGGTCATCACCCTGATCCTGGCCACCTTCGGCCTGGCCTTCGCCTTCCCGCTTTCCATCCTGGTGGCTCTCGGCCGGCGCTCGAAGCTGCCGGCGATCAAGGCGCTGTGCGTCATCTATGTGGAGTTGATCCGCGGCGTGCCGCTGATCAGCCTGCTGTTCATGGCCAGCGTGATGTTCCCGCTGTTCCTGCCGGAAGGCATGAACATCGACAAGCTGCTGCGCGCCCAGATCGCCATCATACTTTTTGCCGGCGCCTATCTCGCGGAGGTCGTCCGTGGCGGCCTGCAGTCCCTGCCGCGCGGCCAGTATGAGGCAGCCGATGCGCTGGGGCTTTCCTACTGGAAAAAGACCGGCTTCATCATCCTGCCGCAGGCGCTGCGCCTGGTGATTCCGCCGCTGGTGAATACCTTCATCGGCTTCTTCAAGGACACCTCGCTGGTGCTGATCATCGGCATCTTCGACCTGCTGACCGCGGGCAAGACCGCCATCATCGAACCGGCCTGGCAGGGCTTCGGGATCGAGGTCTATCTGACCGTCGGCTTTATCTACTTCTGCTTCTGTTTCGCCATGTCGCGCTACAGCCAGAACCTCGAAGCCGAACTCAACCAACACCGCGTGCGCTAGGAGAGAGTGATGAGCACATCCATGGAAGCCGTCGCCTCTGCCGCCCGCGCGGATGCTCCGCCCGCGATCATGCTGGACAAGGTCAACAAGTGGTACGGCGCGCTGCATGTGCTGCGCGACGTCACGCTGAACGTGGCGCTGGGCGAACGCCTGGTGGTCTGCGGCCCCTCCGGCTCGGGAAAATCGACGCTGATCCGCTGCATCAACCGGCTGGAGACGCACCAGGAAGGCACGATCAAGGTCGATGGCATCGAGCTGTCGGACGACCTGCGCGCGCTGGATGCCATCCGGCGGGAGGTCGGCATGGTGTTCCAGAGCTTCAACCTGTTCCCGCACCTGACGATCCTGGAGAACTGCACCCTGGCGCCGATCTGGGTGCGCCACATGCCGAAAGCGGAAGCCGAGGCGCTGGCCATGGAATACCTGGAGCGCGTAAAAATCCCGGAGCAGGCGAAGAAGTACCCGGGCCAGCTCTCCGGCGGCCAGCAGCAGCGTGTCGCCATTGCCCGCGCGCTGTGCATGAAGCCGAAGATCATGCTGTTCGACGAGCCGACCAGCGCGCTCGACCCCGAGATGATCAAGGAAGTGCTGGAGACCATGGTCGGGCTGGCCGAAACCGGCATGACGATGGTGTGCGTGACGCATGAGATGGGCTTCGCCCGGCAGGTGGCGGACCGCGTGGTGTTCATGGACCGCGGCGAGATCGTCGAGCAGGGCCCACCCAACGAGGTGTTCGAGAACCCCCGCACCGACCGGCTGAAGCTGTTCCTCAGCCAGATCCTGCGGGGGCATTAGAGCCTGATCGGCTTAGGCGAAATCGCCGTAAGCCGTGAATCAGTCTCTCCAGCAACAAGGCTGGAGTGTGAGCGCTTCAGCCGGAAGCGATCACGCTCCGGCCCGGCGAGGCGCCCCGGCGGCCGCCTTCATGTTGCGCTTGCGTCCAAAATGCGGCGGGATTATGCCTCCGCGCCGCACAGGTGCCCATCGGCCCGGAGCATATCGCTCCGGCCGCCGGGTTCCGTTCGGAGCAACCCTTGAGCAATCCTGAAGCTGACCTGCCGCATGGCAAGGTTCGTCCCCTGACCTCCGCGGCGCTGCTTGGCGTGCTTGGGGTGGTCTATGGGGATATCGGCACCAGCCCGCTCTATGCCCTGCGCGCGGCCCTGCTGCATTTCTCCGCCGATGGTGTCGAGCGCTGGGAAATCCTCGGCATCCTCTCGCTCATCGTCTGGGCACTGATCCTGACCGTGACGGTGAAATACGTCTTCTTCGTGCTTCGGGCGGACAACCGGGGCGAAGGCGGCATCCTGGCGCTGATGGCCTTGGCGCAACGCTGCGTCCACACCGAACGCAGCCGTTGGGTCGTCGCCGTGATCGGCATTGTCGGTGCCTGCCTGTTCTTCGCCGATGGCACCATCACCCCGGCCATCTCGGTGCTGTCGGCGATGGAGGGTCTGAAGATCATCTCACCGCAGTTCGAGGCGGTGATCATCCCCGGTGCGGTCGTGGTGCTGGTCGGGCTTTTCGTGGTGCAGTACCGCGGCACCGGCAGCATCGGCGCCATCTTCGGCCCGGTGATGATGCTCTGGTTCGCCAGCCTGGGCATTCTGGGCCTGATCGAAGTCATCCAGGAACCGGGCGTGCTGGCGGCCATCTCGCCGCACCATGCCATCGTCTTCTGCCTGGAATACCGGATGGCCGCCTTCATCGCCTTCGGCTCGGTGGTGCTGGCGGTGACGGGTGCGGAGGCGCTGTATGCCGATATGGGCCATTTCGGCCGCCGTCCGATCGAACTGGCCTGGCTGTTCTTCGTATTGCCGGCCCTGGCGCTGAACTACCTCGGCCAGGGGGCCCTGCTGCTGTCCAACCCGGCGGCGCTGGAAAACCCGTTCTTCCTGCTGGCGCCCGAATGGCTGCGCCTGCCGCTGGTGGTATTGGCCACCGCCGCGACCGTCATCGCCAGCCAATCGATGATCTCCGGCGCCTATTCCATCGCGCGGCAATGCGTGCAGCTGGGCTTCCTGCCCCGCCTGGTGGTCAAGCACACCAGCGAGACCGAGGAAGGCCAGATCTACTTGCCGCAGATCAACTTCGCCCTGCTGGCCGGCGTGCTGGTGCTGGTGCTGGCCTTCCATACCTCGGACGCGCTCGCCGCGGCCTATGGCATCGCGGTGACGGGCACCTTCGTCTGTACGACGCTGCTCGCCATTCTGGTGTTCCGGGTGCAGTTCAAGTGGTCGCTGCCGCTGGTGCTCGGGGTATTCGTACCGCTGTTCCTGCTGGACTTCGCTTTCTTTGCCTCCAATCTTTTGAAGATCCCGGAGGGTGGCTGGGTGCCGCTGGTACTGGGCGCCGTCATGTTCGGGCTGATGAGCACCTGGAATCGCGGCCGCGCCCTGCTGTTCGCCCGCTTCCGCCAGGACAGCCTGCCGCTGAAGTCCTTCCTGGCCCGGCTGCCGCAGTCGCGCACCATCCGGGTGCCGGGCATCGCGGTGTTCATGACCGGCCAGGCCGACTACGTGCCCGGCGCGCTGCTGCACAACCTGAAGCACAACAAGGTGCTGCATGAGCGCGTGCTGTTCGTGACCGTGCTGACCGAGGACATCCCCGAGGTCTCAGCCGAGCGCCGGCGCGAGGTGAGCGAACTGGCGCCGGGCATTCACCGCGTTATCCTGCGGTACGGCTTCCACGAGAGCCCGCACATCCCGAGGGAGCTGGAAAGCTTGCGGGAAGCCGGGGTGGAGTTCGAGCAGATGCAGGCTAGCTACTTCCTGGGGCGGGAGACGGTGGTCGCCGCCGTGGTGCCGAAGATGTCGCGCTGGCGGCAATGGGTTTTCACGCTGATGAGCAGGAACGCGGTGCCGGCTACGGAGTTCTTCCGGATCCCGTCGGACCGGGTGGTGGAACTGGGCGTGCGGGTGGCAATCTGAGGGCTCGGTGCCGTTGCCGGCTGGTGTTATCGACAGCAACGGCCTCGGGCTGTCGTCCGGGCGAGTGGATTACGCTCCTGGTCGAAGCCCGCCGGGCGGGGTTTGCTCCGGGGGCCTGCGGCCAGCGTGACCGGCCGCGGGCACTATCGCGGGCAGGACACCAACCGAGTGCCGGGAGGGGCTGACATGCGGAAGGTTTCAATGGTGCTGGTCTCGGGCCCGGGGTTTCCCCAAGGCAGCGCGGCGCACCGCTATGAGTTGTCGCTGCGGCTGGACCCGACCAGCCGGCTGAATGCGGAGCTGTGGTACGCCGACCCCGCGCCTTGGCCGGTTCTGCGTTGCTGGCCGGGCGTGGACCCGCGCCCCGGTACGGTGCAGCACGACCAGGAGTCCGGCTGGTCCATGCATTTCGACCGTCGGCCGGAGCTGGCGGGCGACCCCTCGCTGCATTGCCGGCTGCTGACCACGCCCTTCCTGCGGCCGGGCGAATACATCACGGTGCAGGAGCCCGATGGGGCGGAGTACGGCTACCGGATCGTCCAGGTGGTGTGAGCCTGGTTGCCGCCGGCTGGGCTACAGCCCGCCGCCGCGCTCTGGCCCCAGGGTGCAGTGCCAGCGCAGCAGCCGCAGCGCGCCCGTCTGCATCAGCCGCTGGCGCAGCAGCCAGCGTTCGGCTTCCGTCACCAGGGCCAGCGCCTTGGCGCCGCGCGGCAGGCCGCTGCCCTGGCGCAGCGTTTCCACCCGGCGGAGCCAGCCAGCCATCACGGCGGCGCAGTGCCGGGTGCCGACATCCTCCCGCACATTCAGGGTGAAGCCGGCCGCGACCAGCGCGCCCTCCAGCGTCGCGGCGGCCTCGGGCGGGGCGACGCGGCCTTCAAGTTCCACCCAGCGGCCGAGCAAAGCGGTGTTGCGGCCACTGGCCTCCCCGCTGACCAGTTCCAGCAGCACCAGCTGGCCGCCGGGCTTCAGCGCCGCCGAGAGCGCCGGCAGCAGCCGGGCGCCGGGGCAGCGACGCAGGGCCTCCAGCGCCAGGGCGTGGTGATGGTAGCGATGGCGGAAGAAAGGTTCCTCGGCGTCCCAGGTGGCGACCGTGGCGCGCTTGCCCAGCGGGCGCAGCTTCAGCGCCATGCGCTCGGCCATTAGCAGGTTGTCCTGCTGCGCCGCCACCCAGGCGCCGCGCGTGACGGCGATGGCATTGGCGGCGCCGCCGGCATCGGCGCCGATCAGCAGCAGGGTGGTGGCGGGCGAGAGCGGCAGCAGGTTGGCCAGCCGGTTGGCTTCCGCGGCGCCACCTGGCAGCAGGAAGCCCTCGCCCCATAGCTGGTCGGCCAACTGGGCCACTTCCTCGGGGTCGGGCGGGTCCAGCCTGGCGCGGGGCCGCGGTGCGGGCGGGGGCGGCGCCGTCGCCACCGGCTCCTGCCGAGGCGCCGGCGCGCCGGGCGGCGGGGCGGCGAAGCCGAGGCCGCGGCGCGATTGGCGCAACAGCAGGCGCAGGCCGGGTACCCGCGCCAGCAGGGCGAGGATGGTGGGCTTCATCGCCGGGGATATGCCGTTGGATGCCGCATGCCAGGCGCAGCAGACACCATCAGCGGTGAAGGGCCGGTTAGCGGGGAACGCCCGGGGCGCGGCTTGCCGGCGCGCCCCGGGCGTTCCACCGTGGTGGCAACACCAACCGAGGAAACGCCAATGGCCATCACCACCATCACCGAAGACCTGAAGGGCAAGGTCGCCATCGTCACCGGCGCCGGCTCTCGCCCCGGCGAGGGCGTCGGCAATGGCCGCGCGGCCGCGATTTTGCTGGCGCGGGCCGGGGCCAGGCTGGTGCTGGCGGATGCCATCGCGGAATGGGCCGAGGACACCCGGGCGATGATCGAAGCCGAGGGCGGTCAGGCCATCGTGGTGAAGGCGGACGTGACCCAGCCGGCGGATTGCGCGGCGATTGTTGCCGCCGCCACCGGCGCCTGGGGCCGGCTGGACGTGCTGGTGAACAATGTCGGCATCTCCGGCCCCAAGGGCACCGCGGAGACGGTCGATCTGCTGGAATGGAACCACGGCCTGCTGGTGAACGTGACCAGCATGATGCTGATGGCCAAGTACGCCGTGCCGGCCATGCGGGCGGGCGGGGAAGGCGGTGCCATCGTCAACATCGCCAGCGTGGCGGGGCTGAAGGGCGGGCATCCCAGCCTGCTGTACCCCACCAGCAAGGGTGCGGTGGTGAACATGACCCGCGCCATGGCGGTGCATCACGCGCCGGACAAAATCAGGGTGAACTGCGTCTGCCCCGGCATGGTCTATACGCCGATGGTGCAGGCCAACAGCATGACGCCGGAGAAGCGGGAGCTGCGCCGCAAGCGCAGCATCCTGCAGGTGGAGGGCAGCGGCTGGGATATCGGCGCCGCCGTCACCTTCCTGTGCGGCGGCAACAGCCGCTGGATGACCGGAACCATCGTGCCGGTGGATGCCGGGGCGACCGCGATTGCGGCGCTGCCCAGCGGCAGCGGGGGCTGAGACGCCGGCGGGTCAGGACGGAAGCGGGCCTGGACGGAAGCGGGGCGGCGGCGTTAAGCCCTTCGGCACTGTCGCCGCGCCTTTCCCCGAGGATCGAATCGCATGCCCGCTCCGAAACCCGTCATGCTTGTGGTGCTGGATGGCTGGGGCTGGCGCGAGGCGGTTGGCGACAACGCCGTGCGCCAGGCCCGGACGCCGACCTTCAACGCCCTGTGGGGCGGCGGCCCGCATGCCTTCCTGCATACCTCGGGCCATGATGTCGGCCTGCCCGACGGGCAGATGGGCAATTCGGAGGTTGGCCACCTGAACCTCGGCGCCGGGCGGGTGGTGATGCAGGACCTGCCACGGATCGACGCGACCGTGGTGGATCGCTCGATCGCGCGGATCCCGGCGCTGGTGGCCTTCGTCGAGAAGCTGAAGGCCAGCGGCGGCACCTGCCACCTGATCGGCTTGCTCTCGCCGGGCGGGGTGCATTCCCACCAGAAGCACGCGGCGGCCTTGGCCAAGGCGGTGGCGGCGGCCGGCGTGCCCGTCGCGATCCATTGCCTGACGGATGGCCGCGACACCGCGCCGCAGGCCGCGCCGGAGTTCATGCGCGCCTTCCAGGCCGACCTGGGCGCCACGCCGGGGGTGAAGATCGCCACTGTCATCGGCCGTTACTTCGCGATGGACCGCGACAACCGCTGGGAGCGCGTCTCCGAGGCCTACAACGCCATGGTGTCGGGCGAAGGCGAGAAGGCCGCCGACCCGCAGGCCGCCATTGCCGCAGCGCATGCGGCCGGCAAGACCGACGAGTTCATCCCCGCCTGCGCCATCGGTGGCTACCAGGGCATGGCGGATGGCGATGGCGTGCTGTGCTTCAACTTCCGTGCCGACCGGGTGCGGGAAATCCTGGGCGCCATGCTGGACCCGGCCTTCACCGGGTTTGAGCGCAAGAAGGTGGTGCGCTTCGCCGCCGCCGCCGGGCTGACGCAGTATTCCACCTTCCTGGACGGCTTCATGGCCACGCTGTTCCCGCCGCAATCCATGGCGGACAAGCTGGGCGAGGTGGTGTCCCGCGCCGGGCTGCGCCAGCTGCGCATGGCGGAGACCGAGAAATACCCGCACGTGACCTACTTCCTGAACGGCGGCGAGGAAGCGGTGCTGCCGGGCGAGGACCGCACCATGGTGCCAAGCCCGAAGGTCGCGACCTATGACCTGCAGCCGGAAATGTCGGCGCCGGAGCTGGCGCAGAAGGCGGTGGATGCCATCGACAGCGGTGCCTACGACCTGATCGTGCTGAACTTCGCCAACCCCGACATGGTTGGCCATACCGGCGTGCTGGCGGCGGCGATCACGGCGGTGGAGACGGTGGATACCGGCCTCGGGCGGATTGTCGCGGCGGTGCAGCGCCAGGGTGGCGCCATGCTGATCACCGCCGACCATGGCAATTGCGAGATGATGCGGGACCCCGTGACCGGCGGTCCGCACACCTCCCACACCACCAACCCGGTGCCGCTGATGCTGGTGGGCGGGCCGGCGGGCGCCAAGGGGCCAGTGGGTATCGCCGATGGCCGGCTGGCCGATGTGGCGCCGACGCTGCTGGCGCTAATGGGCCTGCCGCAGCCGGCGGCGATGACCGGCAAATCCCTGCTGCGCGGCGGGTGAGCCTGGCCGTGGTCCCCCGCCTGGTGCCGCTGCTGGTCCTGGCGCTGGGCCTGCTTGCAGGCGCGGCCCAGGCCCAGGCCCAGGCCCAGGCCCAGGCGCAAGCGCCGACGCCGCAGCAACTGCGCGACGCGCAGGCACGGGCCGCGAACGAGCGCGAGGCGGCCGAGTCGGCGGCGATGCGCGCCCGCGCCCTTGCACTGGAGGAACGACGGCTGGCGGAACGTCGGGTGGCGATTGCCCGGCGGGTGCAGCAGGCCGAAGCCCGGCTGGCCGACGTGGATGACCAGGCCCGCACCGCCAACCTGGCGGCGCTGTACGCCCGCAACCAGGTGAACCAGCGCGCGGTGGCGCTGGCGCCGCTGGTGCCGGTGATGCGGCGGTTGTCGCTCTGGCCGGCGGAATCGCTGCTGGCGGTGCCGACCAGCGCCGAGGATGCGGTCCGCGGGCTGCAATTGCTGCAGGCGCTGTCGCGCCGGGTGGCGGCGGACATCATGGCGCTGCGCCTGGCCGAGATGGATGCCGAGCGCCAGGGCGCGGCCGCGGCCCAGCAGGCCCAGGAACTGGCGGCTGCCCAGGGCGCGGCGCAGCGGCTGGCCTTGCAGCTGGAAGACGAGATGGCCGAGGCGCGGCAGTTGCAGAGCGGCGCCAATGCGGCGGAAATCGAGGCCGGGCGGCGCGGCCAGGAAGCCGCAGCCCGGGCCGGTACGCTGGAAGCGGCGCTGGCGCAGCTGGATCGGGAGCGCGTGGCCGCCGCCCGGCGCACCCAGCAGGAAGCCATGACCCGGCGGCTGGAGGCCCCCACCTTGCCGGCGCTGC
Organism: Acetobacteraceae bacterium; assembly: GCA_947371015.1. GTDB lineage: Bacteria > Pseudomonadota > Alphaproteobacteria > Acetobacterales > Acetobacteraceae > CAIMOR01. The sequence continues at coordinate 78,631 of CANBNK010000001.1, read as the reverse complement.
CGCGTGGCGGCAAGGCGCTGCCGGTGGCAGGCCAGGCGGTGCGGGAGTTCGGCGCCGCCGGGGAGGGCGGGCCGGCCAAGGGCACCACCTTCCAGGCCCCGGCCGGGGCGCGGGTGGTCAGCCCTTGCGGCGGCCGGGTCTCCTTTGCGGGGGCGTTCCGATCCTACGGCAATTTATTGATTGTGGATTGCGGCGACGCCTACCATTTTGTCCTGGCGGGGCTGGAAAGGCTGGATGCGGCGGCAGGACAGCGCGTATTGGCCGGGGAACCGGTTGGCGTGCTGGCGGCCGGCAGCGGCCGGACCCGTGCGACGCTCTATCTGGAACTGCGCCACCATGGCCAACCGGTGGACCCGCGGACGTGGTTTGCGGCGCGCGGCTGATGCAGCGCTGACCCCGGGCAGACCAGGGGCGGCGACAAGGGTTTTTTCATGGGCTGCCCCGCAGGGTGGTCCGCAGGAACAGGGTTAGCCAAAAGATGGCGAAGGTTCGGACGGTAGCGGCGGTGACGGCGGCATTCGCAGCCGGCCTGGTGGTGGGCCCGATGGTCGCTGCCTGGGCGCAGGAAGGTGGCCGCGCCGAGACCTACCGCCTGCTCAACCTGTTCGGCGACGTGTTCGAGCGGGTGCGCGCCGAATACGTGGAACCGATCAACGACCGGGAAGCGGTGGAGAATGCCATCAACGGCATGCTGACCGGCCTGGACCCGCACAGCAGCTACCTGAATCAGCGCAGCTACCGCGACATGCAGGTGACCACGCGCGGTGAGTTCGGCGGCCTGGGCATCGAGGTGACGCAGGAAGGCGGCTGGATCAAGGTCATCTCCCCCATCGACGAAACGCCGGCGGCGCGCGCCGGGGTGAAGCCGGGCGACCTGATCACCAGTATCGACGGTGCTTCGGTGCAGGGCCTGACCTTGCAGGAAGCGGTCGAGAAGATGCGCGGCGAGCGTGGCACCAGCATCAAGCTGACCATCCGGCGTGAGGGCACCGAACGCCCGCTGGAGGTGACCCTGACGCGCGACGTGATCCGCCCCCAGGTGGTGCGCTTCCGCATGGAAGGCAATGATGTCGGCTATGTTCGGCTGACCAGCTTCAATGAGCAGACCGACACGGCGATGCGCCGGGCAATGACCGCGCTGCGCCAGCAGGCCGGCAACAACCTGAAGGGCATCGTGCTGGACCTGCGCAACAACCCGGGCGGGCTGCTGGACCAGGCGGTGCAGGTCTCGGATGATTTCCTGGAGCAGGGCGAGATTGTTTCCACCCGCGCCCGCCGCAGCGAGGATGCGCAGCGCTGGAATGCGCGGGCCGGCGATATCGCCCAGGGCCTGCCGATCGTGGTGCTGGTCAATGGCGGCAGCGCCTCGGCCAGCGAGATCGTCGCCGGCGCCTTGCAGGACCACCGCCGCGCCATCGTGCTGGGCACGAAAAGCTTCGGCAAGGGCAGCGTGCAGACCGTGATGCCCATCCCCGGCAACGGTGCCATCCGACTGACTACGGCGCGTTACTACACGCCGTCCGGCCGCAGCATCCAGGGCACCGGCATTGCGCCGGATATCGAGGTGCTGGCCTCCCGCGAGGATCAGGCCGCGACCGCGAGCCTGCGTGAGCGCGAGGCGGATCTGCGCCGGGCGCTGCGCAATGAGGGCGGGGTGCCGCCGGCCCAGGTGCAGATTCCGCCGCTGAACCTGCCGCCCGGCATTGCCGAGAAGGTGGTGCGGCTGCCGGCGGAAGGCGCCCCGGCCTTCGACCCGGCCAAGCCGGAGACGGATTTCCAGCTGCAGCAGGCGGCGACCTTGCTGCGCAACCTGGCGGCAGTGCCGGCGGCGCAGCGTCGCGCCGCGGCGCAGTAACCCGAGACCCGGCCCGGCATGGCGCGTTTGCCGGCGCTGGTGGGTGCGGGGTTGCCGTTGCGGCCGCCTTCGTTGAAGGCGCTGAAGTGGTTTTGGGTGGCGGTGCTGCTGGGCTTTGCCGGCAGCGGCGCAATCCTGGCCGTGCTGGGGCCGCCGGTGAAACTGGCGCCCGGCACCGGGCCGCGCGTGGAACGGGCACTCGAGACCATGCCCAACGCCGCGCCAGAGGCTGCCGCGCCGACACCGGCGGGGCAGGCGGCAGCCGGCTCGGCGAGGTCCACGACGGCCGGCACCGCGACGACGCCGGGCGAAACCGCCAGGCCGGCGGGCGCGGCCGCTCCCATTGCTGCGCCTCCCGGTTTGGCGCCGGCTGCTCCGCCGGTGGTGGCCGCGGTGCCGGTGCCCGAACCACCCGCCAGCCCCCCGCCGGCCGCCAATGCGGAACGGGCGATCCCACGCGCTGAACCGGCCATGCTGGAGGTTGGCGCCTATGGCCCGCTGCCGAAGATCGGCGCGGATGGGCGGACGCCGATGCGGGTCTATGCCCGGCCGTTCGACCGCAACGACCTGCGGCCGCGTGTTGCCCTGGTACTGGGCGGGCTGGGCATGAACGCGGCGCTGACCGACGAAGCCATCCGCCGCCTGCCGCCGACGGTGACGCTGGCGTTCTCCCCCTATGCCACCCAGGTGGCGCTGCTGCTGGACCGGGCGCGCGGGCGGGGCATGGAAGCCCTGGTGGCGCTGCCGCTGGAGCCGACCGGATATCCGTTGAACTCGCCGGGCGACCGGGCGCTGCTGACCGGGCTGTCCTCGGCTGAGAATAGCGAGCGGCTGGACTGGGCGCTGTCGCGCTTCACCGGCTTTGTCGGCGCCATCGGCGCGCTGGGGCCGATGCGCGGCGAACGCTATGCCGCCATGGGCGACCGGCTGGGCAGCCTGCAGGAAACGCTGCAACGGCGCGGGCTGATGTATGTGGACCCGCGGCCAGGGGCCACGACGCCGGCGCGGGCCTGGGGCGTGGCGGCGGATGTGGTGGTGGATGACCCGCCGGGCCGGTTGAGCATCGACCGCAAGCTGGGCGTGCTGGAAGGCATCGCGCGGGAACGCGGTACGGCGCTGGGCTATGCCGGGGAGGCGACGCCGGTGCTGCTGGACCGGCTGGCGGCCTGGGCGGGCAGCCTGGAAAGCCGCGGCAGCGTGCTGGTGCCGGTCAGCGTGCTGATGCGCCGGCCGGATGCGACGGCGGATCGGCGGTAGAGCACGCTGCGTCCTTTTGGACGCGGCCCGTTCTCTGGAAATGCTTGCCTTACCCAGGGGCTGGATGCCCGCGCCGGTTCAAGGCATGAGGGCGGCTGCTGAGGAGACGACCCCGATGGACCTGCCCTATCGCCCCAATGTCGGTGCCGTGCTGTTCAACGCCGCCGGCCAGGTGCTGGTGGCCCGCCGCGCCGACTTCCCGAACGCGGAAGGCGCGCCGGGTGGCTGGCAACTGCCGCAGGGTGGCATCGACGCGGATGAAGACCCCGCCGTGGCCGTCTTCCGCGAAATGGAGGAGGAGATCGGCACCCGCAACGCCAGCATCCTCGGCGAGTATCCGGACTGGCTGAACTACGACCTGCCGCGGGAACTGTGGGGCAAGGCCCTGGGCGGCAAGTATCGCGGGCAGACGCAGAAGTGGTTCGCGCTGCGCTTCCTCGGCGCCGATAGCGACATCCGGCTGGACCTGGACCCGCACCCGGAATTCGATGCCTGGCGCTGGGTGGACCTGGCCGAATTGCCGGCGCTGGCGGTGGCGTTCAAGCGCGACATCTACGTGGCCCTGGCGCGCGACTTCGCCCGCTTTGTCGAGTGATGTCGACGACGGCACGTTCCGGTTGAGATTGCTGCCGGTGGGGTGCCTAGTGTTGGCATGCGTATCGCCCTTGTCCTTGCCGTGATGCTGCCCGCTGCCTTTTCCGCTGCCGCCCTTGCACAGGAAAAGGTCGTCGCCTCGGGCTGCCCAGCTCCGGGTACCGAGTCCGGCTGCCTGGTGCTGCGGTCGGCGGATGGGCGGGTCTATGACCTGGCCGGGGCGCGGCAGCGGCCGCCGCTGAACGGGCGAGGCATTCGCATCACCGGCACGCGGGCCAGCCGCTTCAGCTACTGCCAGCTGGGCGAACCGCTGGTCGAGGTGACCTGGGAAGCGACCGGGACGCTGTGCCCGGGCGGCTGAACCGGTCTGCCTGGGCGGGCGATCCGCGCCCCGGGTGATGGCCCCTGCGGCGTTCGCACGCTATATCCCCCGCCATGCGATACCTTTCCACGCGCGGCCAGGCCGCACCCCGGGATTTCGAAGGCGTTCTGCTGGCGGGCCTGGCTGAGGATGGCGGGCTGTTCCTGCCAGAGAGCTGGCCGACGCTGTCGCCGGCCGAATGGCGCAGCCTGCGCGGCCTGCCCTACCACGAACTGGCCGCCCGCCTGCTGACGCCCTTCGTCGGCGATTGCCTGGCGCCGGCCGAACTCAGCGCCATGACCGCGGCGGCCTATGCAGGCTTCGGCCACCCCGCGGTGGCGCCGCTGGTGCAACTGGAGGAACGCACCTTCGCGCTGGAGCTGTTCCACGGCCCGACGCTGGCGTTCAAGGACATGGCGATGCAACTGCTTGGGCGGCTGTTCGACCATGTGCTGACCAAGCGGGGCGAGCGGATCACCATCGTCGGCGCGACCTCCGGCGATACCGGCAGCGCGGCGATCGAGGCCTGTCGCGACCGGGTGGCGATCTCCATTGTCATCCTGCATCCGCAGGGTCGCACGTCAGAGGTGCAGCGCCGGCAGATGACCACGGTGCTCTCGGAAAACGTCGCCAACCTGGCGCTGGAAGGCGATTTTGACGCCTGCCAGGACCTGGTGAAGGCCATGTTCAACGACGCGCCGTTCCGCACCGAGATGAAGCTGGCGGCGGTGAACAGCATCAACTGGGCGCGGGTGGCGGCGCAGATTCCGTATTACGCCTATGCCGCGCTGAGCCTGGGTGCGCCGGACCGTCCCGTGGCGTTTTCCGTGCCGACAGGCAACTTCGGCAATGTGCTGGCGGCCTGGGCGGTGAAGCAGATGGGCCTGCCGGTGGAACGGCTGATCGTCGGCGCCAACCGCAACGACATTCTGGCGCGCTTCATCACCGCCAATGACATGACGGCGCGGCCGGTGGAGCCTTCGCTCTCCCCCAGCATGGATATCCAGGTGTCCTCGAACTTCGAGCGCCTGCTGTTCGAGCTGCTGGGCCGGGACGGCGCCGCGACGCGCACCACCATGGAGCGCTTCCGTGCCGAGGGCCGCATGCCGGTGCCGGACGCCGCGTGGCGCGAGGCGACCAAGCTGTTCCGCGGCTTCACGCTGGATGACGCCGGCACGCTGGCGGAAATCCGCCATTTGTGGACCAGCACCGGCTACCTGGCGGACCCGCATACCGCGGTTGGCACCGCCGCCGCCCGCGCCTTCATGCCGGAAGACAAGGGCATTCCGGTGGTCGTGGCCGCCACCGCCCACCCGGCCAAGTTCCCGGATGCGGTGGAGCAGGCCACCGGCCATCGCCCGCCGCTGCCGGCGCGGCTGGCGGACCTGTATCAGCGCGAGGAACGCTACAGCGTCATGCCGGCCGATCTGGGGCAGGTCGAGGGCTTCGTGCGGGCGCATGCCCGGCGGAATGGTTGAGGCACCGCACGGCCCCGCCAGGTGTTGAGCTTCTGATGCACCACGCCGGCGCCGCCGCCAGCATGGGCCATGCTATTCGATCACCGTTTCGGCTTGGGCCAGCAGGTCCAGCGGCAGGGTGATGCCCAACTGCCGCGCCGCCCGGGCGTTCAGCACAAGCTCGAACCGGCTCGGCTGCTCGATCGGCAGGTCGGCCGGGGCGGTGCCTTCCAGCACCCGGCGCACGAAGTACATGGTCCGCAGCACCATCGGCACGCGCGGGAAGCCGTAGCTGAGCAGCGCGCCATGTTCGGGGAAAGTGCGGATCATCGCCGCCACCGGCAGGCCAAGCTCCAACCCCAGCCCGGCCAGCGCCGGGGCATTGTCCAGCAGCGCGCCCGGCGGATTGGTGCGCAACGCCTGTCGCAGGGCCGGCACGCCGCCGTCGCTCCAGGGCAGCGGGCGCAGCCGGGTGCCCCTGGCTCGCAGCCGCGTCTCGGCCTGCGCCAGCATGCGCCGGTTGGACGGGTTGGCCGGGTTGAACACCATCCCCACCTCGGCCAGGTCGGGGCGCAGCGCGGCCAGCAGGTCCAGCGTCTTGTCCAGCATGTCGGCGGTGACGCCGGCGGTGCCGGTCAGGTTGCCGCCCGGCCTGGCCAGGCTGGGCACCAGCCCCACCGCCACCGGGTCGTTCACATGCATCATCACGGTCGGCACCGCCGGCGCCAGGTCGCGCATCGCCTCGGCGGCGGTGATGGTCAGCACCACCACTACGTCCGGGCGACTGCGCGCCATCTCCCGCGCCGCGCTGGCGAAGCTGCCGTAGTCGCCGGCGGCCCAGTGTGGCTCCAGCGCATAGTCCGCAGCTTCGCGCAGGCCCTGGGCGGCCAGGCCTTGCCGCATCAGCGCCAGGGTCTCCACGGTGAAGGGCTGTTCCGGGGTGCCGGTGGCCAGCAGCGCCACGCGCTTCGGCGCCGCCCGCGCCCGGCGGGGCAGCAGGGCTGGCAGCGCGGCGAGCAGGACGGCACGACGAAGCATGCGGCATCGGAACGCCATCCCGCCGTCCCGGTCAAGCAAGCGCGCGGCGGGCGGTGCGAAACCGCGCGCGATCGCCTACATAGGGGTGAACGACCCATCCCACTTCCAGGAAACAGCCCTTGTCCGACGCCGTCCGCCTGACCCGCCTGCCCAATGGCCTGACCGTGGTGTCCGAGACCATGCCGCGGGTGGAGACAGTCTCCTTCGGCGCCTATGTCCATGCCGGCACGCGCAACGAGACCGCGGCGGAGAACGGCGTTTCCCACTTCCTGGAGCACATGGCGTTCAAGGGCACCGACAAGCGCGACGCCGCGGCCATTGCGCGGGAGATCGAGAACGTCGGCGGCCATCTCAACGCCTACACCGCGCGCGAACAGACCGCCTACTACTGCAAGACGCTGAAGGAGGATCTGGCGCTTTCGGTCGATATCATCGGCGATATCCTGACCCACAGCACCTTCATCCCCGAGGAGCTGGAGCGCGAGCGCGGCGTGATACTGCAGGAAATCGGCCAGGCGAACGACACGCCGGATGACATCGTGTTCGACCACTTCCAGTCCACCGCCTTCCCGGACCAGGCCATGGGCCGGCCGACGCTGGGCACCGAGGACATCATCCGCGAGATGAAGCGGGAGACGCTGACCAGCTACATGCGCAACCACTACGGCCCCAGCCGCATGGTGGTGGCCGCCGCCGGCGCGCTGGAGCACGAGGCGCTGCTGGACCTGGTGCAGAAGCACTTTGCGGACCTGCCGAACGTGGCCCCGCCGGAGCCTGAGCTGGCGCGCTACGCCGGCGGCGAGTTCCGCGAGGACCGCGACCTGGACCAGGTGCATATCGTGCTGGGCTTCCCCAGCGTGGACTACACCCACAGGCTGCACTTCCCGACCATGCTGCTGAGCACGCTGCTCGGCGGCGGCATGTCCTCGCGGCTGTTCCAGGAAATCCGGGAGAAGCGCGGCCTGGTCTATTCGATCTACTCCTTCGCCAACCCGTTCAAGGATGGCGGGCTGCTGGCGCTGTATGCCGGCACCGGGGAGAAGGAGGCCGGCGAACTGGTGCCCGTGTGCCTGGACGAGTTGAAGAAGGTGCAGAAGGACGTGACGCAGGACGAGTTGGACCGCGCCAAGGCCCAGCTGCGCGCCAGCCTGCTGATGAGCCTGGAGAGCACCGGCAGCCGCACCGAGCAGCTGGCTCGCCAGTTGCAGGTGCATGGCCGGGTGATCCCGACCGAGGAAACCAAGCAGAAGATCGCCGCCGTCACCATCGAGCAGGTGCAGGAAGCCGCCGTGCTGGCCTTCGCCGGGGCGCCGACGCTGGCGGCGCTCGGCCCGGCCGACAAGGTGCCGAGCCTGGCGCAGATCGCCGCGGCCATGGGGGCATGAGCATGAGCCCGCTGGAGACGCTGCACGCGCTGGTGGCCGCCGCCCGCGCCGCCGGGGCCGAGAGCGCCGATGCGCTGCTGGTGCGCAGCGCCGCGCTCAGCGTCGGCCGGCGGCTGGGCAAGATCGAGCAGCTGGAACGCGCCGAGAGCTTCGACATGGGGCTGCGGGTGTTCATCGGCCAACACCAGGCCATCGTCTCCACCTCCGACCCGGCGCCGGTCGCCTTCCGTGCCCTGGCCGAGCGCGCCATCGCCATGGCCAAGGTGGTGCCGGAAGACCCCTTCGCCGGGCTGCCGGCAGCGCCTGATGGCCTGGTTGCCGCCGATTTCGACCTGTACGACCCGACCGAGCCGACCGCCGAGGACCTGATCGCCCGCGCCGCGTTGGCCGAGGAAGCCGCGCTGGCGGTGGCCGGCGTGACCAATAGCGAAGGCGCCGAGGCCGGCTGGTCCGCCACCGATATCGCGCTGGTGGCCAGCAATGGCTTCGCCGGGCATTACCGGCGCAGCGGGCATTCGCTCTCCGCCACCGCCCTGGCCGGCAGCGGCACCGGCATGGAGCGCGACTACGACTATTCCAGCGTGGTGTATCTGGCGGACCTGGACGACGCCGCCGCCATGGGCCGCCGCGCCGGCGAGCGCGCCGTGGCCAGGCTGAACCCGGTGCGGGCCAAGACGGCGAAGCTGCCGGTGGTGTTCGACCCGCGGGTGGCCGGCTCGCTGCTCGGGCATCTCTCGGGCGCCATCAACGGCGCGGCGGTGGCGCGCGGCACCAGCTTCCTGCGTGACCGGCTGGGCCAGCGCATCCTGCCCGCTGGCACCACGGTATATGACGACCCGACCCGACGGCGCGGCCTGCGCTCCCGCCCCTTCGACGGCGAGGGCATGGCCGGGCAGCGCCGCGCGATCGTGGAGGACGGCGTTCTGACCACTTGGGTGCTGGACTGGCGCAGCGCCCGGCAGCTGGGCCTGGCGGGGTCCACCGGCCATGCCAGCCGCGGCACCTCCAGCGCGCCATCGCCTTCCACCACCAACCTGTGGCTGGCACCGGGCAAGGTGACGCGGAAGGCGCTGATGGCCGATATCCGCGAGGGGCTTTATGTCACCGAGATGATCGGCATGGGCGTGAACGGCGTCACCGGCGATTACTCCCGCGGTGCCGCTGGCTTCATGATCCGCAACGGTGAACTGGCCGAGCCGGTCAGCGAGATCACCATCGCCGGCAACCTGCAGGACATGTTCCTGAGACTGCAACTGGCCGACGACCTGGAGTTCAAGCGCGGGACCGATGCGCCGACGCTCCGGATCGACGACATGACGCTGGCCGGCGCTTGATGTCTCTGGATGTGAAACGGTTCACTTATTCCGTCGGATGAGTCATCAAAATATTGTGTGGGACACCGTGAGGGCATGTTAAGGCTCCAGTAAGTTCTGCTGGACATGTTCCTCATGACGCTGCCCCTGAGTGCCATCTGCGGCCTCCGTATCGCCATCTGGGTTGTCGCCCTGGCGGGCGCGTTGTTGCCGGCCTCGGATGCCTGGGCCAGACCCGGTGTCGCCACCCCCATCAGTCGTCCCGGCGGCGCGGTCGCCGCGCCCGGTACCGCAGCGGGGCGCGATGTCTATGCCTTGGCGCAGCCGCGCGCCTTCGTGCCGCCGGTGGCGGCGCAGGCGGCACCGGCTGGGCGGAGTTTCCTGACCGGCATGCTCGCCGGGCTTTCGGTGGCGGGGCTGGCCGCCGTGGCGGTTGGGCAATCGCCGCTGCATGGCCTGGATGGCAGCTTTGCCGGCTTCCTCGGGCTGGCGCTGCAACTGATGCTGGCGCTGGTGCTTGGCATCCTGGCTTTCCAGTTCCTGCGGCGGCTGCCGCGGATTGCGTTGCCGGGCATCCATGCCCCACTGGCGTTGGGCTTTGCCGCTGGCGCGCCGGGCTTCTCGGACCGGCTGGGCCCGCGTTTTTCGCCGCGGGGCCCGGGCGGTGCGGCCGGGCCGGGACCGGCAGCGCCGGTGCTCAGCAGCACCGACTTCCAGGCATTCGAACGGGCGCTGAAGGAGATCAATGCGGCTTGGTCGCGGCAGGATATCTGCGGCATGCAGGGCATGTGCTCGGCCGAGATGGTGCAGTATTTCGCCGATGACCTGGCCCGCCTGGCCAGCCGCGGTCTGCGCAACCGCACCAGCGACGTCGTGCTGGAACAGGGTGACCTGGCGGAGGCCTGGCGCGAGGGCGAACGGGACTTCGCCAGCGTGGCGATGCGCTTCTCCCTGGTGGATTGCACGCGCGACGCCAGCACCAACCGGGTGATGACCGGCGACCCGGTCAAGCGAATCCAGGTGACCGAGGTGTGGACGTTTACCCGCATCCGCAGCGGCGCCTGGCTGCTCAGCGCAGTCCAGAGCGTCAACTGAGCGATTGTCCCTGGTGACATTCCGCCTGGGGTAGATGGTCGCGCGGACGTGACCCTGCGGGCTCGGCTGGATGATGGCGAAATCAAGGCGCGACGCCATATCATCGCCTCCACCGGAGGTATCCCGCCATGTTCGCCTTATGCGTCCTCGCCGTCTTGCTCGCCCTTACCGGGTTGGGGGTGGTGGCGTTGTCGCTCGGCACGGGGCTGTTCGCCATGCCTGGGCTGCTGGCGGCCCCGGCATTCGGCGCAGCTTCCATGCTGAGCGGGCTGGCCGCAGCGGCGATCGCGCTCAAGCGCGGGATTTGATACCAAGCTCACGAAGTTCGGACCTGCGGCCTGCCTCTCGCGGGCCGAGCGCCCGAATGGGCGCCGCGGCTTATGCCGAGTCACGCGTCGGCGTGCCTGCGCATGACGCCAAGGGCCGCGGAGGCGGCCCGCGTCACGCCAAAGGCGTGCTGAAGCACGACGCGATTGAGGCGCACGAAGGTGAAACCTTCATGCGCTGGGCATGATACCCGGCCTCAGGCCGGGATTGGCACCTGGGCGGCCAGCGGGTCCAGCAGGGCCTCGATCGCCGCGGTATCCTCCCATTCCAGCGTGATGGTCACGACCGTGACGCGGCTGCGATAAGCCGGGGGAATGCGGACGAAATCCTTGCGCGTGGTCACCGGTTGGGCGCGCAGCGCCTCCGCCTCGGCCAGCAGCTTCTCCATGTCGCCGTCGTCGAACGGGTAGTGGTCAGCGAAGGCCATGCGGCCGGCCAGCAGGGCGCCGGCTTCCTGCAAGGTGCTGAAGAACTTGCGCGGATTGGCGATGCCGCAGAAGGCATAGACCGGCTGTCCCGCCAGCAGCGCTGCCTCCGGCCCGGGCTTCAGGTGGGCGCGCAGCACCGGCAGGCGGGATGGCAGTTGCGCCAGCACGTTGCAGTCGTCGGCGCCGATCAGCACCGCAGCGCGGCAGCGGCTTGCGGCATTGGCCACGGGTTCGCGCAGCGGGCCGGCCGGGATGACGCGCCCATTGCCGAAGCCATAGGTGCCGTCAACCACCAGGAGCGCCAGGTCCTGCGTCAGGCCGGGGTTTTGCAGGCCGTCATCCATGACGATGCATTGTGCGCCGCCCGCCACCGCGGCGCGGCCACCGGCGCCACGGTCGGCGCTGATCCAGGCCGGGCGTTCCGCGGCCAGCAGCAGGGCTTCGTCGCCCACGGCACGGCTGTCATGGCGCTCGGGGTCCACCAGAAGGGGGCCCTTCATGCTGCCGCCGTAGCCGCGCAGCAGGAACTGCGAATTGACGCCACGGCGTGCCAGGCGCTTGCCGATATCCAGCGCGACCGTGGTCTTACCGGCGCCGCCGGCGGTGGCGTTGCCGCAGCAGATCACCGGTACCGGGGCACGCCAACCCGGCCGCGCCAGGCGGCGGGCGGTGGCGGCGGCGTAGATGGCGGCGGCGGGGCTCAGCAGGGCCGGCCACAAGCCTCCCCCTTCCCCGTCCCAGAATCCGGGCGCTCGCATCAGTCTGTAACCATGTCCTTTTCAGCCAAGACCCAGGTGGCCGGCGCGGGGGCCGGTGCCCTTGGGCAGCAAATCCAGCAACGCCTGCGCCACCTGGCCCGGCAGGCTCTGCTGCGGGGCGGGCGACGTGGTGGTCGAAGTCGCGGTCGTTGGGGCCCCGAGGGTTTCAACGAAGGTGGCGGCAGCCTTCGCCACATTTTCGCCACGCTGAGGATTGGTTAGCACATCCAGGACGGTGGCGGCCAGGGCCCCTGCATCCGCCACCGACAGGGCGCCGCCGGCGGCCAGCAGGCCGGCAACCGAGTCGGCAAAGTTCCAGCTGTGCGGCCCCAGCATGATGGCGCAGCCCAGCCTGGCCGGTTCCAGCGGGTTCTGCCCGCCATGCGGCACCAGGGAGCCACCGACGAAGGCCAACCGGGCCAGCCGATAGAACAGCCCAAGCTCACCCAGCGTATCCGCGACGTAGATGGCACTCTCAGCGCCGGGCAGCGCGCCGGTGGAACGCCGCGCCACGGCCAGGCCGGCCGCCGCAGCTTCCGCCGCCACGGCGGCGCCGCGTTCCGGGTGGCGCGGCACGATGATGGTGAGCAGCCCCGGTAGGTGGTGCGCCATGGCGGCGTGGGCGGCCAGCACCTGGGCTTCCTCGCCGGGGTGGGTGCTTGCGGCCAACCAGAGCGGCCTGGCGCCAACCGCCCCGCGCAGCGTCGCTAGCGCAGCGGGGGCGGCCGGCAGCGGCAGCGCGGCGTCCTTCAGGTTGCCCAGGCAGCGGACATCGGTGGCGCCGAGGGCGGTCAGCCGCGCGGCGTCGGCCGGGGATTGCGCCAGCACCAGACGGAAGCCGCCGAGCATCCGGCGCCCCAGCCCCGGCGCCCAGCGCCAGCGCCGGGCGGAGGCGGCGGACATCCGCGCATTGACCAGCGCCATCGGCACGCCGCCCCGGGCGGTGGCCCGCAGCAGGTTGGGCCAGAGTTCCGACTCGACGAAGGCCGCGGCATCCGGCTGCCAGCCGCGCAGGAAGCGGGCGCACCAGGCAGGCACGTCCAGCGGCACGAAGCGATGCTGGAGGCGCGGGCGCAGCGCCGGCGGCAGGCGGTCCGCCAGCAGGTCCGCGCTGGTGACGGTGCCGGTGGTCAGCAACAGGTGCAGGTCGGGCGCCTGGGCGGCCATCGCCTCCAGCACCGGCAGCAGGGACATGGTTTCGCCGACACTGGCGGCGTGCAGCCAGAACAACCGCCCGGCCGGCCGGGCCGCGGCGTGGCCCCGGCGTTCCCCCAGGCGGGCACCGATTTCCTTGCGGCGGCCGGCGCGTCGCCACAGGTGCAGCCGCAGCAAGGGGGCCAGCAGGGTGGCGCCAGCCTGCCACAGCGGACCCAGTAGCGTCATTTGGTGGCCCCAGCGGAGAGGCCAGTGGACGAGCCATTGGAAGAACCCGTGGAAGAGCCAGTGGCGGCCCAGGCATCGGCCGCGTCACAGGCCGCGGTCAGCGCGGCCTCGATCGCCGGCAGCGCGGCGGTGGCGGCGTCGCGTGGCACCAGGATCGGCGCGCCCAGCACCAGGACGCCGCGGCCGAAGGGCAGGGGCAGCATGGCGCGGTCCCAGCTGCGGAACAGCCTTGCCCGGGTGGTGCTGGCGCCGATCGGGCAGACCGGCACGCCAGCCATGGCGGCCAGTTCGGCCACGCCTGGCGCGGCGCGGCGGCGCGGGCCGCGCGGACCATCGGGCGTGATGGCGATGAAATGCCCCTGGCGCAGCCGGCGCAACAGCCCGAGCGCGCCGGCCCGGGCGCCTTCCCGGGTGGAGCCGACCACGGTTTGCAGCCCCAGCCGGGCGATGACGCTGGAGATCAGCCGGCCGTCGCGATGGCTGGAGATCAGCACGAAGACCTCCCGTCCGGTCATGTCCAGGCCCGGCTGGCGCCGCGCCAGCACCCAGGCCATCGGGATCAGGGTCAGGCGTTCATGCCAGAAGGCGATGATGCTGCCGCCGGCGTGGCCCTCGCCGCCCTGCATGATCTGCGGCAGGTGTTCCTCGCCCAGCAGGGTCCAGCGCGTGGTCCGGTACGCCAGGGCCAGGTAGCCAGCCAGCAGCCGCGCCAGCATGGCCTGGGTGCGGGGGTGGCGAATCAGGCGTTGGAGCATCGGCGCGCGGTCATGCTGGCGGCGCTGCCGCGCGGCGCAGTTCCGGCGGCAGCAGGCTGTCCAGCCGTTCCAGGTCGCGTTCGGCGCGCAGCACCAGGAAGCGGGCCTGCCCGGCCTCATCCGGCAGCGGCACGGCGGTCAGCCCGATATCGGCATAGACCCGCAGGTAGGCGGCGCCGACGCCCAGGAAGGCGGGGTCCACATGGTTGCGTTCGCACAGGTCGCGGAAGCGCCAGATGGCGGAGATGGCGTCGCGGTGGTCACCCGCAGGATCACCCAAGGCCAGCCAAACGCCGGGGCGGCTGAGATAGGCCAGCCCGGCCTGGTCGCGTTCGCCGAAGACGGCGCCATCGGCCTGGCTGGGCGGCGCGGCCCCGAGCGCGGCCAGCCGGGCGTGCAGCGCCGGGGTCCAGGGCAGCGGCAGCAGCCGGGCCGGGCGCAGCAGCCGGGCGGCGCCGACCAGCAGCAGCACGCCGGTCAGGCCGACGGTGAAGCGCAGCGCTTCCGGCGCAGTGTCGGACAGCACCACCTGCCACCAGCTGTCATCGGCGACGCGCCCGTCATAGGCCAGCATCGCCAGCGTGACGCCACAGACGGCGACCGAGAGCAGCGGCAGCAGCGCATCGGCGGAAAGCGGTTCGCGGGTCAGCCGGGCATTCCGGTAGAAGGCGCCGCGCAGGGCGGCCAGCAACCCGGCCAGGCCGACGAAGCCGAGCCAGAGCCACCAGGCCTCGCCCCGCGCCCAGGCAATGAGCGCGCCGTTCAGCAGCAGCACCAGGCTGCCCCACCAGGCGATGGTCAGCCGCCGCCACAGCCCGAAGGCCATCACCAGCAGCAGCGAGCCGACGACCGAGGTGGCGAATTGCGAGACCAGCGCGACGGAATGGCCGAGCCAGGCTTCCATCAGCGTACCGCGCACCGGCAGGGCACCGAGGAACAGCAGCAGCGCCCCGGCCAGTGCGACCAGGGACGCGGCGGCGGGCACCTCCAGCGCCTGGGTGCCTTCCCCGGCTTGGCCCAGCTTCGTCAGTACGCCGCGGCGCTGGCTCAGCTCGAACCCCGCGAACAGCGTGCCGGAGAGGAACAGCGGCACGATGTAGTAGTACAGCCGGAACACCAGCAGCGCGCCGATCACCTCGGGCGCGGGCATGTAGGGTTGCAGGCCGATCAGGATGGCGCCGTCGAACACGCCAAGGCCGCCCGGCACATGCGCCAGCAACCCCGCCGAATACGCCGCCAGGTAGATGCCGACAAAGCGCAGGAAGGTCAGGCCTTCGGCTTCCGGCAGCAGCGTGTAGAAGATGGCGGTGGTGATCGCGACATCCACCGCCGCCAGGGAGGTCTGCGCGAAGGCCATCTTTGGCCCGGGCAGGTCGATCTCATGCTTGAACAGCCGCACGCGCTGCATGAACAGGCTGAGCGTCACATAGGCCGCAACGATGCCCCAGAGCGGGATGGCTAACAACTGCAACGCCCAGCGCGGCCAGTGCTGGCCGACCCAGGGCACCACTTCCGGCTCCAGCAGCAGCACGGCGCCGCCCAGCACCATGGCGCCCAGCCCATAGGTCAGGCTGGTGAAGCCGACCACCTTGGCGATCTCCAGCGTGCTCAGCCCCCAGGCGGAATACAGCCGGTAGCGCACGGCGGCGCCCGACACGGCCGGGAAGCCCAGGTTGTGCGCCAGCGAATAGCCGCAGAAGGAAGCGACGAAGCTGCGCGCCCAGGAGACCGGATGCCCGGCATAGAGCGAGCCGAGCTTGTCGTAGATGGCCAGCACCAGGTAGGCCAGGATGGTACAGCCGCCCGAGAGCCACAGCGCCCGGTGCGGAATGGCGGCCATGGCGGTGCCGATATCCTCCACCTTGAGGGAGCGAAATTCGTGCTGCACCACATAAAGCGCACCGACCATCAGCATGACGCCGAACATTGCCGGGCCATGCCGGCGCAACCAGGCCAACCTGGGGTTCACGCGCTGGCGGCCTCGCCGAGGGACGCTTCCCGCGCCAGGGCCGTCTCGACCAGGCCGATGCTGCCGGGGATACCGTACAGCGCGACGAAGCCGCCGAAGCGCGGGCCTTCCTGCTGGCCCAGCAGCACCTGGTACAGGCAGCCGAACCAGTCGCGCAGGTTGGCGAAGGCGTGGCGCTTGCCAATCTCGAACAGCTGGTTCTGAATCAGCTCCGCGGTGCTGTCCTCCGGCAGGTCGCGGAGGGTGGCCAGCAGGTCTTCCAGTGCGGCGCGTTCCAGCTCGCTGGGCTGGCGGTAGGTTTTCGTGGGTGCGACGAAGTCCCGGTAGTAGGCGACGGCGTGCTCAGCCAGCCGGGCCAGCATGGGGTGGCTCTCAGCAGTGACGCCCGGTGCGTAGCGGCCAATGAAACCCCAGAGGATATCCGGCCCGTCGGCATTCACCACGCTCGCCAGGTTGAGCAGCATGGCGAAGGAAATCGGCGAGCCGGGATCGGTGCTGACGCCGTTGTCGATGTGCCAGGCCGGGCGGGCGACCATGGTGGCCTTCAGCGCGTCCGGCCCTTGCGCCAGTGTCTTGGCGATGGCCGCGCTGACATCGCTTGGGGCGCCGGGCGGAGAGAACCATCCGCGAATGGTCTCCTCCTCCTTCAGCTTCTCAACGCTGACAAGGTACTCATCAACCGCCTTCGGAATGACATCGAAGAACAGGCGCTTGGCGCGGCCGGGCTGCTGGTACATGAAGTAGGAGAGGCTTTCCGGCGGGGCGTAGCGCAGCCATTCGTCTATCGTCAGGCCATTGCCCCTGGACTTGCTGATCTTCTGGCCCTTGTCGTCCAGGAACAGCTCATAGGTCAGCGCCGCCGGCGGCTCGGCGCCCATGACGCGGCAGATGGCGCCGGAAAGCTTGACGCTGTCGATCAGGTCCTTGCCGGACATTTCGTAATCGACGCCCAGCGCGTACCAGCGCAGCGCCCAATCGGCCTTCCACTGCGCCTTGCAGCCGCCACCGGTGATGCGGGTGCCGTGGCGCTTGCCGGTATCAGGGTCGGTCCAGACCAGCAGGTCTTCCTGCGGGCGGACCTCCTCCATCGGCACCTGCATGACCACGCCGGTTTCGGGATGGATGGGCAGGAAGGGCGAATAGGTGGCGCGGCGGTCCGGGCCGAGGGTCGGCAGGATGACGCCGCGCACCTGCTCATGCCGTTCGGCCATGCGCAGCAGGGCGGCGTCGAACCGGCCGCCCTTGTAGTAGTCCGTGCTGCTGGCGAACTCGTATTCGAAGCCGAACTGGTCGAGGAAGGCGCGCAGCCGGGCGTTGTTGTGGGCGCCGAAGGACGAGTGGGTGCCGAACGGGTCCGGGATGGCGGTCAGCGACTTGCCCAGGTGCGGCAGCAGCAACTCCCGGTTCGGCAGGTTGTCCGGCACCTTGCGCAGGCCGTCCATGTCGTCGCTGAAGGCGATCAGCTTGCTCGGCAGGCCGGTCAGCCGCTCGAACGCACGGCGCACCCAGGTGGTGCGCGCCACCTCGCCGAAGGTGCCGATATGCGGCAGGCCGGAGGGGCCATAGCCGGTCTCGAACAGCGCTTCCCGCTTGCCGGTTTTGGCCATGCGGTCCGCCACCTTGGCGGCTTCCTCGAAGGGCCAGGCCTTGACGGAACGGAGAGATGGATCGGCTGTCATGCCCGCCGACATGGCAGCGGCGGGGCCGATGGTCAACGCGCGGCAGCGCGGGTGGGTGAAATGCGCTGCCGTGTCGGCCTGCGCATGGGTCGTCTGCACCCTTTGCGCTGGCCTTTGCTGCTGCGCTGGCGTATTGCGCCGGCCATTGTTTTTCGCGCCCGGCACAAGCTGTTGCGGGCGTTTCCAGACACTCCTGAAGGACATGGAGCCATGCGGGTTGGGGTTTTCGGCGCGACCGGCGCCGTTGGACGCGAAATCATCCAGGTGCTGGGGGATCGCAAGTTCCCGGTCACCGAGCTGAAGCTGTATTCGTCCCCCCGTTCCGCCGGCACCACACTGAAAACCCCGCTGGGCGACAAGGTGGTCGAGGCCTTCCACCCTGATGCGGGGAAGGGCCTGGATTTCTGCCTGCTGTCGGTCTCCGGCGACTTCTCCCGCGCGCATGCCAAGAACCTGGCGGCGCAGGGCGGCATCGTCATCGACAACTCCTCGGCCTTCCGGCTGGAGGATGACGTGCCGCTGGTGGTGCCGGAGGTGAATGCCGCGGCCATCGGGACCTCGCGGCTGATCGCCAACCCCAACTGCACCACCGCCATTCTGGTGGTGGCGCTGGAGCCGCTGCGCCAGGCCTTTGGGCTGAAGCGGGTGATCGTCTCGACCTACCAGGCGGCCAGCGGTGCCGGCGCCGAGGGCATGGACGAGCTGCTGGCCGAGACCCGCCGCGTACTGCTGGAAGGCGGGACCGCAGGCAACAAGGTGTTCCGCCACCCGCTGCCGTTCAACGTCATCCCGCACATCGATACCTTCCAGCCGAACGCCTACACGCGCGAGGAAATGAAGGTCGCCTGGGAAAGCCGGAAGATCATGGGCTTCCCCGGCCTGCCGATCTCCTGCACCGCGGTGCGCATCCCCACGCTGCGCGTGCATGGCGAGGCGGTGACGATCGAGACCGAACGTCCCGTGACGGCCGAGGCGGCGCGTGCCGTGCTGGCGGCGGCGGCGGGTGTGAAGGTGGTGGATGACGTGGCCAACGCGGTCTATCCGATGCCGCTGACCGCCACTGGCCAGTACGATGTGGAAGCAGGCCGCATCCGGGCGAATGACGTGTTCGGCGATTGCGGGTTGGACTTCTTCCTCTGCGGCGACCAACTGTTGAAGGGTGCCGCGCTGAACGCGGTGCAGATCGCCGAGCGGATGCTGTAGGCACTCGCCCGCCTTTGTTCATATAGGAAACTTCTGGTGGCCAGGCCCTGGCCATCACCGGCCATGTCGAGGCCGCCGCGGCACCGATCGATTGGAACGCCCTGGCGGCGCGGGCGGAAGCGGCCTTCGCCGCCACCGGAACCTGGCACCTGTAGCGCCGGTCGCTGCCGCCGGCTCAGAAATGCCAGACGATATCGGCGCTGAGGATGACCGCCTGGCGCCGGTTCCCATTGTCGAAAGCCTTGCGGTCCAGCGCGTTGTAGAAGGCGACTTCCGGCCGCAATGTGATGGAGTTCCCGATCCAGTGCTGCCAGCCGATGGCGGTGTTCAGGTAACGGGTCTTTTGGCCGGTCCGCTGGCCGGTCAGGTCGTTGAAGAACTCCAGCCGCAGACTGATGTTGTCCTGGTCGCTGGCGCGGTAGTTCAGGTAGGCCAGCGCCGAGTATTCTTCCGACGTGCAGGTCGGCGCCGTCGTGCTCTTGCATTGGGCGATGAACGGGCCATTGCGGAACAGGCCGAATTGGTAGGGCGCCGGGTTGGCGCCAGCGTAGCTGGCGTTCGGCGTCTTATTTTCGTGCATGTGCCAGAATTCGGTGGCGATGTGCCAGCGATAATTGAAGGTGTGGTAGTAGGTAGCAGTGTATTGCTGTAGGTTGTTGTAGCCGTAGTTGCCATTGTTGATGGCGTTGGCGCAGGCATAGGCGTTGTCTCGGGCGGTGTCGCTGGTCCAACGCAGGCATCCGGTATAGCTTGGTTGCACGCCGCGGTCGCGGATGGTGCCGGTATTGTTCCATGGCATGGTATCCGTGCCGGCGGTGACGCCGAACTGGGCCTGCCAGTTCTTGGTAAGCAAGAGCGTGGCCAGCAATCCGGTATTTGTATAGTTATCATAGGCGTAGGTCATCGAGTGTGAGTACATGTAGTTGTTTGGTGCCAGCTGAGCTTCGATATCCGGCACCGAGATGAAGCGGCCCAGCCGCAGGAGCAGGCCTTGGGCAATGCCCGGGATGTACAACTCGCCATAGACCATCGGGAAGTCGTAGCCGTTGTAATTGTTGTGCTTCTGCAGTTGGTAGCTGGCGGCGCCCAGTGCGGTTGTATAGCGGTAGTTCTGGCCATAGATGCCGGTGATGCGGAAGCCCCAGTCAATGTGGTCCTGCTGCACCGTGTCGGGCACGCGCTCGATGAACAAGGCGGTTTGGTCGAGTTGGATGGTATTCGCCGTGGCGGAATAGGCGGCGGGGAAGTTGGCGTTCTTGCTGGTGCGGCGACCCTGGCCATTGCTGCTGATGTTGAAGCCGCCATTGACCCAGCCATAGATCTGGATGTGGTTGTCTTCCAGGAAGCTGCCGACGCCGGTGGGATGCAGTGCCTGCATCAGCGGGCTGACGACAACATTGGGCACCGCGCCGCCGATGGTGGAGGCGCCGCCGAACGGCCAGTCGGTGAAGGGCATTGGCGGCTGGGTTTGCGGCGCTGGCGGAAAGGGCGCGGGACGGCGGCTCAGCGGCGCGTTGGGGTCAGGCGCCGCCGGCATGGCCGGGGGGAACCATTCGTCGTGATAGGCCTGGAAGAACCGGCCAACGAAGCTCTGGTCGAGGCTTGGTTCGGCCCGGGCAGGGCTGGCCACATCCAGGAGGCCAAGTGCGGCCAGCGCTACAGGGAACAACGGGAAGCGCATCTGGTCGATATCCTGTCCTGCGGTTGAGCCAGCGGTTCCGGGGCGTGACGAGCGAGGCCGGTTTCGTTCCGCCCCCACCCGTTGGTATTGATCTCCGGCGGAGCGGCCCTTGAGACCCGCAAAATCTTCCAGCTTTGCGTAAGCGCACCATGTGAGATGCGGTATGGGGGTGCAAAGGCAGTGTAAGAAATCGCGCTACGGCGCAGATTGGCGCCAGATTTTTTCCTTCGAGGGGCGCTTCGTTCGCGTGGCGGTCTCGCTGCGCCCCGATAGCGGAACCAGAACATCCGTTCCCCTTGGGCGGCGCAGCCCCTATGTATGGGCCGAATGTCCCAGCCACAGCGCCGCCCCGAATCGCCTTTCGCTCCCCCGCGCCTGGTGCTGCCGCACGGGCCGGTGCTGGTGGCTGGACATGGTCGCGGCACTTTGCTGACGCCTGACGGGGAATTGCTGACCCTGTCCTCCGGGGAGTTGGCCCGGGCGCTGCGCGACATGCCGCCGCCGCTGCTGGTGCATGCGCCGGCCACCGCGCGCCGGCTGGACCTGCCGCGCTTCGATGCCGCGTTCGATCTGCTGGAACTCTTCGCCTTCGTCATGCCGGCGACACTGGCGGCGCCGACGCCGCGCGGCCTGGCCATGGCGCTGGACCTGCCGGTGCCGCCCGACGACGCCACCGCCTGCGCCCAGCTGATGGACATGGCCGAGCACCTGCTGCGCCACCTCAGCCAGCGCCGGGCGACGCAGCTTAACCGCGACGCCGGCATGCTCGCCGCCAAGCTGCAGGACGCCGTGCAATGGCCCTGGGCCGAGCCGGTGCTGGCGGCCCTGGGCGCGACCGGGGTGCGCGCCAGCGTGGACCCCTACAAGGTGTGGCGCCGGCTGCCGGAATGGGAGGATGACGGCCCGCCGCCGCCACCCAACAGCCATGGCGTGGAACCCGCCGAGGCCCGCCGGCGCCTGGCGGAGATGCTGGGCGACAGCAGCGAGCAGCGGCCGCAGCAGGCCGACTATGCGTCCGCCGCCTCCATCGCCTTCATCCCGCGGGACATCCCGGGCGAGCCGCGCCTGGTGCTGGCGGAGGCCGGGACCGGCACCGGCAAGACGCTGGGCTACATCGCCCCGGCCAGCCTGTGGGCGGAGAAGAACGGCGCGCCGGTCTGGCTTTCCACCTACACCCGGAACCTGCAACGGCAGATCGACCAGGAACTCAGCCGGCTCTACCCGGACCCGGAGGAGCGCCGCCGCCGCGTGGTGGTGCGCAAGGGGCGGGAGAATTATCTGTGTTTGCTGAACCTGGAGGAGATGCTGGGGCAAGCGGGGCATCCGGCCTTCGCCCTGCCGTTGGCGCTGGTCTCCCGCTGGGCGCAGGCGACGCGGGATGGCGACCTGCTGGGGGGTGACTTTCCGGGCTGGCTGGGCGAGTTGTACGGCCCGCTGACCATCTCGCCGCTGGCGGACCGGCGTGGCGAGTGCATCCGCAGCGCCTGCCCGCACTACAAGCAATGCTTCGTCGAACACTCCATCCGCCGGGCCAAGACCGCGACCCTGGTGGTGGCCAACCATGCGCTGGTGATGATCCAGGCGGCGCTGGGCGGCGGCGAGGACGGCAAGCCGCTGCGCTACGTCTTCGACGAAGGCCATCACCTGTTCGATGCCGCCGACGCCGCCTTCAGCGCCGTGCTGACCGGCGGCGAGACGGCGGAGTTGCGGCGCTGGCTCCTGGGGGCCGAGGGTGGCCGCAGCCGCGCCAAGGGGCTGCGCCGGCGGATCGAGGACCTGGCCGGCGATATCCCGGACCTGTTGGCGCCGATGGAAGCCGCGCTGAACGCTGCCCGCGCGCTGCCCGGCCCCGGCTGGCCGACGCGCCTGGCCGAGGAGCCGCGCGAGGCCGCCAGCCCCGAGGCCGAGGACCGCCTGGCCAACCCGACCGAGGTCTTCCTGCGCATCGCCCGGCAACAGGTGCTGGCGCGCACCGCCGAGGATGGCGGCCTGTATGATGTGGAGTGCGACCTGCACCCGGTGCTGCCGGCGCTGGCCGAGACCGGCGCCGCGCTGGAACGCGCGCTGAAGCGGGTGGAGGACCCGCTGGCGATGCTGGTCTCCCGCCTGCAGGCGCGGCTGGAGGATGAGGACGCCGAGGAGCTTGAGGTCGGCGAGCGGATTCGGCTGGAAACCGCGGCGCGCGGCATCGAGCGGCGCGGGATCATGCCGCTGAAGGCCTGGCAGGGCATGCTTGCCGCGCTGCGCGATGCGCCGCCGCTGCCGGGGGAACGCCGCACCTTCGTCGATTGGCTGGCGCTGTCCCGCCGGGATGGGCGGGAGGTGGATGCCGGGCTGCACCGGCACTACCTCGACCCGACCATGCCCTTCGCGGTGCAGGTGGCGTCCCAGGCGCATGGCATGCTAATCACCTCCGCCACGTTGCGCGACACGGCGGAGGAGCCGGAAGCCGCCTGGCGCGCCGCCGAGGCACGCACCGGGGCTTCCCACCTGCCGATGCCGGCGTTTCGTGCCGCCGTGGCCTCGCCGTTCGACTACGCCAACCACACCCGTGCCTTGGTGGTGACGGATGTGGACAAGACCAAGCCCGGCCAGGTGGCCGCCGCCATGCAGGCGCTGTTCCTGGCCAGCGGCGGGGGCGGGCTTGGGCTGTTCACCGCCATCCGTCGCCTGCGGGAGACCTACCAACGCATCGCCCCGGCGCTGGAGCGCGAGGGCATTCCCCTCTACGCCCAGCATGTCGATGCCATGGACAATGCCACGCTGGTGGATGTGTTCCGCGCCGAGGAGGAAAGCTGCCTGCTGGGCACCGATGCGATGCGCGACGGCGTGGACGTGCCCGGCCGCAGCCTGCGCCTGCTGGTATTCGACCGGGTGCCCTGGCCGCGACCCTCGATATTGCATCGGGAGCGGCGCATCCACCTCTCCCACGGGCGGCCCAATGGCTATGACGATGCGCTGGCGCGGCACAAGCTGCGCCAGGCCTTCGGTCGGCTGATCCGCCGGCATGACGACAAGGGCGTCTTCGTGCTGCTGGACAAGTCCTGCCCCTCACGCCTGCTGGCCGGGCTGCCGGAAGGCGTGGTGGTGCGCCGGTTGGGGCTGGCGCAGGCGGTGGCGGAGACGCGTGGCTTCCTCGCCGGTGCGTGAACCGCGGCGCGGTTGACGCGGGCGGCGGCAGGGGCGAGCAAGGTATCTCACGGAGTAAGCCGCCATGCCCCACACCCGATTCAACCCGCAGGAAGCGCTGATCTGCGCGATGGTGCTGATTGCGGTCAGCGATGACCGGATGAGCGATGGCGAACTGGGCACCATGTCCCGCCTGGTGCAGGAGTTGCCGGTGTTTTCCGACTTCACCGCCAGCGAGATCGACCGGGTGACCGAGATTGTGCTGGGGCTGCTCGGCCGCACCGATGGGCTGGACCGCGCCTTCACGCTGATCCGCGACGTACTGCCCAGCCGGCTGCGCGAGACCGCCTACCTGCTGGCCTGCGAAGTGGCGGCGGCGGATGGCGATCCTTCCCAGGAGGCGCTGCAGTTCCTGCAGGATTTCCGCATCGCCATGGACCTGGACCGGCTGGTGGCCGGCGCCATCGAGCGGGCGACCAAGGCGCGCTACCAGGTCATCTGAGCGGACGCACGGCGTCGGATTTGCGGGCCGCGGCCTATGCAGTTGCGCCAGCGCGCGGCGCGATTGAGCGTCGAAGGTGCATGCCAGTGTGCTTCGAATAAGCGCAGGCCGCGACAGCCTGCGGGGGTCGGCAGGGAACACTGGTTGAGGGCGGGCGTTGCAAGCCAGGACACCAGTGCGCGTTTCGCAGGCCTGCGGCCTTCCCGTGCAGGGTGCCGGGCGGGGACCCGGCGGCTGCGGCTCACGAGGACGCGCTGGTCCTTGTTGCAACGAGCAGAACCGGCGGCGCGGTGACGCTGCCCCGCCGGCAATGCTCCAGCGGAGCTTCCCTACATGGCGATTGACCCGACCAACGCCGGCACGACCGGCGACGACGGCCCCGGCAACGCGGTTACCCAGGTCTGCGGCGCGTTCACCGACCAGGACAAGCTGGACGAGGCGATGTCCCGGCTGGAGGGAAGTGCGTTCCAGCGCGCCGACCTGAGCACCCAGCAGCCCGGTCAGGCGCACCAGGACAACGTGATGCGTGAGGATGACGCACGGAGCCTGCGCACGCTGGGCACCAGCACGGCGGCCGCGGTGGCGGCACTGGCCGCGGCCGGCGTGGTCGTTGCGACCGGCGGCGCGGCCTTGCCGGCGATGGTTGCGGCGGCGGTGGCTGGCGGCACGGCCGGCGCCGCCGGCACCGTCATCGGCCAGGTCGCGGCGCCCGGGGCTCAGGACAGCGCGCACCAGGCGGCAGAGGGCGGCGGAGTGGTGTTGCTGGTACACGCCGCCTCGCCCGAAAAGCGGGCCAAGGCGGAGGAAGTGCTGCGGGCGTGCGGAGCGACGCGGGTGTGGCTTCAGGCGACCGTCTGATTCCGCCGGTCAGCGCTGGTCCAAACCGTTTGGAGCCGTCCAACCACGGACGGCTGCCTCCGCCGCCCTGGCTAGCCCCGCGCAGCCGGCAGGCGGCAAGCACCGACCGGGCGCAGAGGTGAGCCAACTGCCGATGGCAGGAGCCGACACCAGCCAGGCGGAATGGCCGGGAGCAAGCGCCCGGCCACCGGCATCATAGCGGTTGAAGGTTGGCGGCGGCGGCCTTGCCGCGCTCCACGACCACGTCGTAGCTGACCTTCTGGTTTTCGTTCAGGCCCTGCAACCCGGCCTTCTGCACGGCGGTGATGTGCACGAACACATCCTTGCCGCCGTCCTGCGGCACGATGAAGCCGAAGCCCTTGGTTGCGTTGAACCACTTCACGGTGCCGATCGCCATGCGATGCACCCTCCTTGTCTCTCACGCACCGGCGCCTATCGCCCGTGCAACAGCCACCGGCTGGTTGCGGCTTGAAGAGCACCCGGAGGGACCGGAAGGCACGGCAAGGCGGCAGCGGTTGGCTGTGTCAATGGACGCAGATCGGTACGGCCGAGTCAAACATCGGCCGGTCACAAAAGCGCCAACGCCAGCGGCATGGGAACGCTGTGGCAAGCGAAGGGCCGGAACGCAAAAAGGGCGGGACCCTGCGGCCCCGCCCCCTCTTGCCGGTTCGGCAGGTGACCTGGACTTAGAAGTCCATGCCGCCCATGCCGCCCATGTCGCCACCACCGCCAGCCGGCGGACCCTTCCTCTCGGGACGGTCGGCAACCATGGCTTCCGTGGTGATCAGCAGCGAAGCCACCGAAGCCGCGTCCTGCAGGGCGGTCCGCACGACCTTGGTCGGGTCGATGATGCCGGCCGCAACCAGGTCCTTGTACTCGTCCTTCTGGGCGTCGTAGCCGTGGGTGTATTCGCCCGAGCGCATGATCTCGCCCGCCACCACGGCGCCGTCCTTGCCGGCATTCTCGGCAATCTGCTTCACCGGCGCCTGGATCGCGCGACGGATGATCTCGATGCCGACCTGCTCGTCGTTGTTGGCGCCCTTGAGGCCGCCCAGGTTGGCGCTGGCGCGCAGCAGCGCGGTGCCGCCACCCGGCACGATGCCTTCCTGAACCGCAGCGCGGGTCGCGTGCAGCGCGTCGTCGACGCGATCCTTGCGCTCCTTCACTTCCACTTCGGTGCTGCCACCGACGCGGATGACGGCAACGCCGCCGGCCAGCTTCGCCAGGCGTTCCTGCAGCTTCTCGCGGTCGTAGTCCGAGGTGGTCTCCTCGATCTGCGCCTTGATCTGCTCAACGCGGCCCTGGATCTGGGCCTTCTCGCCGGCGCCATCGACGATCGTGGTGTTCTCCTTCTCGATGCGCACCATCTTGGCGCGACCGAGCTGGGCGAGCGTCACGTTCTCGAGCTTGATGCCGAGGTCTTCGCTGATGACTTCGCCGCCGGTCAGGATGGCGATGTCTTCCAGCATCGCCTTGCGGCGATCACCGAAGCCAGGCGCCTTCACGGCCGCGACCTTCAGGCCGCCGCGCAGCTTGTTGACGACCAGCGTGGCCAGGGCCTCGCCTTCGACGTCCTCGGCGACGATGATCAGCGGACGACCCGACTGAACAACGGCTTCGAGCAGCGGCAGCATCGGCTGCAGGCCGGACAGCTTCTTCTCGAAGATCAGGAGATACGGGTTCTCCATCTCGACAATCATCTTCTCCGCATTCGTGATGAAGTACGGGGAGACGTAGCCGCGGTCGAACTGCATGCCCTCGACGACGTCGAGCTCGGTCTGGATCGACTTGGCTTCCTCGACGGTGATGACACCCTCGTTGCCAACCTTCTCCATCGCCTTGGCGATCATCTCGCCGATCTCGGTCTCGCCATTGGCGGAGATCGAGCCGACCTGCGCCACTTCGGCCGAGGTCGTGATCTTGCGGGTCTTGGCTTCCAGCTCGGCGACGACATGGGCCACGGCCTTGTCGATGCCGCGCTTCAGGTCCATCGGGTTCATGCCGGCGGCGACGGCCTTGCAGCCCTCACGCACGATGGCCTGGGCCAGCACGGTCGCGGTGGTGGTGCCGTCACCGGCCAGGTCGTTGGTCTTCGAGGCCACTTCGCGCACCATCTGGGCGCCCATGTTCTCGAACTTGTCGGCGAGCTCGATTTCCTTCGCGACCGTCACACCGTCCTTGGTGATGCGGGGCGCGCCGAAGCTCTTGTCGATGACGACGTTGCGGCCCTTGGGGCCCAGCGTCACCTTCACGGCGTCGGCCAGAATGTCCACGCCGCGCAGCATGCGCTCACGGGCGGAGGCGCCGAACTTGACGTCCTTAGCAGCCATTGTCTGTATTCCTTCTAAGGTGCCGAACGGATCAGGCCAGGATGCCCATGATGTCGGACTCCTTCATGATCAGGAGCTCCTCACCATTGAGCTTCACTTCGGTGCCCGACCACTTGCCGAACAGGATGCGGTCGCCCGCCTTGACGTCGAGGGCGCGGAGTTCGCCCTTGTCGTTCAGGGTGCCGGAGCCGACGGAGATGACTTCACCTTCCTGCGGCTTTTCCTTGGCGGTGTCGGGGATGATGATGCCGCCCGCGGTCTTCTCTTCGGCCGTAACACGGCGGACGAGGACGCGGTCATGCAGGGGACGAAAGTTCATAAGATGTCCTCTCCTGACGTCTAGGTTCAGGGTTTGCCTCCCATCCAGGCAGAGTACCCGCGGCCCGAAGGCCCGCTAGCACTCCCCCGAGAGGAGTGCCAGCGATCTACGGCGATTGGCGCGCGCCGTCAAGGTGATTGCAGCACTCTCCGAGTGCGAGTGCTAATCGACTGATCTAACAGGTTTTTCTTGTTGGTTGGGCGCCCGGGCGTGTCATGCTGCGGACATAAACCAAGGGGGAGGGCGCGGGGCCGCGGTTGTCAGACCAGGTGTTCCAGCAAGGAAAGGGGTTGCCCCGTGCTTCAGCAGATCCTGCAGAATTATGTGCGTATTCCGGACTGGCGGCTGACCACAGCCGAGATTCTGTACCACATGCCCGACCACCCTGGCATGCTGCAGAGCTTCGTCTGGCAGAAGCTGGACCGGGCACCCGAGTTCCCCGAACTGGGGCGGTTCCTGGCGTTCTGGCGGCGCGAGATCGAGGGGCCGCTGCATTCGGTGCGCGTCGCGTCGGACGCCTTGGTGAAGCCGGCGGAGCTGCGCTACGCGGGCGGGCAGTTCCGGCTGCATTGAGGGCGGCGGAGCTACCCCGCCATCGCCTTCGCCGCCCGGTCTCGCCGTAGCAGCCAGAAGCCCAGCACCAGCGAGACCACGAACAGCCCGGCGGCCAGCGCCAGTTGCACCACACCATCCACCCGCACGCCCTTGCCGAGGAAGGCGAAGACCAGCGTCTGCGGCAGGTAGCCCAGCGCGCTGGCCGCCAGGTAGGGCAGGAAGGCCACGCCGGCCATGCCGGCCAGCAGGTTCAGCGCCAGGTTGTTGCCCAGCGGCAGCAGCCGCAGCGCCAGGGTGGCGCCGAAGGGGCTGGCCAGCAGCTGGTCGCGGATGGGTCGCAGCCGGCGGCCGAAGCGGCCGGACAGGCGGCGCTCCGCCCAGTCCCGCGCCACCAGCCGGGCCCAGTAGAAGCTGATGCCGCAGCCCGCCAGCGTGGCCAGCAGCGCCAGCGCGGTGCCGCTGGCCACCCCGAAGGCATAGGCGCCGAGGAAGGCCACCGCCTGGCGCGGCACGCCCACCGCAGTCATCGCCGCCCCCAGGCCCACGAAGACCAGCTCGCCGCCCAGGCCCTGGCCGCGCACGTACAGGTCCACCCATTCGGTGCCCGGCGCGGCGCCGAAGGCGCGCAGCAGCAGGCCCGCTGCGGCCAGGCCGGCGGCCATGACCAGCAGCTTCAGCGTGGCGGCGACGCGTGGGGTCATTCGCCGGGCGCGGCGCCGCCGGTGGCTTCGACCACCGGCCGCTTCCAGCGCCGTTGCAGCCAGATCACGCCGACCAGGTCGAAGAAGGCCACGGCCAGCCGGTCCAGCGTGCCGTAGTTGGAAACGCCGCGGGTGCGGTGGCGGTGGTTCACCGGCTCGCTGACCACCCGGCCGCCCTGGCGCAGCACCAGCGCCGGCAGGTAGCGGTGCATGTGGTCGAAGGCCGGCAGCCGCAGGAACAGGTCGCGCGGAAAAACCTTCAGGCCGCAGCCGGTGTCGGGGGTGGCGTCGTGCAGCAGCGCCACGCGGATGCGGTTGGCGATGCGGCTGGAACGGCGCTTCACCCAGCTGTCCTTGCGCGCGGTGCGCCAGCCGGCCACCAGGATGTCGGGTTGCCCCGCCTTGGCTTCCGCTTCGGCGCGGGCCAGCAGCTTCGGGATATCGGCGGGGTCGTTCTGGCCATCCCCATCCAGCGTGGCGATCCAGGTGCCGCGTGCCGCGCGCACCCCGGTGACCACGGCGGCAGATTGCCCGCAACTGGCCCGATGGCGCAGCCAGCGCAGCGGCGCCTGCTGCGCGGCGGCGGCAAGTTCGGCGGAGGTTGCGTCGGTGGAGCCGTCATCCACATAGATGATCTCGTGCGCCACCCCGTTCAGGGCGGCCTCGATCTCGGCCACCAGCGGGGCGATGTTCGGGGCTTCGTTGCGCACGGGCACGACGACCGAGACCAGCGGCGGGGCGCTGGGGTCGGAATGGAAAGACCCGACTGGCTGTGCGGAAGGGATGGGCAGCATGCGGGCGGTGCGGTAGCAGCCCGGCCCCAGCCCGGCAAGCGGCGCCTGCGGTGGCCAACCCCGGAAGACGTATCGCGCAGGCAAGGGTGCCGCGGCGCGAATTGCAACCTATAGTGAGCGCCATGCCCTTCGATGCCCGCCTGCCGACTGTCGATCGCAACGCCCGCCTGCTGGCGCGCTGGCTGCTGCTGGTAGCCGCCATGGTCTGGGCCATGGTGGCGCTGGGCGGCGCCACCCGGCTGACCGGCTCCGGCCTGTCGATCATGGAATGGGCGCCATTCCGCGGCACCCTGCCACCGCTGAGCGAGGCGGAATGGCAGCGACTGTTCGGGCTGTACCGCACCATCCCGCAGTACCAGCTGGTCAATGCCGGCATCGACCTGGCGGGGTTCAAGCAGATCTTCTGGCTGGAATGGGCGCATCGGCTGTGGGGCCGGGTGATCGGGCTGGCCTTCCTGTTGCCGCTGCTGTGGTTCGCCTGGAAGGGCATGGTGCCGCGCCGCCTGCTGCCGCGGCTCGGCGTGCTGTTCGTGCTGGGCGGCATGCAGGGCGCCATCGGCTGGTTCATGGTGGCCTCGGGCTTCCAGGCCGACCGCACCGCGGTTTCCGCCTATCGGCTGGTGGCGCATCTGGGCATGGCGCTGGGGCTCTACGCCGCCCTGGTCTGGACCGTGCTGGGGCTGCTGCGGCCGGCAGTTGCGGTGCTACCGGCCGGCGCCCAGGCAGTGCGCGGCGCGGCCCATGCGGCCGCCGTGCTGCTGCTGCTGGCCATGCTGGCGGGCGGCTTCGTCGCCGGGCTGAAGGCCGGCTTCACCTACAATACCTTCCCGCTGATGGATGGCCGCCTGGTGCCGGCCGGCTATGCCGACCTGTCGCCCTGGCTGCGCAACTGGTTCGAGAATATCGCCGCGGTGCAGTTCAACCACCGGCTGCTGGCCACGCTCGGCGCGGTGGCGGCGCTGGCGGCGGCCTGGCTCGGCTGGCGGCGGCTGCCGCCAGGGGAGGCGCGGCAGGCGACGCTGGGGCTGGGTGGCGCGGTGGCGCTGCAATATGCGCTGGGCGTGGCGACGCTGCTGGCGGTGGTGCCGGTCTGGCTCGGCACGCTGCATCAGGCTACCGCCGTGCTGGTGCTGACCATGCTTTTGGTGGTGCTGCACACGCTGCGCCGCGGACCTGGGAATGCCGTACCATGAACGACCAGTCCGGCGACGTGCCGCAACCGGACCAGGTGCTGGAGGCGCTGCCCTTTGCTGTCTGGGGCTACGACGCGGATAGCCGGCTGACTTTTGCCAATGCGGTGGCGCGCCAGGCGCTGGGGGATGAAGCGGCCCGGCTGCCGGTGGGTACGCCGCTGGCGCTGGTGGTGTCGCGGGCGGCGCATCGGGGCCTGCTGGGCAACGGGGCGCCCGAGGCGCTCGTGCAGGCCTACCTGGCGCTGGAACGCGGTCGGCCGCAGCAGCGGCTGGTGCGCCAGCTGAATGGCCAGGTGATGGACCTGCGCAGCGTACCGCTGCCGGGCGGCGGCTTCGTCAAGATCGCCACGGAGGTCACTGCCCTGGCCACTGCCGGGCAGGAGGCCGAGACCCTGGCGCGGCGGCTGGAGGATGTGCTGCACCGGCTGCATGGCGGCCTGGCGGTGTATGATTCCGACCACAGGCTGGCGCTGAACAACGCCAGCTATGAACGCCTGCTGGGCCTGGCGCGCGGCGTGCTGCCCGTGGGCACCAGCTACGCGGATTTGATGCGCGAATTGGCGCGGCGCGGCGAGTTCGCCAATACCGACCCCGACGCCTTGCTGGGCCAACGGACCACCATCGACCGCACCAAGCCGCATCGGCATGAGCGCGAGCGGCCGAATGGCCGGGTGCTGCAGTTCGAAAGCCAGCCGGTGGCGGAAGGCGGCTGGCTGGTGGAAGTCAGTGACATCACCGCGCTGAAGCGCGCCGAGGAGGAGGCGCGCGGCCGCGCCGCCCTGCTGCATGGCGTGCTGGAAGCGTTGCCGCTGGGCGTGATGGTGATGGGGCCCGATATGCGGCTGCGGCTGTTCAACAGCTACTGCCAAGGCTTCTTCAACGGCGTTGACCTGCGGGTGGGCGAACATCGCGAGGAACTGGCCCGCCGGCGCGCCATCGGCGGCTATTACGGCAAGGGTGATATCGAGGCGCTGGTGGCCGCCAACCTGACCCCGTTGGGCAAGGGGCCGACCTTGCGCCAGCGGGTGCGGGCTGATGGCAGCGTCATCGAGGTTCGTTCCGCCCCGACGCCGGATGGCGGCTATGTGCAGGTCGTCGCGGACATCACCGCGCTGCACCAGGCGCAGGCCGAAGCATCCGGGCGCGCCGCGCTGCTGCGATTGATGCTGGACAGCATGCGGCATGGCATTGCGCTGTTCGACGCCGACCGCCGCTTGATCACCGCCAATGCCCTGGCAGCCCAGCTGGTCGGGGTACCGCCGGAGGCCATGGTCCCCGGGGTCAACCTGCTGGAATTGCGGCGGTTGCAGACCGCCCGTGGCGAGTTCGGCACCGATGCGGAGACCGGCGCGCTGATCGCCGTCTCCGACCAGCACGACCTGAACAAGCCGTATCGGTACACCAGGCGCCGGCCGGACGGCACGGTGCTGGACATCGCTTCGGACCCGACGCCGGGTGGTGGCTTCGTCCGCACCTATATCGACATCACCGCCCGCGCCCAGGCCGAGGCCGAGGCACGTCAGCAGGCCGCCACCTTGCAGGCGCTGATCGACAACATGCGGTTGGGCATCACGCTGTTCGGGCCGGACCATCGGGTGGTGGCCAGCAACGCCCTTTCGGCGACCATGGCCGGCCTGCCGCCCGGGGTCATCCGGCCCGGCGCCCTGCTGGAGGATTTGACGCGCGACCAGCAGGCCGCCAATGCCACCGGCGACCCTGGCCTGAGCGCCGAACTGACCCATCGCGCCCTGGCCCAGGACCGCGGCCAGTCTCTACGCCATACCCGCCCCACCGCGGATGGCCGCCTGCTGGAGGTCCGCTCGGACCCGATGCCCAATGGCGGCTTCATCATCTCCCACCAGGACATAACCCCCCTGGTCCGGGCCGAGGCCGAGGCCAGCCAGCGCGCTGGCATCCTGCAATCGGCGCTGGACAACATGCGCCACGGCATCGCCATGTTCGGGCCGGACCAACGGTTGATCGTGGCCAATGCCCTGGCCGCCCGGCTGACCGGCCTGCCCGAGGACCGCCAGCGCCCCGGGACCAGCTTCGCCGAGATTGTGCTGGCGCAGGCCGCGGCCGGTGAATTCGGCACCGGAGACGCCGCACAGCGCCACGCGGAACAGGCTGCCGGCCGGGATACCAGCCAGCCCTTCCGCTTCATCCGCGAACGCGCCAATGGCAGCATCATCGAGGTGGTCTCCGACCCGACCCCGGATGGCGGCTTCGTCGTCACCTTCAGCGACATCACCGCCCGCGCCCGGGCCGAGGCCGAGGCAGCGCGCCGCGCCGCCACGCTGCAGGCCGCGCTGGACAACATGCGCCACGGTATCGCCATGTTCGGGCCGGACCAGCGGTTGATCGTGGCTAATGCCCTGGCCGCCCGGCTGACCGGCCTGCCACAGGAAATGCAACACCCCGGCGCCACGCTGGCGGAGATGATCGAGGCCCAGATCGCCGTTGGCGAATTTGGCGACGCCGCCGAGGCCGCCCGGCATCGTGGCCTGGCCAGCAGGCGCGATACCAGCCGGCCCTTCCGCTACACCCGCGAACGGGCGGATGGCAGCGTTATCGAGGTCGTCTCCGACCCGACGCCGGAAGGCGGCTTCGTCATCACCTACAGTGACGTCACCGCCCGTGCCCGGGCCCAGGCCGAGGCGGCGCAGCGCGCCCGCGACATGCAGGTGATGCAGGACCACATGCGCCACGGCATTGCCATGTATGGGCCGGACCGGGTGCTGCGCACCGCCAATGCGCTGTTCCGTGACCTCTGTGGGTTGGCGCCCGGTACGGTGATGATCGGGCGGCCCTATTCAGAACTGGTGCGGGCGCAGCGTGATGCCGGCGTGTTCGGCCCCGACCCTGCGGCGGCGACCACCGAGCGGGACCTGATCCTGCTCGACCGCACGCAGCAGATCCGCCACCTGCGGCACTGGCCGGATGGCCGGATCATGGAGATCACCTCGGAGCCG
This sequence comes from Acetobacteraceae bacterium, assembly GCA_947371015.1. Taxonomy (GTDB): domain Bacteria; phylum Pseudomonadota; class Alphaproteobacteria; order Acetobacterales; family Acetobacteraceae; genus CAIMOR01. Next base: position 44,740 of record CANBNK010000001.1, on the reverse strand, counting down.
ATCGAGGATGGCGGCTTCGTCATCTGCATCTCCGACATCACGGCACTGAGCAAGGCGCAGCAGGAAGCGCAGCAGCGTGCCGACCTGCAACAGGCCATGCTGGACAACATCCAGCACGGCATTGCGCTGTACGGGCCGGACCGGCGGCTGCGCGTGGCCAATCGGCTGGCTGGGCCAGGCATGGGCCTGCCGGAGTTGCAGCGCTACGACAGCGTCAGCCTGGACGAGTTGCTGGCGCAGCAGCACCGCGACGGCATGTTCGGGCCGGACCCCCAGGCTACCACCGTGCATGACGCCGTGCAGGCGATGGACCGCACGCAGCACCACCGCTACCTGCGCACGCTGCCCAACGGCAGCATCATCGAGGTCGCCTCGGCCCCGACGCCGGATGGTGGCTTTGTCATCACCCATTCCGACATCACCGAACTTGAGCGCGCCCGCGCCGAGGCGCAGCAACGCGCTGGGCTGTTGCAGGCCATGCTGGACAATGTGCAGCACGGCATCGCGGTGTATGACGCCGCCGGGATACTGGTGACCGCCAACGAGTTGGCGGCCGATTACTGCGGGCTGCCGGCGGATGAGATGGTGCCGGGCACGCAGATGGTACGGTTGCTGCGGCTACAGTTCGAGCAGGGCGCCTTCGGCATCGGCGCGGCGGCCGAGTCATTGCTGGCGGAGAATCTGGCGCGGGACTGGCATCTGCCGCGGCGCTACCAGCGCACCGACAGCCGGGGCCGGGTGCTGGATATCACGGTCAACCCGATGCCGGATGGTGGCTACGTGCTGGGCTGGAGCGACATTACCGCCCTGCTGGCAGCCCAGGCCGAGGCCGCCCGCCGTGCCGAGGCACTGGCCGTGATGATGAACACCATGCGCCACGGCATTTCGTTGTACGACAAGGACCAGCGGCTGGTGGCGGCCAACGCGCTGGTCGGCACCTTGAATGGCACGCCGCCTGGCCCTTCGCGGATTGGCTGGACCCTAAGGCAATTGCTTGAGGAACAGCAGGCGCTGCGGCGGGTGGGCGAGGTGCAGAAGCGCCGCCAATTGGCGCTGGACCGCAGCCAGCCGGACCGCACCGTGGTGAACTTCCCGGGCGGCAATGTGCTGGAAATCCGCTCCGACCCGACGCCGGATGGGGGCTTCATCATCACCCATAGCGACGTCACCGAACTCAGCCAGGCGCGGGCCGAGGCGCAGCGCCGCGCCGACCTGTTACAGGTGATGATGGACGGCATGCGCCATGGCATCGCGCTGTTCGACCGGGAGCACCGGCTGCTGGAGCACAATACGTTGGCCACCCGGCTGGCCGGGCTGTACGGCGAGATAGCGGCACCCGGCACCACCTTCGCGGACATCGTCGCCGCCCAGTTGGAACGCGGCGGGATCGAGGCGGACCATGCCGCTGTCGCGCTGTCGCTGGATCGCAGCCGACCTACCCGCTACCTGCGCCAGGGGCCGGACGGCAGCACGCTGGAGATCGGCTCCGACCCGACGCCGGATGGCGGCTTCGTGATGACGCTGACCGACGTGACCCCGCTGGCGCGCAGCGAGGCCCAGTCGCGTGACCGCGCGGCGTTGCTGCAACTGATGCTGGACAGCATGCGCCACGGCATCGTGCGCTACGACCGCGACCGCCGCCTGGTCACCGCCAACCGCCTGGCGCTGGAACTGCACGGCCTGCCGCCCGATATCGACCTGGTGGGCATGCATGAGCCGGATATCGTGCGCCTGCTGTATGAGCGTGGCGAAGTGGATGAGGCCGCCTGGCTGGGCAGCGTCCACGCCGATATCACGTCCGCGCGGCGCGTTACCCGGACCAGGCCGGACGGCACCAAGGTCAGCTTTACCGCGGACCCCACCGCGGATGGCGGCTATGTGGTCACGGTCAGCGATATCAGCGACCTGGTGGCGGCCGAGACCGCCGCGCGGCACCGCGCCGCGGTGCTGCAGGTGATGCTGGACAATATCCGCCACGGCATCTGCTACTACGGGCCGGACCGGCGGGTGATTGCGGCCAATGCCCTGGCCGCCCGGCTGGGCGGCCATGTGCCGGGCGAACTGGTGCCGGGTGTGCTGCTGGACGACCTGATCTCCGGGCAACTGCACAAGGGCGCGGTGCCGCTGGAAGCCGCCGGCATCGCCGCCCAGGCGCTTGCGCTGGACCGCAGCAAGCCGGCCCGCCATGTGCGCCCCACCGGGGATGGCCGGGTGCTGGAAGTCACCTCCGACCCGACGCCGGATGGCGGCTTCGTCGTCACCTCCACGGATATCACCCGCCTGGCCGAGGCCGAGGCGGTGGCGCAGAGCCGCGCCGCCATCCTGGGGGTGATGCTGGACAATATTCGCCACGGCATCGTGCTGTTCGACGCCGGCCGGCGGATCGTCGCCGCCAATCCGCGGGTGCGGGCCATGTTGGGCGTGCCCGAGGCCACGGAGCTGGTGGGGCTGCACCTGCACGACTATATCCGCCGCTTGGCCAGGTTGGGGGTCTATGGCACTGATGCCGAAGCCCTGGCGCGTGCCGAGGGCACCATCGGCCGCTTCGACCCGGCTTACCCCAACCGGCATGTCCGCAGCGGGCCGGCGGGCCAGACCATCGAGGTTGTCTCCGACCCGACGCCGGATGGCGGCTTCGTGCTGACCTATACCGACGTCACCGAGGACCGCGCCGTGCGCGGCGAGTTGGAAGCGGCGCGGGGCGCGGCGGAAGCGGCCAATCTGGCCAAGTCCCGCTTCCTGGCAACCATGACGCATGAGCTGCGCACGCCGCTGAACGCCGTGATCGGCTTCTCCGAGGCGTTGCAGACGGCGCCCGACCCGGTCCGCGCTCGTGAGTATCTCGGCTCGATCCACGAGGCCGGGCACCACCTGCTGTCGCTGATCGACGACATCCTGGACGTGACCCGGGCGGAGACCACCGGCTTCCAGGTGGCCGAGGGCGAGGTGGAACTGCGGCCGCTGTGCGAAAGCGTGGTGCGGGTGATGCGCGCGGCGGCGTCGGCCGGCCAGGTCCGGCTGGGGCTGGAGTTGGCCAATGCGCTGCCGCTGCTGCGGGCGGATGAGGTGCGGCTGCGCCAGGTGCTGCTGAACTTGCTGTCCAACGCGGTGAAGTTCACCCCGGCGGAGGGCAGCGTCACCCTCTCCGCGGCGCCGGCGGCCGATGGGGCGCTGGTGATCAAGGTGACGGATACCGGGATCGGCGTGCGGGCCGAGGACATGCCGCGGGTGTTCCAGCCGTTCAGCCAGTTGGACCAATCGCTGACCCGGCGCTTCCCTGGCAGCGGGCTGGGCCTATATCTGTCCCGTGCCCTGGCGGAAGCCCAGGGTGCGACGCTGACGCTGGAAAGCGGCGAGGGCCAGGGTGCCACCGCGATCCTGCGGTTTCCGCCTGAACGCCTGCTGCCCGCAGCGCCCGACCCTACCCCACCATCCCTGTTCGCTCCGTGAGATCCTGACCCATGCCCCTCGACACCCCGATCGCCACCACCGACCGTCTGTTCTTCAGCGAGATGGATCAGGCGGCGACCGAGCGACTGGTCGCGCGGGAACTGTCAGGCGCAGACGATGGTGAACTGTTCCTGGAGTACCGCGAAAGCGAGTCGGTCAGCCTGGATGACGGCCGTATCCGCGGCGCCGCCTTCGATACCAGCCGCGGCTTCGGCCTGCGCGCGGTGGCTGGGGAAGCCGCCGGCTATGCCCATAGCGGCGAGATCTCGGAGGCCGCGCTGGCCCGCGCCGGAGCCACCGTGCGGGCGGTGCAGCAGGGCCACAGCGGCAAGGTCGATGTGGCGCCGCAGTCCACCAACCAGCGGCTGTACACGGATGCGAACCCGCTGGGGCTGATGGAGTTCGCCGCCAAGACCAGCATGCTCGGCGAGATCGACGCCTATGCCCGCGGCCTCGACAGCCGGGTGAAGCAGGTCATGGCGTCCCTGCACGGGGAATGGCAGGCGGTGCAGATCCTGCGCGCGGATGGCAGCCGGGTGGCCGATATCCGCCCGCTGGTGCGGCTGAACGTGGCCGTGGTGGTGGAGCAGGATGGCCGGCGGGAGACCGGCAGCCAGGGGCTTGGCGGCCGCTTCGACTACAGCCGCGTGGTGGCGCCCGAGGTCTGGCAGGGCGCGGCGCGGGAAGCGCTGCGCCAGGCGCTGGTGAACCTGGACAGCGTGCCGGCCCCGGCCGGGGAGATGGAAGTGGTGCTCGGCCCGGGCTGGCCCGGGATTCTGCTGCATGAAGCCATCGGCCACGGGCTGGAGGGCGACTTCAACCGCAAGCAGACCAGCGCCTTCTCCGGGCTGCTGGGCCAGCAGATCGCGGCCAAGGGCGTGACGGTGGTGGATGACGGCACCATGCCGGATCGCCGCGGTTCGCTGACCGTGGATGACGAGGGCACGCCGAGCCACCGCACCGTGCTGATCGAGGATGGCGTGCTGGTGGGCTTCCTGCAGGACCGCCAGAACGCCCGGCTGATGGGCGTGGCGCCTACCGGCAATGGCCGGCGCCAGAGCTACGCCCATGCGCCGATGCCGCGCATGACCAATACCGTGATGCTGAACGGCGGCCACGCCCCCGAAGAAATCATCCGCAGCGTCAAGCGCGGGCTCTATGCGGTGAATTTCGGCGGCGGCCAGGTGGATATCACCAGCGGCAAGTTCGTATTCTCGGCCTCAGAGGCCTATTTGATCGAGGACGGCAAGATCGGCGCGCCGGTGAAGGGCGCGACACTGATCGGCAATGGACCGGACAGCCTGACCAAGGTAGCCATGCTGGGCAACGACATGGCGCTGGACCCGGGCGTTGGCACCTGCGGCAAGTCCGGCCAGGGCGTGCCGGTGGGTGTCGGCCAGCCGACGCTGAAGCTGGCCGGCCTGACCGTGGGCGGCACCGCGGTTTGAAGCGCCAGGGCGGTTTGGCCGTGATCACCCCCGGTTGAAACCGTTCCTGCAGCTTGACTAGCCACATGTTCCGGGTCGGCCGGCATCGTCACCGGCCTGGAGAATGCCCCTGACCAGCTTGGCCGCCGGCGCTACTTGCGCACATGGGCGATGCTCCACAGCGCCATCGAGGCGAGCGCCGCCGGGCTGGCGTCAGCCTCGAACCGTTCCAGGTCGGCCTGTAGCCGTTGCAGCAGGCGCGGCTTCCGCCCGGCGCCATTGCCGGTCCAGTCCATCATCGCCAAGGTCCGGTCGACCAGCCCGCCGCCGCTTTGCACGTGGCATTCGCTGAACGCCGCGAACATCATGCCCAGCGCTGCCGGGGTCAGGTCCAGCAGGTGCGGTCCGCCATGGCGCCACCAGCCGCCCGGCATGGAACTGACCAGCGCCCAGCCACCCGGCTTCAGCACGCGGTGGATTTCCCGCGCGAACTGCGCCGGGTCGGCGATGCGGTTGATGACACCATTGGCATGCACCAGGTCCAGGCTGGCATCCCGGAATGGCAGCCTGAGGGGGTCGGCCAGCAGGTGCGGCGCGTCGAAGGCCTGCCAGTCCAGTTGCAGCAGGCGCGGGTCCTCGCTGCGCCCCGGCGGGCCGCCGATATCCAACGCCACGCCATCCGGCTGCAGCGCGGCCACCCAGTCGAGGAAGGGCGGCAGGATGGCCGGCTCGTCCAGCAACGGCGGCAGCGGCGGGGCCGGGTGCGGCAGGCTCTCGGGGCCGTTGTGTTCGGTGACCACCGCCAGCAGCACCTCGGCCGCGCCGGCCTGCGGGTGGCGTTGGCCGGTGACCAGGATGCTGACCTCGCAGGGCGCCTCGCTGTCATTCTCCAGCGTCATGCCGGTGGGCAGGCCGGCGGTGGTGCCGTAGAGGTCGAGCTCGGCCAGCAGGGCGCCATTGCGGCGGACCTCGACGATGCCGCCATTCGGCCAGGTCTGGAACCGCAGGCCGATGCGCGGCGCGGTGGTGCTGAAGCGCAGTGTGCTCCCGGCGGTGCCCGGGCTGTGCAGCCGGCCATCCACCAGTGCCCAGTCGCCTTCCCGCTCCAGCCGCGGGCTGTCCAGCGCCAGGGCCACCGGCTCGGGCTCGGGCGGCAGCTGCTGGGGTTGCAGGCAATGGAAGGCGGCGCTGGTCTCGGCTTCCTGGTCGAAGCCGATGAAGCGGAAGCGGAAGTTCAGCAGCCGTGCCACCACCTGGCGATTGCGGTCCACCAGCCAACCGGAGAACGGCTGGTCGCCGGCCCAGCTTTCCACCACCAGGCGGGGTGCCTCGTTGGTGCCGGGAACGGCGAGCAGGGGCAGGAGGGCTTTCGGCAGCATCGCAGGCACCTTAGGTTGGGGCAGGCCCCCGCCGGATGGCTTCACCGGCGGGGTCGTTCGCTCTCGCAAACAAAGCCTACAGCAGTCTCCGTGAACGAATATTGCCAGCCCCGGCGGTAGGCTGGCGCGCGGCTACAGTTCTGCCGCGGCCAGCGCCGGGGTTACGTCGCCGCCCCACAGCGCGGCGCTGCGCTGCAACCAGCGGTCGGCCTGGGTCATGCCGCTTTCGGCAATTTCCTGCAACGGCGCCAGGAAGACTTCCTCGCCCAAGCCCCGGGCGCGCAGGCCCTGGCTCGCGATGGCCAGCACGTCCTTCGCCCAGTCACCCACCGTGCGGCCCCGGAATGGCGTGGCCAGGGCGGTCTGCGGCACCGCCTGTCGCAGCGCGGCCAACTCGGCGGCGCCCCAGTCCCGGGTCAGCGCGCGGGCCGCCTTCTGCGCGGCATCGTCATAGATCAGCCCGACCCAGAAGGCCGGCTGGGCCACGATCATCGCGGCGCTGCCGACATCGCTGCCGCGCATCTCCAGGAAGCGCTTCAGTCGGACATCGGTGAAGGCGGTGGTCACGTGGTCGGCGAAGTCGCCCATGGTGGCGCGCTCGCCCGGCAGCGCGGCCAGACGGCCTTCCATGAAGTCGCGGAAGCTGGCGCCGGCGGCGTCGATGAACTTGCCGTCGCGCATGACGAAGTACATCGGCACGTCCAGCAGCCACTCACAAAAACGCTCAAACCCAAAACCCTGCTCGAACACCACGGGGGGGATGCCGGTGCGGCGGGCATCGGTTTCCACCCACGCCTGGCCGCGCAGGGTGCGGTAGCCGTTGGGCTTGCCCTCAGTGAACGGGGAGTTGGCGAACAGCGCCGTGGCGATGGGCTGCAACGCCAGGGAAACGCGCAGCTTCTCCACCATGTCGGCTTCGTCTCCGAAGTCCAGGTTGGCCTGCACGGTGCAGGTGCGCAGCATCATGTCGAGCCCCATGCGGCCGACGGTGGGCATGTAGCGCCGCATGATCCCGTAGCGGGACTTCGGCATCCACGGCATCTGCTCGCGCGTGGCCAGCGGGTGGAAGCCGAGGCCGGAGAAGCCTATATCCAGCGGGCCGGCAATGCGGTGGCACTGCCGCAGATGCTCGGCCAGCTCCATCTGGGTGGCGTGCAGGTCGGCCAGCGGGGCACCGGACAGCTCGAACTGGCCGCCAGGTTCCAGACTGATGGAAATGCCGCCGGGCTGCTTCAGGCCGATCGGGTTGCCGCTGTCGAGAATCGGCTCCCAACCGAATTGCTGGAACCCTTCGAGCAGGGCGCGGATGCCGCGATCCTCATAATTCGGTGCCGAGAGGTCGCTGCGGCGGAAGCCGAATTTCTCGTGCTCGGTGCCGATCATCCATTCCGTGCGCGGCTTGCTGCCGGCGGCGAACCACTCGGCCAGTTGGCGCACGGAGGTGATCGGCGTGAGATCGGCCTCGCCGGGGTTCGACATTCTGTACGTCCGTTCTTGTCGGGCCCCCAAGGCATGGGCCGGCGCGTGTGGTCAGTGCTTCTAGTCCGTCATGTCCCGAATCCGAAGTCCTACGGACCTCGCCCCCGGGCGACGCAGGCTGGCGACCAGCCTCCGTCTGTAGTCGCCTGCCTGTCCGCGGCGCTGGCCCAGAGGCGGGCGAACGTCGCGGGCAGGGCTTCAGGCCCAATCGCCGCCAATTGCCTGGATGGCAGCCAGGCCGGCAACCGCCGCCGTCTCGGTCCGCAGGATGCGCGGGCCGAGCGCGACGGGCGAAACAAAGGCACGCCGGAGCAGATCGTCAAGTTCCGCCCGCTCGAACCCCCCTTCCGGGCCTACCAGCCATGCCAGGGGCGGGTGTAACGTTTCCAGCGCTGCCCGCAGCGGGACCACGGCGCGGCGCTCGGCGGCGACCAGCAGTGGGGTGCTGTCCCAGGCGTCCAGCACCGCATGCAGCGGGCGGGCCTCGGCCACCACCGGCACTGCAAGGCGCTCGCACTGCTCGGCGGCTTCGCGGGCGATGCCGGCCAGCCGGGCCACGTTCACCCGGTCCGCGATCGAGCGTCGGGTGAAAACCGGTTGGATCAGGGTGACGCCGAGTTCGGTGGCCTTTTCCGCCACCCAGTCCATGGCGTCGCGCTTCACCGCGGCCAGCACCAGGCGCAATTCCGGCTCCGGCGCCTGGGGGCGGGTCCGCGCCAGGGCGCGGAAGGTCGCGCGATCCTTGCGGATGGTGGCGATCTCGGCCGCCCATTCGCCGTCCCGGCCGTTGAACAGGCGCACGGCATCGCCGGGGCCGCGGCGCATGACATGGCCGAGGTAGTGTGCCTGGTTCGGCGTGGCCGGCACCTCGGCGCCCTCGGCCAGCGGGGCTTCGGTGAACAGGCGGGGGCCAGGGGATTGGCAGGTGGGGGCGGAAGGCAGGGTGGACATGGGGACCTCTGCGCGGGCTTATACAGGGCATGCAGGGTTTCACCGATATTCGCCGGGAAGGCTGGGTTGCCCGGCTGCCCGCGGGCTGGCGCCCCTATGCGCTGCTGGCCCGATTCGACCGGCCAATCGGCGCCTGGTTGCTGTTCCTGCCGGGGCTCTGGGCCTTCGCGCTGGCGGCGCCGGGCTGGGCCGAGGGCGCCCGGCTGACCGCGCTGTTCCTGCTGGGCGCCTTCGCCATGCGCGGCGCCGGCTGCGTGGTGAACGACCTGTGGGACCGCGATATCGACCGGCAGGTGGAGCGCACCCGCGGCCGGCCCTTGGCCTCCGGTGCCGTCCGGGCGCGGCAGGCGCTGGCCTGGCTGGCGGTGCTGTGCCTGGTGGGGCTGGCGGTGCTGTTGCAGCTGAACCGGGTGGCGGTATGGCTGGGCCTCGCCTCGTTGGTGCCGATTATCCTGTACCCGCTGGCCAAGCGGGTGACGACCTGGCCGCAGGTGATGCTGGGCTTCGTGTTCAGCTGGGCGGCGCCGGAGGGCATGGCGGCTGCGACGGGCGAACTGGCGGCGCCGGCCTATGCGCTGTGGGTCGCCGGCTTCCTGTGGATTCTGGCCTACGACACGATCTACGCGCATCAGGACCGCGAGGACGACGCCAAGGTGGGCATCGGCAGCACGGCGCTGCGGCTGGGCGAGCAGACCCGTGGCTTCCTGGCGCTGTGCTACGGGCTGATGCTGGCGACTCTGGCGCTGGCCGGCTGGCTGGCCGGCAGCGGCCCTTGGTTCTGGCCGGCGCTGGCGCTGCCGGCGGCGCTGCTGGCGCGGCAGGTTTTCCTGCTGGATATCCACGACCCCGCGCTGTGCCTCAGGCTGTTCAAGGCCAACCGGGAAGTGGGGCTGGCGGTGGCGCTGGCCTTCCTGGCGGGGCGGCTGTGACGACCCCCGAGGATTTCATCCGCGCCCATACCGTGGTGGCGCGCAGCGGCTTCGTGCCGGAAATACCGCTGTACCTGGCCACCGAGATCACCCCGATCTGGCAGGCCACCGAGGCCTGGCTGGCCGAGGAGGGCATCGAGCCGCCATTCTGGGCCTTCGCCTGGCCCGGCAGCCAGGCCATGGCGCGGCTGATGCTGGACCAACCGGAACGCGTTGCCGGCCGCCGCGTGCTGGACTTCGCTGCCGGCTGCGGGCTGGCCGCCATCGCCGCCATGCTGGCCGGCGCGGCCAGTGCCGAGGCCGCCGAGATCGACCCGCTGGCGCTGGCCTCCACCCGGCTGAACGCCGCGCTGAACGGCGTGGCGGTGGCGACGCCGGAGGGGGATGTGGTGGGCAGCGCGGGGCGCTGGGACCTGATTCTGGCCGGGGACGTCTGCTACGAGGCGCCGATGACCGGGCACATCATGCCCTGGCTGCGCCGGCTGGCGGCAGCAGGCACGGAAGTCTGGCTGGCCGACCCCGGCCGCGCCTATCTGCCGCGTGACGGCCTGGTGGAGTTGGCGCGCTATTCCGTGCCGACGACCCGTGAACTGGAAGACCGCGACCGCCGCGACGTGGTGATATACCGGCTATCGGCCTGAGCCGCCCGGCAGCGGCCATTGTCGTCACGCTCGCCGGAGCCACCGCGGGTGCCGCAGCCGCGCACCAGCGAACGCGGGCGCTTCGCCGCCGCGGATGGCGCCGCCAGCACGGCGGCGGGCAGGAACAATAGGGCCAGGCTGAAGCTGCGGCGGGTGGGCATGGCGGCCTCCGGCGGTTGCGCTGTCGAGACGATGCCAGCCTCGCCCGGCTGGCGCTACCCCGGCATGCGCGGGTTTTGCCAGCAGGGCCGATTCCCTCCCAGCCGGCCTCGCCCTACCCTGGCGACTCGGCGGCGAGGTGAGGCATGGCAGGGCGTGGGGCGGCGGAACGGCAGCAGGAGACCTCGCTCTACGCCGCGGTCAAGCAGCACCTGGAAGGGTTAGGCTATGAGGCCAAGGGCGAGGTCTGCGGCTGCGATATCGTCGCGGTGCGGCCGGGCGAGCCGGCCTTCCTCGTCATCACCGAACTGAAGTTGGGCTTCACGTTGGAGCTGGTGTTGCAGGCGGTGGACCGCATGGCCGCTGCCGATGAGGTCTGGCTGGCGGTGCCGCAGACCCGGCGCGGGCGGGACCAGGACAGCCGGGCGCGAAAACTCTGCCGGCTGCTGGGCTTCGGCCTGCTGGCGGTGAATGTGGCGCGCGTCCGGGTGGAGGTGCTGGTCGAGCCGGAGCCGTATCGGCCACGCCCGAACCGGCCGCGCCGGACCCGGTTGCTGACCGAGCACCGCGATCGCCGCGGCGACCCGGCGCTGGGCGGCTCGACCCGGCAGCCGATCATGACCGCGTATCGCCAGCGGGCGCTGGACTGCGCCGCGCTGCTGCGGGCCGGGCCGCTGCGCCCACGCGACCTGCGGCCGGTGGCGCCGGATGCCGCGACCATCCTGCTGCGCAACGTCTATGGCTGGTTCGAGCATGAGGCGCGCGGCGTCTATCGGCTGAGCCCGGCCGGGCTGGCGGCCGTGCTGGCGGCGGAACCGCCGGCGGCCGTGGCAGCCGAGTAGCCGCTGGCGCCGGGCTTGCCCGCCCAGCGCGTCCGCCGACGAAAGCAGGGGGCCGGGCGCTACTGCGTGGCCTGCTCCAGGTAGCGCAGCAGCGCGGCCAGGTCGTCCGGGTCCTGCAGGCGCTGCACCGGCATGCGAGTGCCCGGCAGCATCACGTCCGGGCCCGCGGTGAACAGTTGCGCCACGGTGTCGCGGCTCCAGACCACGTCGCCCTGGGCCAGGCGGGGCGAGTAGGCGTAGCCGGGCAGGCTGCCCATGCGGCGGCCGAACAGGCGATGGAGGCTGGGGCCGGCCATGGGCGCGGCATCGGGGCCGACCGAGTGGCAGGCACCGCAGGCGCGGAACGCCTCGGCGTCAGGGGCGGTCGCGGCGGCCTCTGGCGCAATCGGGCCAAGCGCGGCGCCGCTGGCCACGTCCCAGCGGCGGATCCGGCGGTCCTGCCCACCGGTCCACAGCGTGGCGGCGTCGGTTGCGAAGGCCAGCGACCAGACCGGCAGGCCGGGTCCGTCCAGTCGGTCCAGCAGCCGGCCCGTGGGCAGCGACCACAGGGTGACCGCGCCGCCGGCGGAGGCAGCGGCCAGCAGGCCAGGCGCGGTGGCCAGCGCTACCACCGGGCGGTCCCCGGCCGCCAGCGTCAGGGTGCCCAGATGCACCTGGCCATCCAGCCCAGCCTCGGCCAGGGCGCCGCTTGGCAGGGCGGCCAGCGCGGTGCGGGGCAGGCCGCGTTCCGCCACGGTCTCGGGGCCGCCGCTGTACCCGGCCCCGCCGCCGGCCAGCGGCCACGCGCGCACCGTGCCGTCCTGCCCGGCCGAGAGCAGCGTGCCGTCATCCCGCCAGGCCAGTGCGGTCACCGGGCCGGCATGGCCTTGCAGCAGGCGCGCGCTGCCATCCGCCGCGAAGACCTGGATGCTGCCATCCCAGCTCGCGGCGGCCAGGCTGCCGGTCGGCGCGGCGGCCAGCGCGGCAATCGGCGCACCCTCGGCCCGCAGAACCGCGGTGGGCGCCGCGGCCCCGCCGGCGGGCCAGAGCGCGATGCGGCCATCCTCCCCGGCACTGGCTAGCCGGCCATCCGGCAGCGCCGCCAGGGCGTTTATGGCGCCGCCATGCCAGCGCGCCACGCGCAGCGCCTGGCCGGCGGCAGGGTCCCACCAGATGATCGCGGCATCAAAGCCACCACTGGCCAGGGTGCCGCCCGGCAGCATCGCCAGGGCCCGCACCGGGCCGCCATGGCCGAGCAATTCCTGGGCGTGCGCCGGCAGCGCCAGCAGCAGGAGGAGGAGGAGCTTCCACATCGCGCCAGCATGCCATGGCGGGGCGTCGCGCGGGTATCTCTTGCGCCGGCGCCGGGCTACCCCCAAGACTGGATGCATGCCCGACACCACACAGGCCCAGGCCCAGGCGGAAGCCCGCGCCGCCATCACCGCCGCCGGCACCCTGCCGGACCACGAGATCGACCTGGCCGCCGTGGCGCTGCAATTCGCCCGGATCGACCGGCCGGATGCCGATTGGCGCGCCGCCAACCAGGCGTTGTCCGCGCTGGCGCGCGACGCGGTCCAGTCCGCCCTGGCCAACCCGCAGGCCGAGGCCGGCGACCTGGTGCAGCGCGCCAGCGCCCTTGCCGGCGTGATCCATGAGGCCGCCGGCTTCGACGGCGACAGCGAGCACTACGACGACCTGGCCAATGCCAACCTGATCGAGGTGCTGCACCGCCGGCGCGGCCTGCCGGTGGCGCTGGGCATCCTGTGGCTGCACGCCGCCGAGGCCGCCGGCTGGGGCGCCCATGGGGTCGATTTCCCGGGGCATTTCCTGGTGGCGCTGGAAGGTAGCCGCGGCCAGGCGGTGGTGGACGTGTTCCATGGCGGCGCCCCGCTGGGCGCGCCGGAATTGCGCCACCTGCTGAAGCGCATGGAGGGCGACAAGGCGGAACTGCGCCCCGGCCTGCTGGTGGCGATGACCCGCCGCGGCGTGCTGCTGCGGCTGCAGAACAACATCAAGCTGCGGCGGCTGCGCGCCGGCGACATGCCCGGCGCGCTGGCCTGCACCGAGGACATGCTGCGCCTGGCGCCGGGCCACGTGCCGATGTGGCGGGAAGCCGGGCTGATGAACCAGCGGCTGGACCGCATCGGCGCCGCCTTGCAGTGCCTGGACCGCTGCCTGGAACTGGAACCGGAAGGCGAGATGGCCGCCCGGGTGCGCCAGGTGGTCGAGGAACTGCGCCAGCGGCTGAACTGAGCCAAGGGGCACGCCGGTAACCGCTGGCATCAGTTTGTCCCAGCCCCCGAACCCCTGCCGCCTGGGCGGCGCCACCCTGCCGGCGGGCCGCGTTGGCGGCATCCGTTGGTATCGACCAGCGACAGGCAACCCGGCCACCCGCTGGGCGTAGTGACTGCCACAGGAGGCAGTATGCGCAGGCGGGAATGGATGGTGGCGGCCCTGGTCGGGCTGGGCGGCATGGGGTTGGCGCCCGCGATTGGCGCGGCGGAAGCGACAACGGGCGAGGCTGGCGAGATCCGGCCGTTGCCTCAGGCCCGGTGGCCGCGTCGTCCAGCCCGCCAGGCGCCTGCTGCGGTACCGCCCGCCGCGGTACCGCCGGCCGAGGTCGGCGAGGTGCGGTCTGCCCCGGCGATCGACGGCCCGGCGGTACAGCCGATCGGTCCTGGCCAGCAACCGGCCCCGGTGCCTGCCGGCAATGCCCAACCGCCGCTGGTGGACCGGCAGCCCCGGCCCAGCATTGCCCTGGGGGTGCCGACGCCGTCCCTGTTCGGCCAGGGCGAGACCTTTACCCGGCAGGATTCGGTCAACGAGCAAGCCCGGGCGCAGCAGGGCGGGCGGCTGCCCTCGCCGGGTGCAACGCTGCGGCTGCCGATCTGGTGAGGCTTGCGCGCTGGCGCCGGGGCGCGGCAGGGTAGCGCCATGTTGGACCTGCGCCCTTGCTGCGAATGCTGCGGCACCGACCTGCCTCCGGCCAGCCTGGAGGCGCGGATCTGCAGTTATGAGTGCACCTTCTGCGCCGCCTGCGCCGAGGCCACGCTGCAGGGCATTTGCCCGAATTGCGGGGGCGAGCTGGTGCGGCGCCCGGTGCGGCCGGCGGCTCGGCTGGAAAAGCACCCGGCCAGCACGGTGCGGAAGGTGAAGCCGGGCGGCTGCGTGGCGGTGTAGCGCAGGGCCCGCGAAGGCGGCTGTTCGAAGCAGTGACCAAGCCGCTCAAACCGCCGCGTCAGCGCAGGATGCGGCGCACCAGGGCCTGCATCCGGGCGCTGCGGGGTGGGTCCAGCAGGCGCGCCAGGCTGAAGCGGCCATGCGCCACCCGGGCGCGCAGGGTGCTCATCTCCAGGAAGCCTGCCTCGGCATTGCGGCGGCCCATGCCCGAGGCACCGACGCCACCGAAGGGCAGGGCCGCCATGCCGGCATATTCCAGGCAGCGGTCCTGCACCAGCGCCCCGGAGCGGGTGGCGGCGGCGATGGTCGCGCCTTCCGCCCGGCTGGCGCCGAACAGATAGACCGCCAGCGGCGCCGGCCGGGCATTCACCCAGGCCAGCGCTTCCGCCAGGCTGGCGCAGGGCTGCACCGCCAGGATGGGGCCGAAGATCTCTGCTTGATGCAGGGCGTGGCCGGGTGGCGCGCTGGCCAGGTGCAGCGCGCGGCGGCGGCCGGGGCCATCCTCGGCCAGCGGGGTCAGCGTGGCGCCTGCGGCCAGCGCGTCCAGCCGGGCCAGCTGCGCGGCGTTGATCACGGCGGTGTCCGGCAGGGCGATGCCGGAGGCACGGCAGGCGGCTTCGAAGGCTTGCGGGGTGTGGCCCAACAGCAGCACGGTATCGGGGGCCACACAAGTTTGCCCTGCATTGAACACCTTGCCGGCCAGGATCGCCTGGGCGGCGCGCGCCAGGTCGGCGCCGGGCAGCACCAGCGCCGGGCATTTGCCGCCGAGTTCCAGCGTGGTCGGCACCAGCCCCGGCGCGGCGGCGGTGGCTACCTTGCGGCCTATGCCTGTGCCGCCAGTGAAGACCAGATGGTCCCAGGGCTGGGCGGCGAAGTCGGCGGCGATATCCGGCCCGCCCTGGATGGTCTGCACCATGTCGGGACCAAGCGTTTCGGCCAGCAGTTCGGCCAGCAGCGCGGCGGTGCGCGGCGTCGCCTCGCTGGGCTTCACCGCCACGCGGTTGCCGGCGGCGATGGCATCCACCAGCGGCATCAGCACCAGCTGCACCGGGTAGTTCCACGGCGCCATGATGCCGATGACGCCCTTCGGCGTGGGCTCCAGCGCCGCGCTGGCTGGCCAGAAGTGGAAGGGTACGCCGACCCGGCGCGGGCGCATCCAGCGGCGCAGTTTTGCGCGGGCCTGGCGGGCGGCGGCCAGCGGCACCATGATCTCGGCGAGCAGGGTTTCCTCGGTGCTGCGGCCCTCATAGTCGGCGTCCAGCGCGGCGACGAAGCCATCGGCGCGCGCCAGCAGCCCGGCGGCGAGGGCGGCCAGCAGGGCGCGGCGGCGGGCGGCGTCGGGCGTGCCGTCGCGCAGGGCGGCCTGGCGCAGCGTGGCCAGGGCCAGAGTCGGGGTCATCGGCGCAGCAGCGCGGTGGCGGCGGCCTGGCCGCTGCGGATCGCGGCGTCGATGGTCGCCGGCAAGTGCGGCCAGGTCCAATCGCCCGCCAGGGCCAGGTTCGCCAAAGGCTTGCGCGCTGGCCGCAGCGGCGGGCCGGGTACATGGCGCGGCGTGGCGCGGCGTTCCTTCACCACGCGGCAGGGCGGCGTCATCAGCGGCCACTCGCCGGGGATGCGGAAGGCGGCGGCAACCCGCAGGATCTCGGTCCAGGCGCGGGGGGCCAGGTCGGCTTCCTTCAGCCCGGCCTCGGCGTCTCCGGCGCTGACCGTCACCGAAACGCCGGAGGGCCGCACCAGCACCCATTGGCACAGCGCCTCCAGCAGGCCGACGAAGCGCACCGGGCCGGGTCCTTGGCGGTCGAAGTGCAGGTTGACGATGGGCGCGTGCGCCGCCGGCACCTCCAGATGGGTCAGCAGGCGCTGGCTTTCCCAGGGCGGGGTCGCCAGCACCGCCTGGTCGTCGCGGCCGAGCAGGACGCTGTCCTCGCCGAAATCCAGCGCGGTCGCGCGGCCGCCGGCCTGCACCAGGCGGCGCAGCCGGGCGCCGTGGCGGATGCTGCCGCCGGCGCGCTCTATGGCGGCCAGGGCAGGCGCGACAAGGTCCGGCCCCAGCCCGTGTTCGGCCACATACAGCCGCGTGGCGCCCGGCCCACCCAGCCGGCGCAGCACCTGGCCCAGCCGGGCGCTGGAGGCCTCGACGGAGGGCGTGTTCAGCGTGGCGATCACCAGTGGATCAACGAAGCCGCGATGGAAGGCGGGGTGGGCGGCCATCACCTGGGCGATGGGCCGGTCGCGGCCGAGGGCCATGCTGGCCATGCGCGCCACGGCGCCGAGCGTGGCGCCAGCCGGCCGCAGCGCCTTGTTGCCCCAGGCCAGCGGCGAGAGCGCGACCCGCCGCGCGCTGCCATCGGCCAGGTCCAGCACCGGCAGGCCCTCTGGTTCCGGCTCCACCCAGCCGTCGCGGGCGCCGATGCGGGTCAGGAAGGCCAGCGCCGCGGTATTGGCGCCGACCAGGGCGTGGGTGCCGTTGTCGGTGCCATCCGGCAGGGCGCGGGCGCGGCCGCCGGCCTGCGGGGAGGCTTCGTGCAGCAGCACCGGGCGGCCGGCCTCGGCCAGGTCCAGCGCGGCGGCCAGCCCGGCCAGGCCAGCGCCGATGACATGGACGGTCATGCCGGCACGTCACCGCGCTGCTCCAGGCAGGCGCAGCCGGAAGCGGCGGGCATGGCTGGGTGGGGGCAAACCAGGCCGTGCGAGGCGGTGTGGCTCACGGCCGCTTTAGCCCCAGCGCCATCAGCGCCATGTTCAGCTTTTCGCCCTTGGTCAGCTTGGGGCGCGGGCCGGTCCGGTCCTCGAAGCCGCGCGCCACCAGCCGGTCCAGCAGGCGGCCATAGCCCCAGGCCATGACGGCGGCGGGCAGCATGGCCTGGGCCGGGAACTGGCCGATCTCGGCGCGGCCCCGGGCGAAGCCGGCTTGGGCGCGGGTGGCCAGGCCAGCACAGATGGCACCAAATTTCGGGTGGGCGACGATCTGCCGCGCTGGGCCTTCCGGCACCCCGGCCTGGTCCAGCAGGTCGCGCGGGATATAGACGCGCTCGCGCTCGGCATCCTCGTCCACATCCCGCAAAATGTTGGTCAGCTGGAAGGTGTGGCCCAGTTCCAGGCCGAACCCCTCGGCCTCGGGGGCGCCGAAAATGCGCACGCTCATGGCGCCGACGCTGCCGGCGACGCGGCGGCAATACAGGTCCAGGTCGGCTTCGGTCTGCAGCCGCAGGAAGTCGGTGGCGTCGGTTTCCATGCCGGCGATCATCGCCTCGCATTCCACCAGCGGTACGCCATAGGCATTGCGGGCGAAGGCCAGTTCGCGCGAGACGGCGCAGTCGGGTTCCAGCAGCTTGCGGCGCCAGTCCAGCAGGAAGCGGCGCTTTTCGGCTTCCGGCATGGTGTTGTCGGCAATGTCGTCCACCGCGCGGCAAAACGCATAAACGCCCCACAGCGCGCGGCGACGCTCGCCCTTCAGCGCCGCCATGCCGCGGGCGAAGGAAGAGCCGGCGCGGGAGACGCGGGACGCCACCAGTTCGGCGTCGGAAGGCCCGGTGCCGAAGGCGTTGAACAGGGCACCGAGGAAATCCGCCTTGGTCAGCTTGACCCGGCCCAGCACCGGGTCGGCGGCGCGCAGCCGGGCCAGCAGGCGGCGGGCACAGCCGATGGTCATCGCGCTCTGGATCGCCAGGCGGCGGGATTTTACCAGGCGGGGCAGGGCGGCGGCGCGGTCCAGCTGTTCGTCCACCCGGTCCAGCGCGGCGTCCAGCACCTCCCGCCGGCGCTGGGTGTTGGCGGGGTCGAAGAAGGCGTCGACGCCGCCGGCGCAGTCCAGCCAGGGGGTGGGCAGGTAGATGCGGTCCAGGCTTGCGCGGTCGCCAACCAAATCCTGCAGGTGGTTCAGCACCTGCAACGCGGTGCACAGGCCGTCGGCCGCCGCGTTCCCCGCCGCGTTGTCGCCATCGCCATGCAAGCGCAGCAGCATGCGGCCGACCGGGTCGGCGCTGTGGGCGCAGTAGTCCTCCAACTCCGCCCAATCGGCGTAGCGGGTCTTGAAGGCGTCCTGGCGGAAGGCGACCAGCATCTTGCGGGCTTCGTCGGTGCCGACCTGGTGGCGGTGCAGTCCGGCGGCTTCCGGCAGCGTGGTGCTGGGGTCGTCCAGCGCGTCTTCCATCAGGTCCAGCCGGCGGATTTTTTCCTCGGGCGCCAGGTCGGGGCTGTCGCCGATATCATCCGCGACGCGGACAAACCGATAGAAGGCCATCACCTTGGCGCGCAGCGGCTTGGCCAGGATCAGGCTGGCGGTGGGGAAATTCTCCGCGTCATGGTCCCGGGTGGGGGTGGCGGAGACGGCGACGGAGGGGGTGGCGAGGCTCATGCCGCCTTTGTGGACGGATATGCGCGGCCTTTCCAGCCCGCCGGGCGCCGCCGCAGCAACGCGGTCCATTGGATGGCCAGGGCCACCGCCATGGTCAGCGGATGCAGCGGGATGGTCCAGGCCGGCTCCCGCGCCCGCAGCGTGATGGCGGCACGCAGGCCGAGGGTGAGCAGCAGCGCCAGGCTAGCGGCCGGCGCCGGCAGCAGGAACCAAGGCCATAGATGCGCGCCGGCCAGCAGCACGGTCCAGACCGGCAGGCCCAGCGGTGTGGCCATGCCTTCCCGCGCATTCTTCAGGAAGCCGGGCCAGGCCTCGCGGAAGCCGGCATACATCCGGCAGTCCGCCAGGGGGGCGCCGTCCACCACCTCGGTGCGGTGGCCGGCCGCGCGCAGCGTGCGGGCCAGGGCCAGGCCGTCGTGCAGCACGGTGCGGATGGCCGCGTGCCCGCCGACGGCGCGGTAGGCGGCGGCCTCCACCAGTACCAGCTGGCCACAGGCCGCGGCCAGCGAGGGTTTGCGCGTGCCGGCCCGGCCACCGCCCGGCAGGTATCCCAGCAGCAGGAAATTGATGCCAGGCACGGTCAGTGCCTCCCCCAGCGAGCCGATGCGCTGGCGCGGCACGCCGCTGACCAGGGCCAGGTTGCCGGCGGCGGCGTGGCCGGCAAGCCGGGCGGCGGCGTCCGGTGCCAGGCGGACATCGGCGTCGATGAACAGCAGGTGGGAGCCACGCGCGGCCTCGGCCAGGCGGGCGCAGGCGTGGACCTTGCCGGTCCAGCCCGGCGGCAGGGCAGGGGCGGCGAGCAAGCGCAGGCGCGGGTCCTGGGCGGCCATCGCGGCGACCAGCACGGCGGTGGCGTCGGTGCTGGCATCGTCCATCACCAGCACTTCCACCGCCACGCCCTGCTGCGCCAGCGCGGCCCGGACGCAGGCTTCGATGTTGCCGGCCTCGTCCCGGGCGGGGATCAGGATGGAGACCAGCGCCCCCGGCGGCGGCGGCCCGACAGCGCGCGGCAGCAGCGCCAGGTTCAACGCCCCCAGCGCCGCGGGCAGCGCGGCCAGCGCCAGGGCGATGCCGGCGGGCTCCATCAGCGCTGCTCGTGCCGCGGGTCGAAGCGTTGGCCGCGCAGGGCGGCGCCCAGGCGGCGCCAGAGCTGCCAGGTGCCGCCCACGCCCTCCTGGCCCTGGACCAGGGTTTCGAAGCGGCCGGGGTCGCGGGTGATGGCGTCGGTGGCCAGGCGGTCCATGGTGGCCTCCAGCGCGGCGCCCAGCATGGCGCTGCGGCCGGGGCGGTCTTGTTGGCGCAGCGTGGCGGCGCTCAGCGGCGGCCCGAAGGCGCAGAGCATTTCCGGCAACGGCTCGCCCCAGAACGGGTATTCCAGGGCCAGCGGTACGAAGCTCGCAGTGGGGGCCAACTCGGCCAGCCGGGTCAGGCCGGGCATGATCGGCACCGGGCGTTCGCGCGCATCCATGAAGCGGCCTGGTGCGTTCATCCACAGCATGCCGCCGGGCGCGGCGAGTGCCTGTTCCGCCCCGCGCAGGAAGGCCAGCGCGCCGCGCGGCGTGCCGGTCTCCACGCCGAAGACGCCGATGCGGCGCATGAAGCGGTAGCGGGCCAGCGCCTCGGCGGCCATCGGTGCGTACATCTGCTGGGCCGGGAACAGCGCCTGCGCCAGCACGATGAAGGCGACACCGTCCCACCACCCCGGATGGTTGGCGAAGATCACAACGGGGCCTGCCGCCGGCGCCGGGCGGCCCCAGTTGGCCAGGCGGATGGCGCGCAGCCCCGCCCGGGCACGGCGTCGGAACGCCCCGTGGAAGAACCGATGCAGCGCCGGCGAACGCAGCGCGACAGGCGAGTCCGCGGCCGGCATGGCGCTATTCCGCGGCGGCGCGCAGGCGGTCCGGGCGGCCGGCCTGCTCGGCGGCGGCGGACATGCCGCGGCCGCCCAGGTCGTGGTCCAGCGCATCGGCGGCGATCCAGCCGCTCATCATCACCATGGGCATGCCGGGGCCGGGGTGGGCGGCGCCGCCGGCGAGGTACAGCCCTTTGATTTGGCGGCTGCGGTTGCCCGGCTTGAAGGCGCCTAGCCAGCGGCCATGGCTGGCCAGGCCGTAGATCGCGCCGTCCAGCACCTTGTAGCGGTCGTGGATATCCTGCGGCGTCAGGTGGTGCTCGGTGACGATGCGGTCCTCGATATCGGTCAGCCCTGCCGTGCGCTTCAGCTTGTCCAGGATCACCTGGCGATAGGCAGGGAACATCGCGCGCCAGTCCTGCCCGGGGCGCAGGTAGGGGGTGTGGACCAGCACGTACAACGCCTCCCCGCCCGGCGGCGCCACGGAGGGGTCGGTGCCCGACGGTGCGGCGAGGTAGGCGGTGGGGTCCGGCGCCGGGATGCCTTTCCCGTAGATGGCGTCGAACTCCTCCTCGGCATCGCGGGAGAAGACGAAGTCGTGGTGCGCCAGGTGTTCGTAGCGGCGGTTCAGGCCAAGGTAGAGCACCACGCCGGAACAGGCCGGCTGGTACTTGCCATCATAGTGCTTTGCGGGTTTGCCGCCGACCAACTCGGTATAGGTGCGGATCGCGTCCATATTGGAGATGACCGCATCGGCCTTGAGGACTTCCCCAGTGCCGGTGCGGACGCCGCGGATGGTGTCCGCCGTGATCTCGAAGCCGGTGACCTCCACATTGGTGCGCAGGTCGGCGCCGAGCGAGGCGGCCAGCGCCGCCAGCCCTTCCGCCACCGCGCGGGTGCCGCCCTTGGGGTACCAGATGCCCTCGCTGGCCTGCATGTCGCCAATGCTGCACAGCACCGCCGGCGCCAAATAGGGGCTGGAGCCGACATACTGGCAGTAGTGGTCCAGCATCTGCGCCAGCCGGCTGTCCGGCACTTGGCCACGGATGACCTTGGCGACCGTCTGGCCCATGCGCAGCGCCAGCACGTCCTTCATGGTGCCGGGCTGCATCTGGCTGCGCCAGTCGATGGTGTCGCCGATGCCCTCCACCGACTTCCAGAAGAAGAATTTTTCCGAGACTTCGTGGAGGTGCGTAGCGATGGCCTGGAAGCGTTGGTAGCCGGCGCCATTGCCGGGGGCGAAGCGGTCCATCTCCGCCGCCATGGCACCGACGTTTTCCATCAGGTCGATCTGGGTGCCGCCTTCGAAGAAGCAGCGCCATTGCGGGTCCAGCCGGATCAGCGGCAGGTCCTGCGCCTGGTCCCGCTGCGCCTCGGCGTAGATGCGGCGCAGCACGCGCGGCACGGTCAGGATGGTTGGGCCCATGTCGAAGCGAAAGCGGCCACTCCCGTCCGGCGCGTGCTTCCCGTTGCCGCCGCCGGGGGCGTCGAGGAACAGCTCCGCTGCCTTGCCGCCTAGCCAGGGGTTGCGCTCCAGCAGCGTCACCTGGTGGCCGCGCGCGGCGGCGACGCAGGCCGCGGCCAGCCCGCCTAGGCCGCCGCCGACGATGATGACCTTGCCGCTCATGCCGGTATCTCCATGCGCAGGTCCTGCTTCACCAGGCCGGCGGTGATGCGGGCGCCCTCGTAGATCACCGGCAGGCCGCTGCCGGGGTGGGTGCCGCCGCCGACCAGATAAACGCCGGGCACGTCGGTGAAGCGGTTGCCGGGGCGGAAGATCAGCATCTGCTTCAGGTCATGCGCCAGGTTGAAGGTGGCACCATGGCCGACGGCGAAGTCGTCCTGCCAGCCCTGCGGCGTGACCATGCGTTCGTAGCGGATGCGCGGCTCGATATCGCCAAGGCCCAGCGCCTTCAGCCGGTCCAGCGCCAGGCGGCGGTAGCGCGGGGCCTCGGCAGCCCAGTCGGCGCCATGGGTCAGGTTGGGCACCGGCACCAGCACATACAGCGCGGTGTGGCCCGGCGGCGCCATGGTGGCATCGGTGACGCCGGCGTTCTGCACGTAGAGGCTGGGGACGTCCGGCAGCTCGCCGGTCTCGATCTGGCGGATGTTGCGGCGGTAGTCCTCGGCCAGCAGCACGTTGTGGTGGGCCAGGCCGGGGAGCGTGCCCTCCAGCCCCAGGTAGAGCATGAAGGTGGAGCAGGAGTAGCGCGCGGCGGCGATCTTCTTGTCCGGCCATTGCCGACGCAGCGCGTCCGGCAACAGGCGCGGCAGGGCATGGGCGAAGTCGGCATTCACCACCACGGCATCGGCGGCATGGCGCCGGCCGGCGGCCTCCACCCCCACGGCGCGGCCGGCCGCGCAGGCGATGCGCTCCACCGGGGTGTTCAGCCTGATATCTACGCCGAGGCGCTCGGCCACCCGCGCCATGGCCTGGGCGACCGCGCCGCAGCCGCCGATGGGGTGGAACACGCCGTGCTCGTATTCCAGGTAGCTCAGGATGGTGAACAGGCTTGGGCAGCGGAACGGGCTCATGCCCAGGTACTTGGCCTGGAAGCCGAAGGCCAGGCGGGTGCGTTCGTCCTTGAAGTGGCGCTTCAGGTCCTCATCCAGGCTGCGATGCGGCCGCAGCAGCGGCAGGGCGCGCAGCATGTCCGGCGCGATCAGGTCCGCGGCGCGGCCGAAGGCGCGTTCCAGCACCGGCTTGAAGGCGGTCAGCTTGCGGCGGTTCTCGGCCAGCCAGGGGCGCAGGCCCTGCGCATCGGCCGGGCTGATGCGGGCAATCTCGGCTTCCATGCGGGCGACATCGCTGGTCGCCTCGATCGTCGGGCCGCCCTCGAAGACCAGGCGGTAATGCGGGTCCAGTTTTATCAGTTCGACCTCATCCTCCAGCCGGGCGCCGCAACTGGCAAAAATCTCCGCGAGGATGCGGGGGTAGAGGAAGAAGGTCGGGCCCAGGTCGAACCTGAAGCCCTCCGGCGTGGTCAGGGTGCGGCTGCGGCCGCCGACCACGCTGTCCTTCTCGAACAGCGTCACCTCGGCGCCGCTGGCTGCCAACTGCATGGCAGCGGCCAGGCCGCCCGGCCCGGCGCCAACCACGGCGATGCGGCGGCGGCCGGGGCGCAGCGCAGGAGAAGCAGGGTGCGCGAGGGGAGGCAGGGCATCCATGCGGAGCGTCACCTTCATCTTGGCAGGGGACATGCCCCCAACCCCTGCGGGTGCAAGGGTTGGCCGTCAGCGGAAAGCGACTTGTGCGATTCAGCCCGCGCCGAGCAGGTCCAGCACGGCATCGGCGGCCTCGATCTCGGCCAGGCGGGCGGCGGCACGCGGCAGCAGCCGGCGCAGGTAGAAGGTGGCGAGCGGGGCATAGACGGCATCAAGCTTCGCCGCCCGCGCGAGTTCCCAGCCGCCCAGCAACCAACCGGCAGCATCCAGGTAGGCGACCGCCGAGGCCTGGGCTGCGTCCGGCCGGCCGGCATTGGCCAGCATCCAGTCGGTGGCAGCCGAGAGCGCGTCGGCCGCGGCATGCAGCGCCGGGTCGGTGGCGCGCACCTCTGCCAGCAGCGCGCGCATCTCGGCGCCGCCGTCGCGGAACAGCTTGCGTTGGACCAGGTCGATGGCCTGGATGCCGTTGGTGCCCTCGTAGATCGGGGCGATGCGGCTATCGCGCAGGATCTGGGCGGCGCCGGTATCCTCGACGAAGCCCATGCCGCCATGCACCTGCACGCCAAGCGAGGCGACATCCACGCCGCGGTCGGTACACCAGGCCTTGACGATGGGGATCAGCAGGGCGAGGCGGTTCTCGGCCTTGCTGTCATGGTTCAGCCGGCCGAGGTCGATGCAGTGTGCGGCTTCCAGCACCAGCAGACGGCCGGCCAGGGTGATGGCGCGCATCTCCGCCAGCATGCGGGCGACATCGGGGTGGCGGGAGATCGGCTGGCCGCCCTGGATGCGCTGCGCGGCGAAGGCTTCCGCCAGTTCGGTGGCGCGGGCGCCCATGGCCACGCCTTGCAGGCCCACGTTCAGCCGGGCGTCGTTCATCATGGCGAACATGGCGTTGAGGCCCTTGTTCACCTCGCCGACCAACTCGGCCTCGGCGCCCTCGAACAGCATGATGCAGGTGGGGGAAGCGTGGATGCCGAGCTTCCGCTCGATGCCGCCGCAGCGGACGGCATTGCGCTGGCCATCGGGCAGTACCTTCGGCGCGGCAAACAGCGAAATGCCGCGGGTGCCCGGCGGCGCATCCGGCAGGCGGGCCAGCACCAGGTGGATGGTGTTCGGCGCCAGGTCGTGTTCGCCGAAACTGATATAAATCTTCTGGCCGTGCAGGGCGTATTTGCCGTTGGGCAGCGGCTCGGCGCGGGTGCGGACCTGGGACAGATCGCTGCCGGCCTGCGGCTCGGTCAGGTTCATGCTGCCGGTCCATTCGCCCGTCACCATCTTCGGCAGCCAGGCGGCGGCCTGTTCCGGCGTGGCGAAGCGGGTCAGCGCCTCGATGGCGCCGCCGGTCAGCAGCGGGCATAGGCTGAAGGACATGTCGGCGGCGCAGACCAGTTCCTGTACCGCGACCCACATGCTCGGCGGCAGACCCTGGCCGCCATGCTGCTCGGGCGCGGAGATGCCCTGCCAGCCGGCCTCCACCCAGCCCTTGTAGGCGGGGTAGTAGCCGGGCGGCAGGCGGACCACGCCGTTTTCATAGACCGCGCCGTGCTTGTCCGCGTCGCGGCTGCCGGGGAACAGCACTTCGCGGCTGAACTTCTCGGCCTCGCCCAATATCGCGGCGATATCCTGGGTGCCCAAGGGCGCGCCGGCGGCGGCGCTGAGCCCGGGCAGGTCGAACAGGCGGGTCAGGCCGAAGACCAGGTCCTCGGTAGGGGTCGTGTGCTGGGTCATACCCCCGATGGTAGCAAACCCGGCGGGGGTGGCGAGAGGCCTGCTGCCCAGGCCGGCAACAAGCTTGCGAGGGTGGGGTCGGCGACGGCGCGGGCCAGGGCCTCCCCCAGCAGCGGGCCGAACTTGAAGCCATGGCCGGAAAACCCGCCCATCACCCAGCCGCGGGCGCCCAGCGGGGCCAGGATGAAGCGTTCATCGGCCGTCACGTCGTAGTAGCAGGCGCGCGCTTCCAGCAGGCGATACTGCTCCAGCCCGGGCAGGCGGCGGCGGGCCAGGGCCAGGATTTCCTCGGCTTCCGCCGGGCTGGCGGCACGCGGGTCCTCGGCGTCGCCGGCCGGGGCGAAGCGATGATCCCCCAGTTTCAGCGTGGTGCCGGCGACGGGTGGCACGGCGTAGAAGCCACCATCCTCGGCCAGGTCCAGCAGCATCGGCGCGGCTGCCCAGGCGGGGCGCAGCGCGGGCGGCGGCTCCAGCATGACGATGACCTGGCGCGAGGCCCGCACCGGCTGGGCCGGCAGCAGCCGCGGCAGCCAGGGGCCGGCGGCCACCACCATCAGGTCCGCTGCCAGGGTGGTGCCATCGGCCAGGGTGGCGCGGCCGTGTTCGGGGTCCACCGCCCGCACCAGTGCCTGGCGGAAGCGAACGCCCTGCGCGGCGCAGCGGCGCACCAGCCCGGCCAGGATGCGGTCCGCCAGCAGCACGCCGCCAGGGGCGGTGTGGAAGGCGTCCGCCAGGCCGGTGGCGGCCAGCATCGGCAGGCGGGCAGGCAGCGTTTCGGGGGCCAGGTCCTGCACCTGATGGCCGGCTTCGCGCAGCGCGGCGCGGCTGGCGGCCAGCCAGCCACCGGCCGCTTCAGCCATGGCCAGCACGCCGGTCGGCACATAGTGGCAGGCGCCGAGTTCGGCCCAGAGCCGGTCCCAGGCGGCGAAGGCCTGGTCCACCATGGCCATGTAGCCGCGCTCGGCGCCGTAGGCGTGGCGGATCAGCCGGTGCTGGTCGTGGCTGCTGCCGCGCGGGTTGGGGATGGCGTCCTGGTCCAGCAGCGTCACCTGCCAGCCTGCGCCGGCCAGCGCGCGGGCGGCGGACAGCCCCATGATGCCGCCGCCGAGGACGAGGGCGGTGCGCGTCACGCGGTCAGCACGGCACCAGTCGCGTCACGCGGCTGGGGTTCATCTCCGCCAGGTAGATCGTGCCATCCGCGCCCAGCCACATGCCGTGCGCGCCGTTCAGCACCGGGCGGCAGCGGCCGACCAGACGACCCTCCGCGTTGTACTGCGACAGCCGTGGCACCTGGTCGGTGACGTAGAAGCCGCCATCGGCGCTGCCATGCACCGCCATCGGCTTGTGCAGGTCCGAGATGTCCTGCCGATGCTCGCCCTGGGCGGTGAAGACCTGCACGCGGTTGTTCTCGCGGTCCGCCACCAGCACCCGGCCGTCCGCCAGCACCCAGATGCCGTGCGGGGTGGTGAACTCCCCGGCGCGGCGGCCGGGCAGGCCCCAACTGCCCACCAAGGTACCCTCGGCGGAAAACCGATGGATCTGCGAATGGCCGTAGCCGTCGGCGACATAGATGCTGCCATCCGGGCCGAAGGCGATGTCCGATGGCGCGTTGAACGGGTGCCCCGGCTGGCCGCGCCGGCCGAGGCCGCCGACGCGCAGGCCGGCGGCGTTGAAGATGATGACCTCATGCGCGTCGCGATCGACCACGAAGACCCGGCCATCCGGGTGCGGCGTGAACATGTGGCCGTCGGCGACCTCGGCATGGCCCCATTCCGCCAGGCGCTGGCCTGCCGGCGAGAGCACGACGATGGCGGGGCCTTCCGGGTCCACCAGCGGGTCGCTGCGCAGTTGCACCAGCACCGCACCATCGGCCGTGCAGGCGACATCGGTGACCCGGCCCGGACCTTGCGGCAGGTCGCCGAACGGGCGTTCCACACGGTAGCGGCTGGGGCCAAGCGTGACGTAGAGTTCGTGTCGGGGCATGTCCGGCCTGTGGCTGACGCTGTGCTGTGCCGCCGCGGCGGTGCAGCGTTTTCGCGGGGGCCAGCGTGCGGCAGCCGCCCCGCTGGTGCAAGCGCTCAAGGCGTGCGGATGCGGTGCAGGCACCACCCGCCATGGTGGCAGGGCGCTGGGCGTGCCATACGCGAAGGCGATGCCGCCGCCTTCACCACCCGCCCATCAGCGCGCCAATGGCGCCACCCGCCTGGAATTCGCCGCCGGCCCGCGCGGCACGGCCCTGGCCCGGCTGTACCAGCAGTCTCCGCTGCGAGTGCTGTTCCCCACGCCGGAACCTGGCGAGCCGCCGACCGCCGCGCTGGTCAACTGCGCCGGCGGCCTGGCGGGGGGCGACGCGCTGGCGACCGAGGCGGTGCTCGGCCCCGGCTGCATCGCCACGCTGAGCACGCCCGCCGCCGAGAAGGTTTATCGGAGTTTGGGGCCCGAGACGCGGGTGACGACGCACCTGCGCCTGGGCGCCGGCGCCACGCTGGAATGGCTGCCGCAGGAGACCATCCTGTTCGACCAGGCCCGCCTGCGCCGGCGGATGGACGCGCATATGGGGGAGGGCGCCCGGCTGCTGGCGGCGGAGATGCTGGTCTTCGGCCGCAGCGCCCGTGGCGAGACGATGCGGAGCGGCCTGGTGCGCGACGCCTGGCGGCTGCACGGCCCGGCCGGGCTGCTATGGGCGGATGGGCTGGCGCTGGGGGCGGAACTGGAAGCGCGGCTGCTGGCGCCGCTCGGCTTCGCGGGCGCGGAGGCGATGGCGACGCTGTTGCTGGCGGCACCGGGCGCCGAGGCGCATCTGCCGGCGCTGCGCACGGCGCTAGAGGGACTGCCCGGCGCGGCGACCGTGCCGCGCGCAGGCCTGCTGCTTGCGCGTTTTCTGGGCGATGCGCTGGCCGTGCGCGATGCAATTGCCACCGGCATCATCACGCTGCGCCATGCCGCGCTGGGCCAGCCGGCCCGGCTGCCGCGGCTGTGGACGACATAGCGGCCGCGGGCCATGATCACTTTAATTCTGGGACGAACCATCGCATGCACCTGACCCCACGCGAGAAGGACAAGCTGCTGATCGCCATGGCGGCGGTGGTGGCGCGGCGCCGGCTGGAACGCGGCGTGTTGTTGAACTACCCGGAGGCGATCGCGCTGATCACCGACTTCGTGGTGGAAGGCGCGCGTGACGGCCGCAGCGTCGCCAGCCTGATGCAGGACGGCGCGCATGTGCTGACCCGGGCGCAGGTGATGGACGGCATCGCCGAGATGATCCACGAAATTCAAGTGGAGGCGACCTTCCCGGACGGCACCAAGCTGGTGACCGTGCACGAGCCGATTCGCGACGCGGTAGTGGCGCCGGTGGCGAAGCGGAAGGTGGCGGCGAAACCGGCGCGGAAGGCGGCGGTGCGGGCGCCAGCGGCGAAAGCTGCCGCCACGCGAAAGCCCGCTGCCAAGCCGGCACCCAAGCGGGCCACCGTTAAAGCGGCGCCAGCCCGGAAGGCCGCGGCGAAGGCGCCGGCCAAGCGCGCAGCCGCCAAGGCCGCACCCGCGAAAGCCGCACCCAAAAAGCCCGCGCCGGCAAAGAAGCCCGCGCCGAAAAAGCCCGCCACCAAGCAGAAGGCGATCCGCCGATGATCCCGGGCGAAATCCTGCCGGCCGCCGGCGAGATCGAACTCAACGCCGGCGCGCCGGTGACGGAGCTGGAAGTGGCCAATACCGGCGACCGCCCGGTGCAGGTGGGCAGCCACTACCACTTCGCCGAAACCAACCCCGCCCTGGCCTTCGACCGCGGGCTGGCGCAGGGCCAGCGGCTGGACATCGCCGCCGGCACCGCCGTGCGCTTCGAGCCTGGCCAGCGCCGCCGCGTGCGCCTGGTGCCGCTGGCGGGCGACCGCGTGGTGCACGGCTTCCGCGGCGAAACCGAAGGGAAGCTCTGACCATGGCCGCGCGCATCTCTCGCAGTGCCTATGCTGGCATGTACGGCCCGACCACCGGTGACCGCATCCGCCTGGCCGATACCGACCTGATCGTGCAGGTGGAGCGCGACTTCACCACCTATGGCGAGGAAGTGAAGTTTGGCGGCGGCAAGGTTATTCGGGATGGCATGGGGCAATCCCAGCGCACCCGGGCCGAAGGGGCGATGGATACCGTCATCACCAATGCCGTCATTCTGGACCATACCGGCATCTACAAGGCCGATGTGGGGCTGAAGGACGGCCGCATCGCCGCCATCGGCAAGGCCGGCAACCCGGATACCCAGCCGGCGGTCACCATCGTCATCGGCCCGGGCACCGAGATCATCGCCGGCGAAGGCCGCATCCTGACTGCTGGGGGCTTGGACGTGCACATCCACTTCATCTGCCCGCAGCAGGTGGAGGATTCGCTGGCCTCCGGCATCACCACCATGTTCGGCGGTGGCACCGGCCCGGCGCACGGCACGCTGGCCACCACCTCCACGCCCGGCCCCTGGCACATGGCGCGCATGCTGCAGGCGGCCGAGGGGCTGCCGGTGAACCTCGGCTTCCTCGGCAAGGGCAATGCGGCACTGCCGGCGGCGCTGCGGGAACAGGTGCTGTCCGGCGCCTGCGGCCTGAAGCTGCATGAGGATTGGGGCACGACCCCGAAGGCCATCGACACCTGCCTGCGCGTGGCGGACGAGATGGACGTGCAGGTGGCGATCCATACGGATACGCTGAACGAAAGCGGCTTCGTCGAGAGCACCATCAAGGCGATCGCCGGCCGCACCCTGCAGGCCTTCCACACCGAAGGCGCCGGTGGCGGGCACGCTCCGGACATTCTGCGCGTTGTCGGCGAGCCGAACTTCCTGCCTTCCAGCACCAACCCGACGATGCCCTACACCATCAACACGGTGGACGAGCATCTCGACATGCTGATGGTCTGCCATCACCTCGACCCGCGCATTCCGGAGGACGTAGCCTTCGCCGAAAGTCGCATCCGCAAGGAGACGATTGCCGCCGAGGACATCCTGCATGATCTCGGTGCCATCAGCATGATGAGCAGCGACAGCCAGGCCATGGGCCGCTGCGGCGAGGTCATCATCCGCACCTGGCAGACCGCGCACAAGATGAAGCAGCAGCGCGGCCGCCTGGCCGGCGAGACGGGCGACAACGACAACCTGCGGGTCCGCCGCTATATCGCCAAGTACACCATCAACCCCGCGATTTCGCAGGGCATCGCCCAGCATGTCGGCAGCGTGGAGGTCGGCAAGTACGCCGACCTGGTGCTGTGGAGCCCGGCCTTCTTCGGCGTGAAGCCGGACATGATCCTGAAGTGCGGCAGCATCGCCATGGCACCGATGGGCGACCCGAACGCCAGCATCCCGACGCCGCAGCCGGTGCACTACCGGCCGATGTTCGCGGGGTTCGGCAAGGCGATGGCGGCTTCGGCGATCACCTTCGTCAGCGACGCCGCGTTGCAGGACGGCGTGGCAACGCGGCTGGGGCTGCAACGCATCGTCGCCGCGGTGAAGAACACGCGTGGCGGCATCAGCAAGCGCGACATGGTGCTGAACGACGCGCTGCCGAAGATTGAGGTCAACGCCGAGACCTATGAAGTGCGCGCCGATGGCGAGTTGCTGGTGTGCGAACCCGCCAAGGTGCTGCCGATGGCGCAGCGCTACTTCCTGTTCTGACCATGACCGAACAGAACCTTCCCCGCGCGATAAAAGTGCTGCCCGCCGGCGGCTGGGTGGAGCGCACGGCGCGCGACACCGTGACGCTGGACTTCGACGACCGCTTCCGCCGCCGCCGGCGCTATGTCGGCGCCAAGGGCCTGGCCTTCCTGCTGGACCTGGAGGAGGCGGTAGCGCTGCGCGATGGCGACGGGCTGCTGCTGGAAGCCGGCGGCGTGGTGCTGGTGCGCGCGGCGCCGGAGCCGCTGGTGGAAATCAGCGCCGAGACGCCCGAGCGGCTGGCGCGGCTGGCCTGGCACCTGGGCAACCGGCATCTGCCGACCGAAATCCGCGCGAACACGCTGCTGATCCGGGATGATCATGTGATCGTGGCGATGCTGCGTGGGCTGGGCGCGTTGGTGCAGCAGGTGCAGGCGCCGTTCAATCCGGAAGGCGGGGCCTATGGCGAGCACAACCGCCACCATGACCACGCGCACGGGCATGGGCATTCGCATGACCATGGGCACGATCATGACCATGACCATGCCCACGGGCACTGACAGCGCCGCGCTGTACCGGCTGCTGACCTGGCTTTCCCCGGCCTATCCGGTCGGCGCCTTCAGCTACAGCCACGGCGTGGAAACCGCCGTGGAGGAAGGCCTGGTCCGCGGGCGCGACGACCTGGCCGGCTACATCGCCACCGTGCTGAACCACGGCGCCGGGCGCATCGACGGCGCGTTGCTGGTGGCGGCGCATCGCGCGGCGCAGGCGGGCAAGCCGCGCGTGCTGGACCAGGTGGCGCAACTTGCCGCCGCCTGGCGCGGCACCTCCGAAACCGCGCTGGAGACGATGCAGCAGGGCACCAGCTTCACCAGCATCACCGCCAGGGCCTGGCCGGATGCGCGCTTTGCCGCCTTCGCCGCGCGGCATGGTGGGCGGCTTTCCCACCCCGTGGCGTTCGGCGCGGTGGCCGGCTTTCAGCGCGTGCCGCTGCTGGCCAGCGTCACCGCCTGGCTGGCCGCCTTTGCCGCCAACCTGGTTTCAGCCGGCGTGCGGATCGTGCCGTTGGGGCAGACCGACGGGCAGTTGGCCACGGCGGCCTTGCAGCCTATCGTGGAGGCTGCCGCGCAGGCGGCGCTGGCCGCCGACCTGGACGACCTGGGCACCGCGAGCCCAATGCTGGACCTGCTCTCCATGCGCCACGAAACCCAATACACGAGGCTGTTCAGATCATGAATTCGGGCCGACCGATTCAGCTCTCCGCGCCCCGGGGCAAGGCCCCTGGGCACTCCGACCATCGGACGGCGTCATGAGCAATGGCCCCTTCCGCGTCGGCATCGGTGGCCCGGTGGGCAGCGGCAAGACCGCGCTGACCGAACGGCTGTGCCGCGCACTGCGCGACACCCACGACATCGCCGCCATCACCAACGACATCTACACCAAGGAAGATGCAGAATTCCTGACCCGCGCCGGCTGCCTGCCGCCGGAACGCATCATGGGCGTGGAAACCGGCGGCTGCCCGCACACCGCAATCCGCGAGGATGCCAGCATCAACCTGGCGGCGGTGGCGGACATGGTGGCGCGCTTCCCCAAGCTGGAAGTGCTGTTCATCGAAAGCGGCGGCGACAACCTGGCCGCCACCTTCAGCCCGGAACTGGCGGACCTGACGATCTACGTCATCGACGTTTCCGCCGGCGACAAGATCCCGCGCAAGGGCGGCCCCGGCATCACCCGCAGCGACATCCTGGTCATCAACAAGATCGACCTGGCCCCGCTGGTCGGCGCCGACCTGGGCGTGATGGACCGCGACGCGAAGAAGATGCGCGGGGCGCGGCCGTTCATCTTCACCAATCTCAAGGTGGACAAGGGGGTGGCGGAGATCGCCGCCTTCATCCTCCAGCAAGGCGGCATCCCGCCACGGAAGGCAGCATGAGAAAGTTTCTCGTCGTACTCGCATTCGCGGTTTCCCTGGCGCCGTTTCCGGCGCTGGCGCATCCCGGTGGCCCGCTGGAACACGGCCTGGCCGGTGGCTTCCTGCACCCGCTGATGGGCATGGACCACCTGGTGGTGATGCTGACCGTCGGCCTGTGGGCCGGGTTGCAGGGCGGCGCGGCGTGGCTGGTGCTGCCGGGCGCCTTCATGGCCGCCATGGCGCTGGGCATGGGCCTTGGCATGGCCGACCTGGCGATGCCGGGCGTGGAGGCCGGGGTGCTGGCCTCCGTGCTGGTGCTGGGCGTGCTGGCGGTGCTGGCGGTGCGCGTGCCGCTGAGCGTGGCGGCGCCGCTGGTCGGGCTGGCGGGGCTGCTGCATGGCCACGCGCATGGCGTGGAAGCCGGCGGGCTGGAACTGACCTATGCGGTCGGCGCGCTGGTCGCCACCGCCGCGCTGCATGGCGCGGGCCTGGCGCTGGCGCGGCCGTTGGCCCGGTTGCTGCCGCGGGCGCGGGTGGCCTAACCAGCCGCGCGCATCGGAGCCAGGGCGAGGAAACGCGCCTTGGTTTCCGCTGAAATGGGTGTGGGCTTCCGGCTGACGCGGTCCAGCACCACCATCACGTTCTCGGCCGTGGCGACGCAGTGGTCGCCGACGAACAGCGCCTGCTCCAGCACGAAGCTGCTGGTGCCGATGCTGAGTATGGCGCCGCCGATCCTCACCTTGCCGGGGTAGTGGACCTCGCGCCGGTAATCGATGGCGACGCGGGCCACCGCCATGGCGAAGGCGCGTTCATGTGGGGCGCCGGCCACCGCGTTCATCAGGGCCGCCCGGCCGGTTTCGCAATAGGCGCCGATGGCGCCATTGTTGACATGGCCGTTTAGGTCGGTGTCGCTGACGCGAACGGTCTCGTCGCTCCAGAAGGCGAACTCCTCGGGGCGCGGCAGCGGCTTGCGGGCGCTCATGCGGCGGGGTCCTTCAGCGCGGCCTCGGCCATGTCGCGCAGCTTGTTCTTCAGGATCTTCACGCCGTTGGGGCCGTTGTTGGCGGGGAATTCCGCCACCGCCAGCACGCGGCGTGGTTGCTTGTAGGCGGCCAGGCCGGCGCGGCAATGCGCCAGCAGCGCGGCTTCGTCGGCGGCCTCGGCCAGGATGACGAAGGCCACCGCGACATCGCCGCGGCCGGGCTGGCCCACGCCGACAACCTGGGCCTGCGCCACGGCCGGGTGCGCCGTCAGGTGGGATTCGATCTCGCCGGGGTCCACCAGATAGCCGCGCAGGCGCAGGCTGTCCTTCAGCCGCGCCAGGTAGAGGAAGCTGCCGCCTTCGTCGATGGCGAGGTCGCCGCTGCGGAACCAGCCATCCGCCGTGAAGGCGGCGGCTGACGCCGTGGGGTTGTTCAGGTACTGCAATAGCAGATTATAGCCCTGCAATTGCAGTTCACCCGGCTCGCCCACCGGCAGCACCGCGCCGGTCTCGGGGTGGCAGACGCGGAAGCGGATATCCGGCGAAACCGGCGTGCCCCCGGCTGGGATGCGCTGGGCCAACGGTGCCCGCCAGTCGCGCCCGGACAGCAGCGAAAACCCTTCGGAGGAGCCGTAGAGGCCGAACAGGCTGATGCCGCGGGCGTCGCCGGCCTCGGCCACGCGGGCGCCCCAGCCGACGAAATCGGCATAGCCGCCGATGCGCCAGGACGCGAGCGAGGCGCCGGGCACCGCCAGCACCGCGTCGAACATCTGGTCGCTGCCGAAGAAGTGGGTGACGCGCTCCGTATCGATCGCGCGGGCGCAGGCGACGGCGTCATAGACCGGCACCGAGACCAGCGTGCCGCCAGCCGCCAGCACCGCCATGGCCTGCATGAAGCCGAGCACGCCGTAGAGCGGCAGCGCGCCCAGCGCCACGCCGCCCTGCATGTCGAAATAGGCCGCCACGTTCTGCGCGTGGCGCTTGATGCTGGCCTGGTCGTGCGGCGCCAGCTTCGGCACGCCGGTGGTGCCGCTGGTGGAGAAGGTGCAGAGCAGGTCGGCCGCCTCGCCGTCGCTCGGTGCCGCGCCATCGCTGCCGGCGATGAGGCCGTGCGGCGGCGCCTCGATCAGCACCTGCGGTGCCAGTTCGCGTGCCGCGGCGGCGTAGTCCATCTTCAGGAAATGCGGCGTGATGACCAGGCCGCGCGGCTGCGCCACCTCCATCAGGCGGCGCGCTTCCGCGAGGGTGAAGCGGGTGGAGATCGGCACCACCAGCACGCCGAGCTGCGCGCAGGCGAAGACGCATTGCAGCCAGCCCGCGCCATCCGGCAGCCACAGCGCCAGGCGGTCGCCGCGGCGGAAGCCCTCGGCGTGCAGCCGCGCGGCCAGGGCGGCGGCGGCAGTGCGCAATTCCGCGCGGGAGACGCGCAGGTCTGCGCCAACGAAAGCGGTGCCCTCTCCGGCCAGCAGCGACAGCATCAGCGGCTGCCCAGCGCGGCGCGGGCGATCTGGATGCGTTGCATCTCGCTGGTGCCCTCGCCGATCTTGAAGGCGCGGGCGTCGCGGTAGAAGCGTTCCAGCGGCAGGTCGCGCATGTAGCCGATACCCCCAAAAACCTGCAAAGCGCGATCGGCCACGCGGTTCACCATCTCGGAGCAGTAGAGTTTGCTGCGCGACGCTGCGATGCGGAACTCGTCGCTGCCGGCATCCGCGGCTTCGGCGGCGGCGCGGATCAGGCCGCGCGCGGCGGCGATCTCCACGTCGTTGTCGGCCAGTGGGAACTGGATGCCCTGGTACTCGCTGATGTGCGCGCCGAAAGCCTTGCGCTGCCGGGCGTAGTCCAGCGCCATCTCCTGCGCCCGCAGCGCGATGCCGAGGCAGCGGCAACTCACAAAAATGCGGTCGTGGTTGATGCCGGCCATCATGGTGAGGAAGCCGCCGCCAGGGGCGCCCAGTACGTCCTCATCAGGGATGAAGACGTCTTCCAGCACGAAGCCGTTCAGGTGGTAGCCGCGCCAGCCCATCTTGCGGTAGCGCACCAGGTTCTTCAGCCCGGGGTTGCTGCGCCGCATCAGGAAGGTGGTCAGCCGGCCCTTCAGGTTGGCACCGGCATCGGTCGTGGCCAGCACGATGATCCACTCGCTGGTTTCGACATTGCTGATGAACTGCTTGGTACCGTTCAGCCGCCAGCCGCCGGCAACCTTCTCGCCCTTCACCTTCAGCGCGTTCAGGTCGCTGCCGGCATCGGGTTCGGTCAGCGCGTAGGTGATGGTCTCGCTGCCATCCATCAGCCCCGGCAATATCCGTGTGCGCTGGTCGGCGCTCATCAGCGTCAACGAAATCGGCAGGTGGCCAAAGCATTCTGTGAGTGGCATGGAGGTGCGACCGATTTCCTCCAGCACCTGCACGCGGTCCTGCACGGAAAGTCCCGGACCGCCCAGGCTTTCCGGCAGGTTGAAGCCGTACAGGCCGAGCGCGGCGATCTCCTGTCGCAGCCCGGCCAGCAGCTTCTCGTCAACCTCGTCCGCCTCGTCGATCGCGGCTTCCAGCGGGTTCAGCCGCGTACGCACGAAGCGCCGCACCGTTTCGCGGACTGCCGCGATCTCCTCAGCGGACATGGTGCTACTTCTTCTTCTTCTTCGCCGGCTTCTCGGCGTCTGCGGCGGCCTTGTCGGCCTCGTAGCGCGCCTTGTTCTCGGCATTCGGCGGATAGAGGCCCGGCAGCTTCTCGCCGGCTTCCACCTGGCTGACGATCCAGGCTTCCAGGCGCTCCTGCTCGGTGCCCTCCTCGGCGACGTACTCTACGAGTGCCTTCGGGATCAGCACGGCGCCGTCGTCATCCACAACCACCACGTCGTCCGGGAACACCGCGACGCCGCCGCAGCCGATCGGCTCCTGCCAGCTGACGAAGGTGAGCGCGGCGACCGAGGGCGGCGCCGCGCCGCCGGCGCACCACACCGCCATGCCGGTGCCCTCAACGCCCGCCACGTCGCGCACCGCGCCATCCGTCACCAACGCCGTCACGCCGCGCTTGACCATGCGGGCGCAGAGAATGTCACCGAAGATGCCGGCATCGGAGACGCCCATGGCGTCGGCCACGCAGATGCAGCCTTCCGGCATCGCCTCGATGGCGGCGCGGGTGGAGATGGGCGAGGACCAGCTTTCCGGCGTGGCCAGGTCTTCCCGCGCCGGCACGAAGCGCAGCGTGAAGGCCGGGCCGACCATGCGCTGGCCCATGGCGGAAATGGTGAAGGGCTGCGGCCCGCGCATCCAGACGTTGCGCAGGCCCTTCTTCAGCAGCACCGTGGTGATGGTGGCGGTGGTGATTTTTTCGAGTTTCGCCTTGATGATCGGGTCCATGGTCGGGTCCTTCATTGGGTCAGGTGCTTTAGCGCAGCGGCCACGATAGCGGCAGGGTGGTCGTCCACCTCCAACGCAATGGCGGCTTCCTCGGCGCCCGGGGCTTCCAGCGTGGCGTATTGGCTGGCCATCAGGCTGGCAGGCATGAAGTGGTTTTCGCGCGCGGCCTGGCGCGCCATGACCAGCGCCGGGTCGCCATGCAGGTACAGCAGGCGCACGCCGGGGCGGGTGGAAAGCAGCCGGTCGCGGTAGGCTCTCTTCAGGGCGCTGCACGTCACCACGCCGCCAGCTTCGCCGCGCGCATCCAGCCAGGCGCCGATCGCGTCCAGCCAGGGCCAGCGGTCGTCATCGGTAAGGGGCGTACCGGTGCGCATCTTCGCCACGTTGGCGGGCGGGTGGAAGTTGTCGGCATCCGCGAAGGGCACGCTCATCGCTTCGGCCAGGCCCTGGCCGATGGTGGACTTGCCGACGCCGGAGACGCCCATGACCAGGACGCGCGTCGTCACTTTTTCGGCGGTTCCAGATGCCCGCCAAAACCCTTGCGCATGGCGGACAGCGCCTTCATCGAGAAGCGCTGTTCGTCGCGGCTGGTGAAGCGGGCGAACAGCGCGGCGGCCAGCACCGGCGCGGCGACACCCTGTTCCACCGCGGCATCCACGGTCCAGCGGCCCTCCCCACTGTCGCTGACGGTGCCGGAATAGCTGCCGAGGTCTTCCTCGGCGGCCAACGCCTGGGCGGTGAGGTCCAGCAGCCAGCTGGCCACCACGGAACCGCGCCGCCAGCCTTCGGTCACATCGGCCAGCGAGGCGCTGACCACGCCCTGGTCGTGCAGGATGTCGAGGCCCTCGGCCATCGCCTGCATCATGCCGTACTCGATGCCGTTATGGATCATTTTGGTGAAGTGGCCGGCGCCGTTCGCGCCGCAATGGACGTAGCCCTCGGCTGCGCGGGGGTCACGGCCCTCGGCGCCGGGGGTGGGGCCGGCGGCGTCCTTGCCTGGCACCAGCGCACGGAAGATCGGGTCCAGCCGGCGCACCACGGCTTCCTCGCCGCCGATCATCAGGGAATAGCCTCGCGCCAGGCCCCAGACGCCACCTGAGGTGCCGATATCCAGGAAGTGCAGACCGCGGGCGCGGATTTCGGCGCCGCGGCGGACGCTGTCCTTCCACATGGAATTGCCGCCATCGATCAGCACATCGCCGGGCGAGAGCAGGCCGCCGATCTCGCGCAGCGCGTCTTCCGTGGCGGCGCCGCTGGGCAGCATGACCCAGATGGTGCGGGGCGCGTCCAGGCTGGCGACCATGGCGGCCAGGCCCGCCACGGCGCGGGCGCCTTCAGTGGCCAGGGCGGCGCCGGGGGCGGGGTCGCGGTCCCACACCACGCAGTCGTGCCCCGCGCGCAGCAGCCGCCGCACGATGTTGCCGCCCATCCGGCCCAGGCCGACCATGCCAAGCTGCACCGTTTCGCTCCCTCATATTCCGCGCCGCGA
The DNA here is from genome assembly GCA_947371015.1 of Acetobacteraceae bacterium. Taxonomy (GTDB): domain Bacteria; phylum Pseudomonadota; class Alphaproteobacteria; order Acetobacterales; family Acetobacteraceae; genus CAIMOR01. Next base: position 5,857 of record CANBNK010000001.1, on the reverse strand, counting down.
GCCTAACCCCGCCCCGGCCCTTGCGCCAGCCGGGGCGGGGCGCTTTGCTGCCACCAGCACGCAGGAGCCGACAATGCAGAACAGCGAACAGATCTGGCAGCTGGTGGACCAGCGCAAAGCCGAATACGAGGGCCTGGCCGACCGCGTCTGGGGCATGCCGGAACTTTGCTACGCCGAGCATCGCAGCTGCGCTGAACACACCGCCATGCTGGAGGCCGAGGGTTTTCGAGTTACGAAGAACCTGGCAGGCATTCCGACCGCCGTGATGGGCGAGGCCGGCGAGGGCGGGCCGGTCATCGCCATCCTGGGTGAATACGATGCGCTGCCGGGGCTTTCGCAGGAAGCTGGTGTGGCCGAGAAGCGGCCGCTGCCGGGCGATGGCTCGGGCCATGGCTGCGGCCACAACCTGCTGGGCAGCGCCGCCATGCTGGCCGCCGCCGCGGTGAAGGACTACCTGGCCGCCAACAACCTGCCGGGCCGCGTGCGCTACTACGGCTGCCCGGCCGAGGAAGGCGGCGCCGCCAAGGGCTTCATGGTGCGCGACGGTGCCTTCAAGGATGTGGATATCGCGCTGACCTGGCACCCCGCGGCCTTCACCGCTGTGGACGACATGAAGTCGCTGGCCAATACCCGTATCGATTTCAGCTTCGTCGGGCGCAGCAGCCACGCCGCCGCCGCGCCGCATCTGGGTCGCAGTGCGCTGGACGCGGTGGAGCTGATGAATGTCGGCGTCAACTACATGCGCGAACACATGCCCAGCGACGCGCGCATCCACTACGCCTACCTGGATGCCGGCGGCATCGCGCCCAACGTGGTGCAGGCCACCGCCAAGGTGCGCTACCTGATCCGCGCGCGCGACCTGCCTGAGCTGAACCGCCTGATCGCGCGCGTGCGCAAGATTGGTGAGGGCGCGGCGCTGATGACCGAGACGCAGGTGACGACGAAGGTTGTTTCCGCCGTTTCCAACCTGCTGATGAACACGCCCCTGGCCGAGGCCATGCACAACAACATGATGCGCCTGGGCCCGCCGGAATGGGACGACGAGGACCGCGAGCTGGCCGGGAAGTTCCAGGCCACGCTGAGCGAAGAGGATGTTTCCACGGGCTGGCGCAAGTATGGGCTGCGGGAAAAGCGCGGCGTGACCCTGGCGGACGAGATCGTGCCCTTGGAAAACGCCTTCGCGCCGATGATGGGCAGCACCGATGTGGGTGACGTTTCCTGGGCGGTGCCGCTGATCCAGGCGCGCGGCGCAGTCTATGCCATCGGCACGCCGGGGCATAGCTGGCAACTGACGGCGCAGGGCAAGACGCCGCTGGCGCACAAGGGCATGGTGCATGTGGCCAAGGTGATGGCGGGCACCGCGGTGGATGCGCTGAAGGACCCGGCGCTGATCGCACGCGCCAAAGCCGACCACGCCGAGCGCACCGCGGCGACGCCGTACGTGTGCCCGATTCCGGACGACGTGACGCCGCCGATCACCATGAGTGCCTGAGGCCCGATCGGCGGAGGGCGCAGGCGGCGCGCCCGAAGCCGTAAATCGGGGCTCGTGCAATCGGGCTGGGCGCTACCCCAGCCCGTTCAGCGCCCGCCAGTGCCGCGCCAGGTCGATGCGGCGCGCCACCCACACCGCGTCCTCGTGGCGGCGGACATGTTCCAGCAGTTGCTCCAGCCCGCGCAGTCGGGCGGGGCGGCCGATCAGGCGCAGGTGCAGGCCGATGCTGAGCATTTTGGGCGCCGTCGCACCCTCGCGCAGCAGCATGTCGAAGGCGCTGATGCAGTACTTCGAAAAATCCTCCGGCTGGACGAAGCCCTGGCCGGGGGCGAAGCGCATGTCGTTGGTGTCGAAGGCATAGGGCAGCACGACGTGGGGCTGGCCCTGCACGTCAACCAGGCGGGGCAGGTCGTCATCATAGGCGTCGCTGTCGTACAGGAAGCCGCCTTCCTCCAGCAGCAGGCGGCGGGTGTTGACGCTGGCCGAGGACTTGGTGTGCCAGCCCAAGGGGCGTTGGCCGCAGGCCTTTTCAATTGCCGCCACCGTGCCGGCGATGACGGCGCGTTCATGCGCTTCCTCCATGCCGGCATGCGTTTCCCAGCGCCAGCCATGGGCGCTGATCTCATGCCCCCGGGCCAGCGGTTCGCTCGCCAGCACGGGCGTATTGGCCACGGCGCGGCCGCAGCTGGAGAAGGTGGCCTTGACCCCGTAGGCGTCCAACAAATCCAGCAGGCGCCACAGCCCGGCGCGGGCGCCGTAGTCGAACTGGCTTTCCATGCAGAGGTCAGGGGCGCCCTGCATCAGCCGGCCGGTCTCGGGCATCAGCTCATTGCGGTCATCGCCCGACAGCAGCGAGAATTCGGCGCCTTCCTCGACATTGACCACGAAGCTGATCGCCAGCCGCGCCTTGCCGGGCCAGTGCGGCTGCGGCGGCTTCCCGGCATAGCCGAGCAGGTCGCGGGTGGCTGGGGGCATGCCGCCGGGCAGGGTCATCGGGCGTCTCCATTTTCGCGCCGGCGCAGCGTGGCATCCGCCGTGCCAAGGTGCCAGGATGCGGGGCAATGGAGGAACAAGCATGACCGGATCGCGTGAGGGCGCCATCGCCCGCGCCCATGCCTGCTACGATGATGGTCGCTACCTGGCGGCGCTGCGCGATTTGGTGGCAGTGCCCACCGAAAGCCAGATGCCGGAGCGCCGGCCGGACCTGTATCGCTACTGCCAGCAGACCCTGCCGCCGATGCTGGCGCCCATGGGTTTTGCGTGCGAGACGCTGGACAACCCGGATACCCGCCACGGCCCGGTGCTGCTGGCGACCCGCCACGAAGGCGCGGCGCTGCCGACCATCCTGATCTATGGCCATGGCGACGTGGTGCGCGGCCTGAAGCCGCAATGGACCGAGGGCCGCGACCCCTGGGATGTCAGGGTCGAGGGGGACAAGTGGTACGGCCGCGGCACGGTGGACAACAAGGGCCAGCACCTGATCGCGCTGGAAGCCCTGCGCGCCACGCTGGCGGAGCGCGGCAAGCTCGGCTTCAACGTCAAGTTCTTCATCGAGACCGGCGAGGAAGTCGGCTCCCCCGGCCTGCTGGATTTTCTTGAAACCTACCGGGACAAGTGCGCGGCGGATGTGTTCATCGCGCTGGACGGCCCGCGGCAGACCACCTTCATGCCGGAGATGACGCTGGGCGCCCGCGGCGGCTACGCCTTTGACTTGGTGGTGGACTACCGCAAGGAGGAGCACCACTCCGGCCATTGGGGCGGGGTGCTGGATGACCCCGGCTTCGTGCTGGCCCACGCGCTGGCCAGCATCGTCACGCCGCGCGGCGCCATATTGGTGGATGGCTGGTTGCCCAAGACGGTACCGGCCAGCGTGACCGAGGCGATCGACGCCCTGGTCTTCGAGGAAATCCCCGGCACGCCGGAAGGCAGCCCGGATTGGGGTGAGCCTGGTGTCTCCAAGGCGCAGCGCATCTATGGCGGCACCGGAGTGATTGTGCTGGCCAGCATCTGTGGCCACCCGGATGCACCGACCAACGCGGTGCAGGGCAGCGCCCGGGCTCGCTTGCAGGTGCGGCATACGGTGGACGTGCCGGCCGAGAGCATCGTGCCCAACCTGCGGAAGCACCTGGATGAGCGCGGCTTCCAGATGGTGGGGATCGAGGAGAAGATGACGCGCGGCATGTTCCCGGCCAGCCGCACCAACCCGGACGACCCCTGGGTGAAGGCGGTGGCGCGCAGCATGGCGCGCACCGCCAACCGCACGCCCAACATCGTGCCCAACAGCAGCGGCAGCTCGCCCTCTGGACTGTTCCTGGACGTGCTGGGGACGCCGGCCATCTGGATTCCCAACAGCTACCCCGGCTGCAACCAGCACGGCCCGGACGAGCACGCTCTGGCGCCGCTGCTGCGCGAGGGATTGGGCATCATGGCCGGGTTGTGGTGGGACATTGGCGAGCGGGGCGGGCCGTGATCCCGCGCCGGGCTCTGCTCGGCGCCGCGCTGGCCACCCCGGCGCTGGCGCAGGAGGGGTTTCCCAACCGCCCGGTGCGTCTGGTGGTGGCGTATTCCGCCGGCGGCGTGGCCGATACCTGCTGCCGGATATTGCAGCAGAAGGTCGGCGAGGCGCTGGGCCAGCCGCTCATCATCGAGAACCGTACCGGCGCTTCTGGCGCGCTGGGTGGCGCCCATGTCGCGCAGTCCCCGCCGGACGGCTACACGCTGCTGGTGGAAGGCGTCACCAGCATCACCCTGCCGGCCGCGCACAAGGGGCTGCCGCTGGACTACAGCACGCTGGTGCCCGTCACGCAGATCACCCAGGCGCCCTATGTGCTGGGCGTGCGGAAGGACTTCCCCGCCGAAGACCTGCGCGGATTCCTCGCCGAGGCCCGGCGGCGGCCCGGCGAGGTGACCTTCGGCACGCCGGGCATCGCCCATATCGGCCACCTGATGGGCGAATTGGTGCAGCACCTGGCGGGCGTGCGGCTGGAACACATTCCCTATCGCGGCGGGGCGGATGCGGCGCGCGACCTGATCGGCCAGCGGATCGACGCCGCCATCATCAGCGAGAGTAGCCTGCAACCGGCCTTCGCCAATGGGGCGCGCCCCTTCGGCGTTACCGGCGCGCGGCGGCGGCCGAACCTGCCGCAGACCCCGGCCATTGGCGAGGTGCTGCCGGGCTACGACCTCTCCACCTGGATGATTATCTTCGCCCCCGCCGGCACCCCGGCGCCCATCGTGGAACGGCTCGGCGCCGCCTTCCGCCACGCCACCAGTGATACCACGGTGCGGTCCCGGCTGGACCAGACCGGCAACGACGCGGTGGTCGGCAGCGCCGCCGAGGCTGCTGCCCTGGTGGCGCGGGACCGGGTAACGCTGACGCAGCTGATCCGGCAGGCGGGGCTGTTGGCAAGCGGCTGAAGCCGGATGATAGTGCCGGCCAAATCGAGGGGAAGCCGACCATGACCACGCCGAAGCCGCGCGGCCGCCAGTTCTTCGCCAATCCCGGTCCGACCAACATCCCGGATTCGGTGCTGCACGCCCAGGCGCATGTCACCATCGACTTCAACGACCCCGCCTTCCTTGAGGTCTATGACCGCGTGGTGCTGGGCGTGAAGCAGGTGCTGAAGACACAATCGGAAGTGTTCTTCTACACCGCCTCCGGCCACGGCGCCTGGGAAGCCGCGCTGGTCAACCTGTGCTCGCCCGGCGACGCGGTGATGGTGATCGAGACCGGGTTCTTCTCGGAAGGCTGGGCGCATATGGCCGCCGACCTGGGCCTGAAGCCGGAGAAGCTGGCCGCCGATTGGCGCCTGGGCGTGGACCTCGGCGTGCTGGAAGCCCGGCTGCGGGCCGATGAGGGCCACGCGTTGAAGGCGATCTGCGTGGTGCACAACGAAACCGCGACCGGCATGTCGCTGCCGGTGCAGGAGGTGCGGAAGATTTTGGACCGCACGGGCCACCCGGCGCTGCTGCTGGTGGATACCATCTCCTCGCTCGGCAGCTTCGATTTCCGCATGGATGAATGGGGCGTGGATTGCGCCGTGGGCGGCAGCCAGAAGGGGCTGATGCTGCCGACCGGCATGTCCTTCACCGGTGTCTCGGCCAAGGGCATGGCGGCGCATGCGGCCAGTACCTTCCCCAAGCACTACCTCAGCTGGACGTTGATGATGACGCGCCGGCACCGCAGCTTCGTCGGCACCGTGCCGACCAGCTATTGCTACGGCTTGCAGGAATCGCTGCGGCTGCGGCTGGAGGAGGAGGGGCTGGACAACGTCTTTGCCCGCCATGCCCGGCTGGCCGAGGCGGTGCGCCGCTGCGTGCGGCATTGGTCCGGCAATAACGGCCCGCAGCTGTTCTGCCAGAACG